>NZ_JBIWKX010000069.1:0-40456 GCF_044765885.1 Amycolatopsis sp. NPDC102389
CCCTCCCCCATCTGTTCACCCCTTTGGTGGGCGCGTCGGGGCCCCGGCCGGGTGGGGGGGGGGGGGGTGGTCACCTCCCTCCCCCCCACCAAAACCCCCCCCCCACCACCGTGATTCCAGTCACACTCGCGCTCGTTCGGGCGGGTGCGCCCACCGAAAGCGGGACACGTCCCACGATTGCCCTACAAAGCAACCGCTTAGTACGGCAGACTCGACGTCACTTCCACTCGACGACGAGGAGAACACCCGTGACCGAACACCCCTCCCGTGTAGCGATCGTCACCGGCGCCGGCCGCGGCATCGGGGCGGCCGTGGCCAAGCGGCTCGCTTCCGACGGGTTCGCCGTCGGCCTGCTGGACCTCGACGAGGCCGGCGTCAAGCAGGGGGCAGAAGCGATCGTCGCCGAGGGCGGCAAAGCCGTCGGTGTCGCGCTGGACGTCAACGACGCCGCGCAGGTCGAAGCCGCGGTGACCCGGGTGGCCGAGGAACTCGGCGCCCCGACCGTGCTGATCAACAACGCCGGCATCACCCGCGACAACCTGCTGTTCAAGATGACCGAACAGGACTGGGACTCGGTGCTGGGCGTGCACCTGAAGGGTTCGTTCCTGATGACCCGCGAGGTGCAGAAGTACCAGACGCAGGAGAAGTGGGGCCGCATCGTCAACCTGTCCAGCACCTCGGCGCTGGGCAACCGCGGCCAGGTCAACTACTCCGCGGCCAAGGCGGGCATGCAGGGCTTCACCAAGACCCTCGCGATCGAACTGGGCAAGTTCAACGTCACCGCGAACGCCATCGCCCCCGGCTTCATCGCCACCGACATGACCGCGGCGACCGCCGAGCGGATCGGCATGTCGTTCGAGGACTTCAAGGCGGCGGCCGCGTCGCAGATCCCGGTGCAGCGCGTCGGCACCCCCGACGACATCGCCAACCTCGCGTCGTTCCTGGTGAGCGACGGCGCCGGATTCATCTCCGGCCAGGTCATCTACGTCGCCGGCGGACCGAAGGACTGAGCCATGCGCGAATTCGCCTCCCTGCAGGAGTTCGAGAACGCCGTCGGCGAGCACTTCGGCCACAGCGACTGGCTGACGCTCACCCAAGACCGGGTGAACCTGTTCGCCGACGCCACCGACGACCACCAGTGGATCCACGTCGACGTCGAAAAGGCCGCCGAAGGCCCGTTCGGCGCACCGATCGCCCACGGTTTCCTCACGCTGTCGCTCATTTCGGGCTTCGTCGGCAAGCTCTACCGGGTCGACGGGCTCAAGATGGGCATCAACTACGGCCTGAACAAGGTCCGGTTCCCGCAGCCCGTCAAGGTGGGCGCGAAGATCCGGGCAGGCGCCGAACTGGTCGAGGTCACCGACGTCGCAGGCGGCAAGCAGGCCGTCGTCCGGTGGACGATCGAAATCGACGGCGAGCCCAAACCGGCGTGCGTCGCGGAGATGGTCGTCCGGCTGATCGCCTGAGAAAGTGACCTCCGGCACCTCGCCGGACCAGCCCTACCTGACATACCGACTGGTCGGTACTGTAACTGGAAAGCGAGATGCTGGAGGCACCATGAACCAGTCCGACCTGCCGGGCCTCGACCTGGCCAGGCTCAAGGCCCATCTGGACGAGCACCGGCCGGGTCTCGTCCAGGGCGACCTGAGCGGCCAGGTCGTGGAGGGGGGCCGGTCCAACCTCACCTACATCGTGGGCGACGGCCGGTCCCGCTGGGTGGTCCGCCGCCCGCCGCTGGGCCACGTCCTGCCGACCGCGCACGACATGGGCCGCGAGTTCCGGGTGATCTCCGGCCTGCACGGCACGGCCGTCCCGGTGCCGGAAACCGTGCTGCTGTGCGAGGACACCGACGTCATCGGGTCGCGGTTCTACGTGATGGAGTTCGTGGAGGGCACGCCGTTCCGTTCGGACACCGAACTGGCCGCGCTCGGCCCCGCCCGGACCAGGGCGATCGCGGAAGAGCTCGTCGACACCCTCGTCGCACTGCACGCCGTCGAGCCGGAATCGGTGGGACTGGGCGATTTCGGCCGTCCCGAGGGCTTCCTCGAACGCCAGTTGCGGCGCTGGAAGAAGCAGCTCGACGGCAACCGCAGCCGCGACCTCCCCGGCGTCGACGAACTGCACGACCGCCTCGCCTCGTCGGTACCCGAATCGGGCAAGCCGTCGATCGTCCACGGCGATTACCGGCTGGACAACGTGCTGGTGAACGCCGACGACCGGATCACCGCGGTACTGGACTGGGAGATGTCCACCCTCGGCGACCCGCTGACCGACCTCGCATTGCTGGTGGCCTACGCCGAACGCGACAAGGTGTCGCTGCAGTTCGTGTCCAACGCCAGTTCGGCACCGGGCTACCCGCGCAACGACGAGGTCATCGCGCGGTACGCCGAGCGCTCCGGCCGCGACGTCTCCCGGCTCAACTGGTACGTGAGCTTCGCGTTCTTCAAGCTCGCGGTGATCTTGGAAGGCATCCACCTCCGCTACAGCAAGGGGCAGACCGTCGGTGCCGGATTCGACGGCATCGGCGCGGGCGTCGTCCCGTTGATCGCGCACGGCAATGAGACTCTCAAGGAAGAGGGATAACGGATGGACTTCGCTTTCGACGCGAAAACCGAGGAACTGCGGGGAAAACTCCTCGAGTTCATGGATTCGCACATCTATCCGGCCGAGGCCGTCTTCGAGCGGCAGCTGGCCGAGCGCGACAGCGAATGGTCGCAGCCGCCGATCGTCGAGGAGCTCAAGGCCGAGGCCCGCAAACGCGGGCTGTGGAACTTCTTCCTGCCCGGTGACCACGGCGCGGGCCTGACGAACCTCCAATACGCCCCGCTGGCCGAGATCACCGGCCGCAGCCTCCGGCTCGCGCCGACCGCGCTGAACTGCGCGGCGCCCGACACCGGGAACATGGAAGTCCTCACCATGTTCGGCACCGAACAGCAGAAGAAGCAGTGGCTCCAGCCGTTGCTGGACGGCGAGATCCGGTCCGCGTTCGCGATGACCGAGCCCGACGTCGCCTCTTCCGACGCGCGCAACATCGCCACCAGCATCCGGCGCGACGGCGACGAGTACGTCATCAACGGCCGCAAGTGGTACATCTCCGGCGCGATGAACCCGAACTGCAAGATCTTCATCGTGATGGGCAAATCCGATCCGGACGGTCCGCCGCACAAACAGCAGAGCATGATCCTTGTCCCCCGCGACACGCCCGGCATGACCGTGAAACGCGGTATGCACGTGTTCGGCTACACCGACGGCGATCACGGCGGCCACGCCGAAGTGGTCTTCGAAGACGTCCGTGTGCCGGCGGAGAACCTCATCGCCGGTGAAGGCGACGGGTTCGCCATCGCGCAGGCCCGCCTCGGACCGGGCCGGATCCACCACTGCATGCGCGCCATCGGCATGGCCGAACGCGCGCTGGAACTGATGTGCCGCCGGGCGCTCTCGCGCGAGACCTTCGGCAAGCCGATCGCCGAACAGGGCGTGGTGCAGGACTGGATCGCCGAGGCGCGGGTCAAGATCGAGCAGCAGCGGCTGCTGGTGCTCAAGACCGCGTGGCTGATGGACACCGTCGGCAACCAGGGCGCGCACACCGAGATCCAGGCGATCAAGATCTCCACCCCGATCACCGTCGAGTGGATCCTCGACAAGGCCGTGCAACTGTTCGGCGCGGGCGGGGTCAGCCAGGACTTCCCGGTCGCCGAGATGTGGGCGCAGGTGCGGACGCTGCGGCTCGCCGACGGCCCGGACGAAGTGCACAAGCGCTCGCTGGCGCACCGTGAGCTGAAGAAGTACCGCGGGGAGACCAAGAAATGACCACTGTGGACGATCTCAAGCGGCGCGTGGCCGATCTGCTGGCGGCGTATCCGCCGGAAAGCACGCCGCGCCAGGACTTCCTCGACGCGCGCTTCGACGCCGGACTGGCGTGGATCCACTTCCCCGAGGGTCTCGGCGGGCTGAACGCGCCCCGCTCCCTACAGTCCGTTGTGGACAAGGAGCTCGCCGCGGCGGGCGCGCCGGACAACGACAAACGGCGGATCGGGATCGGCCTCGGCATGGCCGCGCCGACCATCCTCGCCTTCGGCACGCCCGAACAGCATCAGCGCTTCCTGCGTCCACTGTGGACCGAGCGGGAAGTGTGGTGCCAGCTGTTCAGCGAGCCCGGCGCCGGATCCGACCTGGCCGCACTGGGCACCCGCGCGGTGCGCGACGGCGACGACTGGGTGGTCACCGGCCAGAAGGTCTGGACGTCGGGCGCGCACAAGTCGCAGTGGGCCATCCTGGTCACCCGCACCGATCCCGACGTGCCGAAACACCGTGGCATGACGTACTTCCTGTGCGACATGACCGCGCCGGGCGTCGAGGTCCGGCCGCTGCGCCAGATCACCGGTGAGGCCGAGTTCAACGAAGTCTTCCTCAGTGAGGTCCGCATCCCCGACGCGCATCGCCTCGGCGCGGTCGGTGAGGGCTGGAAGGTCGCGCAGACCACGCTGATGAACGAACGGGTCGCGATCGGCGGGACCGAATTCCCGCGCGACGGCGGCATGGTCGGCGTCGTCACGGAAGTCTGGCGGGAGCGCCCGGAACTGCGCACGTCCGAACTGCACGACAGGCTCCTGAAGCTGTGGGTGGAGGGCGAAAGCCTGCGCCTGGTGAGTTCGCGGCTGCGACAGCAGCTCGCCGCGGGCGCGCCGGGGCCGGAGGGTTCCGCGGTCAAGGTCGCGTTCTCCGAACTGAACCAGGCCGCGTCCGGGCTGGAGATCGAGCTGCTCGGCGACGAGGGCCTGCGCTACGACGACTGGACGATGCGGCGTCCCGACGGCGTGAACTTCCTCGGCCGCGAAGCCGGCTATCGCTATCTGCGCGCGAAGGGGAACTCCATCGAGGGCGGCACCTCGGAGGTCCTGCGCAACATCATCGCCGAGCGCGTGCTGGGGCTGCCGTCCGAGCCGCGGATCGACAAGGACGTCGCCTGGAAGGACCTGCCCCGATGAGCGACCTGCTGTATTCCGAGGTCGAAGAGGACCTTCGCGCCAGCGTCCGCGACCTGTTCTCCGACCGCGCGGAACCGGCGGCCCTGATCGCCAGGACCGAGACGGCGGAACCGTACGACCTGAAGTTGTGGCGCACGCTCGCCGCCGACCTCGGCGCGGCGGGCCTCGCCGTCCCGGAGGCCTTGGGCGGGCACGGCGCTTCGGCGCGGGAAGTCGCCGTCGTGATGGAGGAACTCGGGCGCAGCGTCGCCCCGGTCCCCTATCTCGGCAGCGCCGTCCTGGCGACGTCGGCCTTGCTGGCGACCGACACTTCGCAGGCGGAAGTGGCCGAACGGCTCGGGAAACTGGCCGCGGGCACGCTCATCGGCGCGCTCGCCGTCCCGCTGTCGACGGCGCCCGGCGCCGCGTTCCCCTCGGCGGTCACCGCGGCCGCAGACGGCACGCTCAGCGGCCAGGTCCGCAGCGTCGTCGACGCTTCGGTGGCCGAACTGCTCGTCGTCCCGGCGGTGGGGCCCGACGGTCCCGGCCTGTACACGGTCGACGCGGCGTCGGCGGGCGTGACAGTCACCGAGGCCGTTTCCCTCGACCTCACCCGGCGTATCGCCGACGTCTCCTTGGAGAACGTGGCCGCGAAGCGCGTCGCCGACGCCTCGACGGCGGAGTCCGCGCTGGACACGGCGCTCGTGACCGCGGCGGGACTGCTCGCCTCGGAACAACTCGGGATCGCCGAGTGGGCGCTGACCGAAACGGTGCGCTATCTCAAGGAGCGCTACCAGTTCGGCCGTCAGGTCGGTTCGTTCCAGTCGCTGAAGCACCGGCTGGCGAACCTGTACACGGATCTGGTCAACGCCAGGGCGACCGCGCGGTACGCCGCCGACTGCCTGGCTTCCGGTGACGACATCGCGATCGCGGTCGCGGTGGCGCAGGCCCGCAACTCCCCCATCGCCGTCCACGCGGCCGAAGAGGCGATCCAGTTGCACGGCGGGATCGGCATGACCTGGGAGCACCCCGCGCACCTGTACCTCAAGCGCGCGAAGAGCGACGAGATCGCCTTGGGCACTCCTGGGCGGCATCGCGCGGCCCTCGCACCGCTGATCGACCTGCCCGCCTGATCCTCCCGGCGGGGTCCGCACCGGAAACTGTCGGACCCCGCCGGTACAACCTTGTTCGAACATCCGATCGAACAGGGAGCCGTCATGAAACTGCTCGTGGCCACCGCGAAGACCCAGGGCGCGCGGGAGAACGACTTCGCCTACTGCGTGGAAGGCGAGCTGATCTGGATCGCCCCGCCCTGCGGCGACGGCGAAAGCTCGCCCGATTCCCGCTGCGGCTGCGGCCGGGCGTTCGGCGGGCTGAGCTCGCACCGCGGGACGACGACGGCACTCGTCGCGGACCTGCCCGGCTTCACCTTTTCCGACTACGCCGAAGCGTTGCGGTCGAGTCTGGCCGCCCAAGGCTGGCCGCCCGAAGCCGCCGAAGACGTGGCGACGGACTTGCTCGCCCTCGCCTCCGAGTGGGAGGTGGGAACGGTGCTCGAACGCCGCAACGACTGGTTCGCCGAACGGCTCTTGCCCGCGCCACCGGGCTAGGCGCTACTCGGGCCGCAGCGCGGCCAGCAGGAGGTCGGCGAAGTGGTCACCGATCTGGCGGGCCGAGAGCGCGCCGCCGCGCCGATACCACGAACCGAGGTGGTGCACCGAGCCGAAGAAGAAGTCCACGATCACGTCGGCCGGTTTGTCCGCGCGGAATTCGCCGGACTCCTGGCCTTCCTCGATCAGCGTGCGGAACCGCTCGTGGTACTTGCGGCGTTCCGCGCGGACGGCCTTCTGCTTCTCCACGCTGAGCTGATGCATGGACTGCATGAAGATCGTGTTGTCGTCGAGGTTGTCGATCGTGCTGACGATGACGTCGGAGGCGGCGGACCGCAGCCGCTCTCGCAGCGGCGCCTCACTCGATGCCACCTTTTCCAGTTGCTCGGTCTGCGAGCGCAGCACCCGGGCGTAGATCTCGTAAAGGAGGTCGTCCTTGGAGCCGAAGTAGTGGTACATCGCGCCCTTGGTGACCCCGGCCGCCTCGACGATCTCCTGCACGGAGGTGCGATCGAAACCCTTCTTCGCGAAGAGCTTCGTGGCGTGCGACAGCAGACGGCGCGGGACAGCGGCCTGGTCTTCGCCGCCTGCCTCGGCCTTCCGGGTGGTCGCTCGTGTCATGGCCGGCTCCTTCTCGTGCGGACACTCAGCATACCGGCCGGTTTGTCGACGCCTCGGGAACGGGACCCGGATCGTCGTTCCGTGAAGTCCTCCTTGAGGGACCCTGGGTGCCCCGAAGTTCCCCCACCAGCCCCGGAACACCACCTTGAGCCACAGCAGCCCCACCAGTCGCAGCGATGGCACGTGAAGGCCCCTTCCTTACGCATGGCGCCAGGGCCCGGCGAAGTGGAGAGAGTGCAGGGCTGATTCTGGGCGCCGACCGGGCTTCAGTGTCCACAAGGGACACCCCCTGGCGATTGCGTGTCCGATTGATACCTCTGTGTGCGGTTCTGCGAAGGGTCGCTAAACCGTGCATATCACCTAAAACGGGCGCCATGGTCTCGCAAACCGTCCCTTATGGACAGTCAAGAGCGGACTGAGCCTGCGCCTAGGAGCGTCAAGTACTTCAACCCACCGTCATGCCTCAATACGCACCGCCATGCTCGAAGAACCGCCGCGGATTGTCGACCAGCATCGTCGTTATGTCCCTTTCGGAGACCCCCGACTCCCGCAAGGCGGGCAGCACGTCACGAGTGATGTGAAGGAAATGCCAGTTGGGCGCCACGGCGGCCATCTTGTCCTGCTCGAACCAGTCGATGAAACAGGAGGCGTCATGGGAGAGGACCATGCTTTCGGCGTAACCGCGCTCGCACATCGCCGCGACCGTGGCCACCCGTTCTTCGAACGATAGCAACGGGTCGAGCCCGAACCGGTCCATCCCCAGCAGCGATCCCTTGTCGGCGATTTCGGTGAGGTAATCGAGATCGGTGCTGTCGCCGCTGTGGCCGATGAGGACCCTGCTCAAGTCGACGCCTTCGGTTTCGAAGACGGCCTGCTGCTCGAGGCCCCGCCGGGTGGGCGCGTGAGTATGGGTCATGATCGGCGCGCCGGTCTCCCGGTGCGCCTTCGCGACCGCGCGCAGGACACGTTCGACGCCGGGGGTGACCCCGGGTTCGTCGGTCGCACACTTGAGCAGGGCCGCCTTCACCCCGGTGCCGGCGATCCCGTCGACGATGTCGCCGGTGAAGAGGCCGACCAGCGGATCCTCGCCGTCGTCGAAGATGAGGCCGGGTCCGCGATGGTGGAGGTAGTGCGGGACGTCGTTGTAGGTGTAGAGCCCGGTCGCGACGATGATCCGGAGTTCCGTTTCGGCCGCGACCCGCCGCACGCGCGGGATGTAGCGGCCGAGCCCGATCACGGTGGGGTCGACGATGGTGTCGATCCCGGCGGCCTTGAGTTCGTCGAGCCGCCGGATCGCGTCGGCGACGTGTTCGTCTTCGCGGAATCCGTCGTGCTCGGGATGGTTCGCCATGAACTCGGGGCTGAGCACGAAAAGGTGCTCGTGCATGAGCACCCGGCCCAGCTCACCGGTGCCGACGGGACCGCGGACGGTTTCGACCTGTGCCATGTGCTCAGCCCCTCGCCCGGAGTTCGCGACGGAGGATCTTGCCGCTCACCGTCTTCGGCAGTTCGTCGAGCACCTCGATCACGCGCGGGTACTTGTACGCGGCGAGACGTTCCTTGCAGTACGCGACGAGGTCTTGGGGATCGGGCGCGGTGCCCGGCGCCGGGCTGACGTAGGCCTTCACGGTCTCGCCGCGGTAGTCGTCCGGAACGCCGACGACGGCCGCTTCACGCACCGCCGGATGCGTGTACAGGACGTCCTCGACCTCACGTGGCCAGACCTTGAATCCGGAGGCGTTGATCATGTCCTTCTTGCGATCGACCACGTAGACCCAGCCGCTTGGCTCCATGAAGCCGATGTCGCCGGTCAGGAGCCTCCCGCCGGGCAGCGCGGCATCGGTCGCCTCGGGCCGGTTCCAGTAGCCGGGGATCACCATCGGACCTTCGACGACGATCTCACCCGCCGTCCCGAAAGGCAGTTCCTCGCCGTTTTCTCCGAGGATGCGCACGATGGTCCCAGGTACGGGCAGGCCGATCGAGATCGTGCCGGACGCCTCGTCGATGGGTGCTTCGAGACTGCTCGGGACGACGATGCAGCCCGCGGTCGTCTCGGTGAGCCCGTAGCCGTTGTGGATGTAGTGGCCGAACCGTTCGCGGAACATGCCGACCACCGCGGGCGGCAGCGCGGCACCGCCGGAGTACAACAGCTCGAAGGAGTCGAAGTGTTCGCGGCCGACGCCGGGGTGGGCCATCAACGCCATGTACGCCGTGGACGGGCCGACCGTGTACACGGGCTTGTGCTCCAGGAAGGCGTCGAGCACGACACCGGGCTCGAACCGGTACGCGAGCGCGAGCGTGCCGCCGATGTCGATCGCGGAGGCGATCTCGCAGACCATGCCGGTGATGTGGAACAGCGGTGCCAGGCCGAACAGCGTGGCACCCTCGCCGAGACCGCTGAACGTGCTGAGCACGGCCGCGTTCGCGCCGAGGTTGCCGTGGGTGTTCATCGCCCCCTTCGGTGTTCCGCTGGTGCCCGAGGTGTAGCTGATCAGCGCGACGTCGTCGGGGCCGAGGCGGGGATCGGGGGCCGGCTCCCCCGCCGCGGCCCGCGCCACCGCCAGCAGATCGGCGGCCCCGGGAGTCGGCTCCCGCACGATCTCGCCGAATACTCGCGGATCGTCGCGGCTCTGCGGGTCGAGTTCGCTGGTGGTCAGCGCGATGGTCACGCCGCTGCCGGGAACGAGCGGGCCGATCCGGCGGTTCCATCCGCTCTGCGAGCAGACGACCGCGCGCACCCCTGCGTCATCGAAGACGTGCCGGAGTTCCCGTTCGCGGTACATCGGGTTGACCGGGACGACGATCCCGCCGGCCTTCCACGCGCCGAGCAACGCGAGCACGAACTGCGGGATGTTCTGCAGGACCAAGGCGAGCCGGTCGCCCGGGGCGAAACCGGAGGCCAGCAGATGACGCGCGACGCCGTCGGAGAGCTCGTCGACCTCGCGGTAGCTCATCGTGGCGTCGAAGTAGGCGATCGCCGTGGCCTGCGGAGAGCGCTCGACCACCCGCCGGAAGGACTCCAAGACTGTGGTCGTTTTCGGTGTCTCCGCCGCCTTCATCCGCTCTTCGTAGGCGGCCAGCCACGGCTTCGCTTCGTACCGGCTCATGCAGGTTTCCTCCCTGACAAGTCTCGACGCGCCTCTAAGCATCCGCTTAGTATGGCGATGACGCAAGGAGGTCGACGTGACCGATCAGCTCTCACCGTCCGAAAAGGACACTGCGTGCACGGTCCGGTACGCCGTGGACGGCGCCGTCGCCACGATCACCTTCGACAAACCCGAACGTGGCAACGCGATGGACCAGCCGATGCAGATCCGCTACGGCCAACTGCTGAGCGAGGCGTCGGCCGATCCCGGGGTCCGAGCCGTCGTGGTCACCGGCAGCGGGCGTTCCTTCTGCCCCGGCGCGGATCTGGGACTGCTGGAGAACATCTCGGTCAGTGGTACGGGCGCGCCGGAACGAGAAGGATTCCGCGACGTCCTCGCCGCCGCGTATGCCGGCGTGCCGGTGGTGGCGGCGATCAACGGCGGCTGCGCCGGGCTCGGCTTCGTGATCGCCTGCGCCGCCGACGTCCGATTCGCCGCGGCGGGCGCGAAGTTCACCACCGCCTTCGCGCGGCGAGGCCTCATCGCCGAATACGGTGTGGCGAAACTGCTGCCCGAACTCGTCGGCCGCGGCCGGGCGCTCGACCTGCTCCTCTCCGGGCGGACCTTCACCGCCGAACAGGCGTACGAGTACGGCCTGGTGCAGGAAATCGTGCCACCGGAAGAGCTTTTATCGCGGGCGATGGCCTACGCCACCGAACTCGCGACCTACAGCGCGCCACGCTCCATGGCGCTCATCAAGCGGCAAGTCCTTCGAGAAGCCGGGCTCTCCCTGGAGGATTCCGCCCGTGAAGCCACCGCTCTGATGTACGAATCCTTCCGCCACCCGGAACTTTCCGAAGGCCTGGCCAGCTGGAACGAACGCCGTCCGCCGGATTTCCCGTCGTACCAAGGAGATTAGGTCGCCCCGGACCCGCGTCCGGGGTGACCTGAGGTGAATCAGACGGTTTCGCCCGTTCTCCGCCGGCAACGCGGTACAGGTGCGCCCTCGTCGCCGGCACTCCCGGCGAAGATCAAGTGCGTGGCCGAGCTCGCGGTGGTGGGGGGGGGGGGGGGGGGGGGGGGGGGGCCGTCCCTCCCCCCCCCCCCCCCCCCCCCCCCCCCCCCCCCCACGACCCGCTTGCGCCTTTCGCGACGCGCGGCTTCGGCTTCACCACCGGGAAACCGGGCGCGCTCAGTCCCCGATGACCTGCTCCACCTTGCGCTGCAACTTGTTCATCCCGCCGAGCCAGCGGTCGGTCTGCGTGGCCCGTGCGGCGTAGTAGTCCGCGACCTCGGGGTGCGGCAGCACCAGGAAGCGGTCGGCGGCGATGGCCTCGAACAACGCGTCCGCGACCTGTTCGGGCTGGATCGCCGACGCGCCCATCAGCAGTTCGCCCGCGGGGCCGGTGTTCTCCAGCATCGCCGTCCGCACGCCCAGCGGGCAGATGGCCTGCACGGTGAGCCCGCGGTGCCGATAGGTCGCCGACAGCCATTCGGCGAAGGCGAGGGCGCCGTGTTTGGTCACCGAATAGGACGCCGAACCGAGGCTGGTCAGCAATCCCGCCGCCGACACCGTCGCGATGAAGTGCCCGCGACCGCGTTCGAGCCACGTCGGCAGGAGCAGCCGCGCCGCGCGCACGTGCGCCATGACGTTGACATCCCAGATCCGCGCCCAGTCCTCCTCGGGCGCGTCCACGCCGCCCATCGGCGCGATCCCGGCGTTGGCGCAGAAGACGTCGATCTCGCCGAGGGTTTCGCGGGCCGCCTCGATCAGCGACGCGACGCCCGCTTCGCTCGCGGCGTCGCCGGCGACGGCGGTTCCGCCGATCTCCTTCGCGACCTCGGCCGCGGCGTCCCCGTTCAGGTCGCCGACGACCACCCGCGCGCCCTCCGCGGCGAACCGGCGGGTGAGTACCGCACCGATCCCGCCGCCTCCGCCGGTGACGACGACACCGGATCCGGTGAAGGACGTGGTCACAGGCCACCCGCCAGCGTCACGCCGCCGTCGAGGACCACCGTCTGCCCGGTGATCCAGCCCGCCTCTTCCGAAAGCAGGAACGACACGGCGCTCGCGATATCCGCCGGCACGCCGAGGCGCTTCATCGGGTACGACTCCGAGACCTCTTCTTCACGGCCTTCGTACAGCGCGGTCGCGAACTTGGTCTTGACCACGGCCGGCGCGACGGCGTTCACCCGGATCTTCGGGCCGAGCTCGAAACCGAGTTCCTTGGTGAGCCGGATCAGCGCGGCCTTGCTGACGCCGTACATCCCGATCCCGGGCGACGCGCCGAGCCCGGCGATGGACGCGACGTTGACCACCGCGCCGCCGTGCTCCCCCATCCACGCGTCGCGCGCCCGGCGGGTCCACGAAAGCGGGGCGAGCACGTTGACGGCGAAGATCTTCGCGGCCGCGCCGGGGTCGATGTCCAGGGTCGGCCCGAACACCGGGTTGATGCCGGTGTTGTTGACCAGCATGTCCAGCCGCCCGAACGCCTCGATGGTCTTGGCGACGGCCTCGTCCTGGTGCGCCTCGTCGTCGGCCTTGCCCGGTACGGCGATGGCGACGGCCTCACCACCCAGCTCGGCCACCGCCTCGGCCAGCGGCTCCGGTTTGCGCGCGGTGATGCACACCTTCGCGCCGCGCTCGACCAGGTCCTTGGCGATCCCGAGGCCGATACCCCGGCTGGCGCCGGTGACGATCGCGACGCGATCCTTGAACGAGTTCACTCTTCGATCTCCTCTGTGTTCACTGGCGACGCAATCACTAAGCGAGCGCTCACTTACAATGGGAAGGCCCGGAGGCGGTGTCAAGCCCACCATCCGGTACGAGCGTCTGGGAGGATCTGCGGATGACCATGTCGCTGTCGGCCGAACTGTGGCCCGACGTCCAGCCGGAGACGGCACGACGGCTGATGCTCGCCGGGGTCGAATCCTTCGCGCGGCGTGGCTATCACGCGACCACCACCCGGGACATCGCCTCGGCGGCGGGCATGAGCCCCGCCGCGCTGTACGTGCACTTCCCGTCCAAGGCCGCACTGCTGTTCGCGATCTCCAAGTACGGCCACGAGCAGACGCTGTCGCTGGTCGAGAGCGTCGTCGCACGGGAATCCGATCCGGTCGAGCGGATCCGGCTACTGGTCGAGGACTTCGTGGCCTGGCACGCGCGGAGGCACACCGTGGCCCGCGTCGTGCAGTACGAACTGCACGCGCTGCCCGACGAGGAGTTCGAGATCGTCGCGAAACTGCGCCGCCGCATCGAGCAGGTCGTGCGCGAGGTCATCACCGAAGGCGCCCAGGCCGGCGTGTTCACCGTCGGCGACCCGCACACCGCGGCCCGCGCCGTGCTCTCGCTCGGCGTCGACGTCTCCCGCTGGTACAGCGAACGGGCCCGCCAGACGCCCAAGAAGCTGGGCCAGGAGTACAGCGAGCTGGTGCTGCGCATGCTCGGCACGAAACTCTCCTGACCAGTAAAGATCGACCCTTCCCGGCGACACCGCCACCAGAGTGACATACCAACTGGTCGGTATCGAGAATTACCCGTTGAGACGTTGACCACATACTAAGCGGTTGTTAACTTGCCCGGACCGCACCGCCGCAGCAGCGCCGAGCGAAGGGCATCCAGATGGCCGACACCGCACCGAACGCCCCGGAAACCGCCGCCGAACCGACGATCACCGTGTCCCAGCGCAGGAGGGCCGCGACCGCGGCGGCGCTCGCCTCATCGGTCGAGTGGTACGACTACTTCGTCTTCGGGATCGCCGCCGCCCTGGTCTTCGGGAAGACCTTCTTCCCCACCACCAACGCCGCGGCCGGCGTCCTCGCCTCGTTCGCGACCTTCGCGGTCGGCTTCCTCGCCAGGCCGCTCGGCGGGATCATCGCGGGCAGCCTCGGCGACAAACGCGGCCGGAAACCCGTGCTGGTGCTGGCGATCGCGCTGATGGGCGCGGCGACCACGCTGATCGGCCTGCTGCCGACCTACGACACGATCGGCATCGCCGCGCCGCTCCTCCTGGTGCTGCTGCGGCTCGTGCAGGGGGTCGCCGTCGGCGCCCAGTGGGGCGGCGCGATGCTGCTCGCCACCGAGTACGCGCCGCCCGGCAAACGCGGCCTCTACGGCAGCCTCGTCCAGCTCGGCGTCCCGATCGGGGTCGTACTGGCGAACACGGTCTTCCTGATCGCCGCCCAGGTCGCGCCGCCGTCGGACTTCCTCGTGTGGGCATGGCGGATCCCGTTCCTGGTCGGCGTCCTCGTGCTCGGGCTGGCCTGGTACATGCACGTCAAGATCGATGAGACGCCCGAATACCGCCGCGCGGAAGCGAAACTCGCCGCCGAGGAACGCGGACGGGCCAAGTCGCCGCTGCGTGACGTCCTGCGCGACCACAAGGGCACGGTGCTGCTGGCCGGCGGTTCGTTCATGGTCAACACCGCCACCTTCTACATCCTGCTGAACGGCGTCCTCGACTACGCCACCCGTCATCTGGGCATGTCGCGGACCACCGTGCTCGTGGCGACCCTGCTGATCAGCACGCTGCAGCTGGCGATCATCCCGCTGTCGGCGAAACTGTCCGACCGGATCGGCAGGCTCAAGATCTACACCTTCGGCGCGGCGGGGGTGGCGCTCTGGGCGATCCCGATGTTCCTGCTGATCGACACGGCCTCGCTGCCGCTGTTCGTGATCGCCTCGTTCGTCGGGTCGCTGTTCCTCGGCATCATGTACGGCCCGCAGGCGGCGCTCTTCGCCGAACTGTTCACCGCCGAGATGCGCTACACCGGCGCCTCGCTCGGCTACCAGATCAGCGCGGTCGTCGGCGGCGGGCTCGCGCCGTTCATCATGGTGCTGTTGCTGGAATCCACCGGGACCTCGATGTCGGTTTCGCTCTACATCATCGTGCTGGCCCTGATCTCGCTCGGTTCGATCGGCCTGCTGGCCAAACGCGCACGGTCCACTTCGGACTCAGACGACCGCGCGCGCGAAGCGGTCGGCGACCAGCCGTAGCCGCTCCTTGACCTCGTCCGGCGCCTCCTCAACGACGAAATCGACGTCCCAGTGGGCGAGGTAGTACGGCATCACGGAGAGGTCGTTGGAACCGACCCTGACCCGGCAGGTGTGCTCGTCGATGGCCTCGATCGTCCCGGCGGTCGGGGACACGTACTCGGCGAGCGCCTCCGCCGAGGCGCTGACCCGCAGCACCATCTGGTGCGGATACGGCGACGACGTGATCCCGCGGGAGACGTAGGCCGCGAGGTCCTCGGCGGGCGGTTCCCTCGGCGTGAACCGGAAACTGGTGTCCGGGACGCCGTCGATGCGGTCGACGCGGAAGGTCCGCCAGTCGTCACGATCGAGATCGAACGCGACCAGGTACCACCGGCGCCCGGTGTGCACCAGGCGCAACGGCTCGATGTAGCGCTCGGTGACGTCGCCATTGTGGCTGCGGTACCCGAACCGGAGCCGCTGATGGTCGCGGCACGCGGACGCGATGACCGTCAGCGCCGCCGCGTCGATGACCGGGACGACGCCGCCGAGCGGGATCATCGCGGTGTTCAGCGCAGTCACCCGGTGCCGCAGCCGGGCCGGGAGCACCTGCTCCAGTTTCGCGAGCGCGCGCACGGAGGTCTCCTCGATGCCCGAAACCGTCCCGTTCGCGGCCGTGCGGAGCCCGACGGCGACCGCGACCGCCTCGTCGTCGTCCAGCAGCAGGGGAGGCAGCGCGGCCCCCGCGCCGAGCCGGTAGCCGCCCGCGACCCCGGGGGTGGCGTGCACCGGGTAGCCCAGTTCCCGCAGGCGCTCGACGTCGCGCCGGACCGTACGGACGTCCACCCGCAGCCGGTCGGCGAGGTCGGCGCCCGGCCAGTCGCGCCGGGCCTGCAGCAGGGAGAGGAGCCTCAGCAGCCGTGCCGACGTGCCCGTGGTCATCGGTTCGCTCGCTTCATGGGAGGAGTGTGGCAGACATCGAGGACAGTTCCGGTCCGCATTGGCGTCGGCTGCGGCTGGTCTCAGACCCTGGTCTGTGAAGGCCTCCTTGAGGGACCCTGGGTCCCTCAAGGAGGCCTTCACAGACTTGCGGGTCGCCACATACGTCCCAGGAGCAGCAGCAGCCACCGGCACGGAGCCGTAAGGTGACCCGGGTGATCGATCCCGCGCAGCTGCTGTCCGTCGCCCGTGAAGAGGCCGAACTCGGCAAGGCCGAGGGCGGGGTCCCGATCGGCGCCGCCCTCTTCGACACCGCCGGTGTCCTGCTCGGCCGCGGCCACAACCGCCGGGTCCAGGACGGCGACCCGTCGATGCACGCCGAGACCTCCGCGTTCCGGAACGCGGGCAGGCGGCCGCATTACCGGGACACGATCATGGTCACCACCCTCTCCCCCTGCTGGTATTGCAGCGGGCTGGTGCGCCAGTTCGGCATCGGCCGGGTGATCATCGGCGAGGCCGCCACGTTCGAAGGCGGGCACGGCTGGCTCGAGGAGAACGGCGTCGAGATCACCCTCCTCGACGACCCGGCCTGCACCGCGCTGATGACCGAGTTCATCCGGGATCACCCGGAGTTGTGGTTCGAGGACATCGGCGTCCCGGCCGAGGATTAGCTTTCGGCCTCGAAGACGACAGTCCGGTTACGCCCGGCCCCCTTCGCCGCGCGCATCGCCTGATCCGCCGCGCCGACGAGCCGGTCGAGCGTCTCGCCGCCGGCGGGATGCGACGACACTCCGATCGAGACGGTCGCCCCCGCGAACGTCCCATCCAGTGAGACGGAGGTCGAAGAGATCCGCAGCCGGATGCGTTCGGCGATCGCGTGCGCGTCGAACCGGCTCGTTCCGGGCAGCAGGACGACGAATTCCTCGCCGCCGAACCGGCCGACCAGGTCCGCCGCCCGGACCTCCGCGCGCAAAGTGTCCGCCACCGCGCGAAGTACGTCGTCCCCGACGCGCCTGCCGTGCCGGTCGTTGAGCCGGGCGAAGTGGTCGAGGTCGAGCATCAGCAGCGAAAGATCGGCGCCATGGCCCCGAAGCAGCTCGAACTGGGTGCGGGCACCGTCCAACCAGGACGACGCGGTGAGCAGCCCGGTGGCGGAGTCCGTACCCGCGTGGCCACGCAGGGCGCGCATCGTCCCGGCCCGGTGAAGTACCACGAGTGCCCCCGCGAGTACCAGGGTGACGTACGGCCACTCCGCCGCCGACCACGCGAGCAGCAAGCCGAACGCGACCATCGCCGCGTCGAAGGCGAATCCCGACGGTTCCGCCCCGAATTCGGCCGCCGGTGCGGCCAACGCGGCGTCGACGGACAGGAACACCAGTCCAGTCGCGAAAACCAGGGCGAAACTCTCGAAATCCCTTTCCGCGTCGATGAACGGCGGCGCCCCCAGCAGTACCGGGATGATCGAGGCGCCGAGTGCCGAAAGCATGGTGGCGGAGGCCGCGAACACCTGGCGATGCGGGATCCCGCGCCGGATCCGGAACCAGCGGTATACCGCCGAGGCGACGACGAGCACCGCGGCGAGCGCGGGCGGCAACAGCAACGCGCCCGCGAAAATCCATGCCGCGTCCAGTCCCGCGCCGAGCCGCGTGTCGGCGCGGGATCGCTCGACGGGGCGCGAAAGTTCAGCGCAGAGGACCATTCCGGTTAACAGAGCGGAAAACGGCAGTAAGGACGACGACGTGGGCGGCCGCAACACGAAGAGGTAGGCGGTGGCGGCAAAGGCGGCGAAATCGACGAGGAGCAGATATCCGATCAGGCCCCGCCTAGGCAGTTCCCACAGGCTCCAAGACCCCAGTATCCGCCGCGGCGCGGCGAGCCGGTCTCTCCGGCCGCGGCTTCCGGTCGCCATCAGGGAGTCCCCCACCATTTCGGCAAACTAGCCGGTAATCGCGGTGCTGTCGATCCTCTTTCCGGGTCATGACCCCCCTACTAAGGTCGGTCGTTTCCGCCGGGAATCCCGGTGAATTCTTGACAGTCCTCAATGGTCTAGTCCACGGTGAGTGAGCACACGGTGACCTCCCGGTTGATACGCCGCGTCAAGACGGAGGTGCTCCACACCTGCGCGCCTCGCCGCGCGCGTACCAGTTGGAGGACCTATGAAATCCCTACGACGCTGGGCGACACTGGCCACCGCCGCCGGTGCCGCTCTCGCCACGGCCGTCGGCCTCGCCCCCGTCGCCTCGGCGGCCCCGGACGCGGTGCTCGCCTCGCCCTATCTGTACCAGTGGTCGGGACAGACGGACCCGATCGCCGCGATGAACGCCACCGGGGTCAAGGCCTTCACCCTCGCGTTCATCCTCTCCGACGGCGGCTGCAACCCGAAATGGGACGGCAGCCGTTCCCTGAGCGGCGCCGACGCCACGATGATCAACAACATCCGCGCCAAGGGCGGCGACGTCATCCCGTCGTTCGGCGGCTGGTCCGGTACGAAGCTCGGCCCGAAATGCGGTACCCCCGCGGCACTCGCCGGCGCGTATCAAAAGGTCATCGACGCCTACAAACTCAAGGCTATCGACCTCGACATCGAGAACACCGACGAGTTCGAGAACTACACCGTCCAAGACCGGATCCTGAACGCCATCAAGATCACGAAGCAGAAGAACCCCGGCCTGCGCGTGGTCATCACCATCCCGACCGAGGTGGGTGGCCCCAACTCGCACGGAAAGCGGCTGATCAACCAGTCGAAGGCGCTCGGCGCGGGCGTCGACGCGTGGTCGGTCATGCCGTTCGACTTCTCCAGCGGCGGCGACATGGCGGGCAAGACCCGCAGTGCCGTGGACGGACTGAAGAACGTCGTGAAGTCCACTTTCGGCCTTAGCGACGACGCGGCCTACCGGCGCAGCGGGCTCTCGTCGATGAACGGGAAGACCGACGTGGCGGGTGAGACCGTCAGCGTCGCCGACTTCCGCGCGATCCGCGACTACGCGGCGAGCAAACATCTCGCGCGGCTGTCGTTCTGGGCGGTGAACCGCGATTGCAACAGCTGCGCGGGAATCTCGCAGGGCAAGTACGACTACACGAAGATCGTGGCGGGTTACACCGGCTGACTTCCGTTCCCCACCGGTGTCAGTCCGTGAAGGCCTCCTTCCCTACTCTCAAGGTAGGGAAGGAGGCCTTCACGACTTCAGCGCTTTAACGGCCGCAGTCCGGATTGGTGTTCAGCGGCCTCCCCCGCGACCACACCAGGTCCACCGGATGCACCGAACCGTCCGGATCGATCGACAGGATCGGCAACGCCTTGTCGAGCTGATTCCCCGTCGCCTGGTCGAACGCGACGAACCCGGTCGCGCCGGGCACCGGGGAGTTGCAGTCGATGGCGCGCAACACGTCCGGCACCGAAACCGGATCCGCCGACACGTTCTGCACCGCGGCTTCGACGGCCGCCGCGACGGCGTCGTGTTCGATCATCGCCGCGCCGTCCCACAATTCCGCTTTGGGAAAACCATGGGTGCCGGTGAATTCGGCGACGAAGTTGTCGTGATTCTTCTTGTACGTCGGATGCGCCGGATCGGCGGTGAACATATCCCACTGGTCGGGATACGCGAGGGCCGTGTAGCGGAGCCGGACGCTGATGTCCTTGTTCAGCTGCAAGGGTTTCCCGGCGAGCGTGCTCGCGTCGTCCCCGGTCATCACGGTCACCGTGTCGAGCCCTTCGCAGGCGCCGTCGTCCGCCAGCGCCGCCACGAGGGCTCCGACATCGAGCCCGCGGCCGGCGAAGTAGATCAGATCGGGCCTCGCGCCACAGATGTCGTTGTGCCACTTGCTGAACAGGCCTCGCAGATACGCCTCACGCGAAATGTCGGTGAGCGGTTTGACGTCGTAGGTCTTCGTGAAGATGACCGGGACCTTCGACGAGTTCTGGAACGCCTCGGCGAGCGTTGTCGCGTAGGTGTCCTCCTTGCTCACTCCCTGGATCATCATCACGCGCCGGAATCCGTGCTCGGCGATGTACCCGGCCGCGGCGCGGGCCTCGTCGGTGTTGGTCGGGCCCACGCGGAAGAAGTTGTCGATCCGTGCGCCCTGCAGGTCGGTGTTCATGTTGTCCGCGGTGGGGGTCGCGCCGATCGTGGCGATACCGTGCCGGGACAGCTCGGCCACCAGCGCCCGGCTGTTCTCCGAACTGTTGCCGACGGCGGTGACCGCCACGATGCGCTGGGCCGCGGCCGCGGCGACGATCTCTTCGGCGGCGACACGCCAGTGTTCGGCGTTGCTCCCGTAGTTGGCCAGTAAGAGCTTGATCCCCGGCGGCCCGTGCTTCGGCCAGGCGGCGGTGATCGCGCCCTGCACCTCCCGCTGGATGAACGGGAACGGCTGGCTGTCGACCTTCGGATCGGGCGTGAGGTTCTCCAGCACCACGATGGTCTTGAAGTTCTCGCCCGCCGCCTCGTTGCGGTTCTTGATGAGCTTTTCCAGCGTGTCGAGCGGATCGTCGTCCCGCATCGGACCGGAGTCGAGGTTCAGCCCGACGCAGACGTATGACGAGCCGATCGACCCGTCGTCCGCGTCCACCGCGCGGAGCCCGGAACCGCACGACTCCCAGGGCCGGAACGACACCAGTACGGCACCCAGCAGTACGACCACGACCGCGACCAGCAGCCCCCGATGACGGCGCGCCCAGCCGCGGGGCCGCACCGGCGGTCCCGTCGCCGCGCGTTCACGGGCCTCGGACATACGTGTTCTCAACGAATCGAGCCAGGACATGACGGAGTTCCGTTCCGGGGTCAGGGGAATTCGCCGCGGCGGGCGGCTTCCTTTGCCGACACGAGCGCGCCCACATCGGGCTGGTGCGAAGTGGTGGCCAGCGCGGCGAAGGCGTTCGCGATCACCTGATGCTGGGCCTGCCCGCGGACCGCGAAGGGGTTGGCGGTCAGCCAGCCCGCCGCGATGAGCCGGGCGACGTTGTTCCGGATCTCGGACCGGTCGGCCGGGCATCGCGCGTTGTCGAGGTTGACGAGTTCTTCGTACAGTTCCGCGTGATCCCGCTCGGGTGGCAGATCGTCCGGCGCGTTCAGCACCAGCTCGAGCTTCGCGATCCATTCGGCGTGCGGGATCCGGTTGAACTCGCGCTCGAAGAACGTGACCACTTCGCCGATGTCGCCCAGCGCGAGGTTGCAGTAGGCCAGGCGCACCGGATCCTGCGCGGTATCGGGATCGTCGCGCAGGGCCTTGAACTGGTCGGTGTAGGTCGGCCCGTCCCCGTCGCCGCGCCGGGCCAGCGCGGACACCAGATTCGCGGCGATCCACGGATGCAGTGCCGCCTGGTCGTCGGTGGAACCGGGCGAGTTCCTCGCCGTCACCCACAACGAGGTGCGCAGTTCGGTCAGGATCCGCCCGACGTGCGGCTGGTCGATCCGGCTCTGCGCGGCGTCCGGGATCAGCCAGGGCGCGGTCGCGAACGGGGCCGCGGTCACGAAATCGTCGACGTGGACGTCGTCGAGGTGCTCGGTCAACGCGAGCTCGGTCAGCCTGCGGTAACAGGGATCCCGCTCACCCCGGGGATCGGTGGTGAGCAGATCGCGGTCGCCCTCGCGCGCGTCGCTCGCCCGCAACCGCCCGGTGAGCTGATCGACCGCCGACGGCAGTCCACCGGTCGCCCGGTGCGCGAGCGTGACCTTCGGTGTCCGCGCGCCGGAATCGAGGATCCGCGCGATCCGCCCGATCGACTGGGGCGAGATCCGGACCGGGTAATAGGCCGAGTCGAGCGCGCCGTTGGCCGGGTTCGCCCAGTCGTCGTACGAGGCCTCCTCACAGTCCGCCATCGGCCGGACGGCGGGCGGCGCGCCGGACGCGGGTTTCCACGGCGCCAGCCAGGCGGTGCCCCAGTCGTCGTGCCACCGCCCGCTGGTGGCGATGACCAGCAGCGCGTCGTGTGCCTCGCGATCGTTCGGATGCTGCACGGCATGCCGTTCCCTGGCGGCGATCAGGTCGGCGAGGAACTCGGTCCCGCCGGGGTGGTCGACGTCGTCGAGCACCACCACCCAGTTGTGCCAGTGCCTGCGCTGCTGCGAGATGTCGCAGGTACAAGGGCTCTTCTCCTCCGGCCTGGCCATCCGCGGATGGTTCTCCCGGACGTCGCCGAGGAACGCCGCCATCAGCCACTCGTTGACCGCCTTGGCGTCGCGGGCGCTGCCGCGCGCGAGCCGGTTGAGTTCGAGCAGCGCGTCGAACGGGGATCTCCCCTCGGCGTTGGGGAAGTCCGCCAGCGACCGCAGCGCCTTCCCGAGCCTGGGCCGGATGTTCCGGACCAGATGCGGGAACGTCTGGCGGAACAGATCCGCGTACGGGGGCTCGACGAGGCCTGTCGCCTTCGCCGTCTCCGTCAGCGTGTCGAGCGCTTTGTCCAGCGCGGGTGTCCAGATGATTCCGTGGAAACTGTTGATCAACGACTTCAGCTGCGCCAGGTCTTCGTCGCGATTTCGACCGGAAAGCTCCGCCTGAACTGCGATCAGCGCAATCGTGAAACGAACGAACTGCGGTTTCGGCCGATTTCGCCATTTGCCCGACAACGAGTAGGCCAGTTTCGTGAGCACGTCGATCGTGCCCGCCTTGCCGCCTTGCCCGAAATCGAATCCGGCGTGCACCACACCCCAGCCCAGGTCGCGGCGGATCGCTTCCAGCGCCGTGGTCTTGCCCGAACCGACCGGTCCGAGCAGCAGCGTCACCGGCTGCGGGCGGGACGGGTTCCCCGTCTCGCGGTTGAGCAGCATTCTCCGGGCGAACTGCACCGCGGGAGAATGTCGGTCCACACTCATTTTCCTGTTCAGCCCCTAGCCGTGCTCCGGGAGGAATGGAGAGTGCGAACCATCGTAGGTAGCGGGCCGAAGGCGTGACACAGGAAAAATGACACCAGACACGAAAGGACGAGATCCGGTCCGAATCGTGATTCTTGTTCGACGGTGAGCGACGCCGCCGCTCACCCGATCGGCGCTACCGGCCCCATTGTGGCCAGCGACCGCCTTGATGACCGCCGCCGTAGTACCAGTCGTAGTACTGGTCGAAGTCGTCGTGACCGGCGCGCGGGTCCTGCCGTTCTTCGGGCACGGGAGTAGGTGTCGGGGACGGCGTCTCCGAGCCGTGCATCGACGCGGTCATCGGCGGCGGGGGTGCGACACTGCCGCCCGAGGGCCCCGACGGGGCGGGTGAGGAGGCCGGGGCGTCGATCGCCTGCGGGGCGATGGTCAGCGACGGCGGAAGAAGCGGTGTGCCCGGGACGACCTCGGCCGGCTCGGCCGGAGTGAGCAGCACGGCCAGCAGGCCGCCGACGATCACGCCACCCGCCGAAAGCGCCGAAATCCGCCGGATCCTCCCGTTGCCGGGAGCGGCCTCCGGAGCCCGGTGCTTCGGCCCGCGCGGTCCCCGGCGACGGGGCGCCGCGCCGGCTTCCCGCATCAACTCGCTCAGGGCGTCCCCACCGGCATCGCGGCGAGCCGTGCGTGCCATCCGGCACCTCCCAACCCGGTCCGTCGCTCGGCGACGGCCTCATCCCGGGGTGGATCCTAGGAACGCGGGAGGTGGTTGTAAACGGTCGTCGTCCACTACGGACAGACGATGCGGTGAAAGGTCAGGCGGCGACGGTGACCGCGATCGCGGCTTCGCCCGCTTCGGTCAGTTCGGCGGGCACCCGGCCGGTGATCGCGGACGGACCGCTGGACTCGGCGGGGCGGATGTACCCGCCGTGGGCCAGCGCGTGCGCGGTCATCTGATCGCAACAGGCGAACCCGTCGATGAAGAGATCCGGCTCGCAGCTGCACGACATCTGGGCACGGCGCGCCGCTACCGCTCGCAGCATCGCCATCGCGCGATGGGACAGTTCGACCTCTGAACCGGACACCGGACTGGACCTCTCTCGATCAGCCACCTGAATCAGCAGCACTCACACCGTGTTATCGGCCGCTGCTCCATCAGTGTTAACAAGATCTCAGACGTTGTCGGTGACTTCTTGGTTCCGTGAGATCTTCGCCGGTCCCAGCGTCGGCTCCAGTACCCGCGCCCACTGCGCGACGATCTGTTTACGCCGCTTCGTATCGTCGGTCAGCAGGTTCGCCAGACCGAGGCCGCGGGCAAGATCGAGAGTGGCCTGGACCAGCTCACGAACGCCCTGATGGGACTCGTCGACGCCGAGCAGCTCGACGGTGACACGGTGCGCTTCCCTGCCGACGCGGGCCTCCAGTGGCACCAGGGTCGCGCGCAGGGAATCGTCGGTCGACGCCGCGACCCACAGATGGAGCGCGGCGCGGAACAGCGGTCCGCTGTAGAGATTGAGCACCATGTCGACAGCCCGCTCGATCCGCGACCGGCCCGACGAAAGTTCCGCCGCGCGGGCGCGCAGTTCCACGATCTGGATCTCGCCGACGTGCTCGACCGCGGCCGCGACCAGGTCCTCCCTGGTCGGGAAGTGGTGCTGGGCGGCACCGCGCGAGACCCCGGCGCGTTCCGCGATCAGCGCGACGGTGGTCCCGTTCCAGCCCAGCTCCCCGATCGTCTCGACGGCGGCCTCGACCAGCCGCCGCCGAGTCGTCCGGCTGCGCTCTTGCTGTGGTTCGCGGATCATGGCCCTGATTCTGGGGTACGGCTTTCGACCCAGAAATCGAGCTGCAGGTCTTCCTCCCGCCCGCCGACGCGGTACTTCGAGAAGTCGGTGACGCCCTCGGCGGCGAGCACCTCGTCGTCGAGGTAGAAATTCCCCGTCGCCTCGGTGCTCGGCTTGGTGAGGATCGCGTGCGCCGCGTCCGCCATGATCTCCGGCGTCCGCGACTTGGCCGCCAGTTCCGCGCC
This sequence comes from Amycolatopsis sp. NPDC102389, assembly GCF_044765885.1. Lineage (NCBI taxonomy): Bacteria > Bacillati > Actinomycetota > Actinomycetes > Pseudonocardiales > Pseudonocardiaceae > Amycolatopsis > Amycolatopsis sp. NPDC102389. The sequence continues at coordinate 25,031 of NZ_JBIWKX010000069.1, forward strand.
GACGACGTTGCGGATCGCCGCGGTGTCGATCGTCGTGCGCGGCCACAGCGAGTTCGCCGCGATCCCGTACTGCCGCAGCTCCGCGGCGAGCCCGACGGTCACCAGGCTCATCGAGTACTTCGCGATGCTGTACGCGAGATGCCCGGCCTGGAACCACTTCTCGTCGAGGCTGATCGGCGGCGACAGCGTCAGGATGTGCGCGTTCTCCGCCGCCTTCAGATACGGGATGGCGAGTTTCGACAGCAGGAACGATCCGCGCGCGTTGATGTCCTGCATCAGGTCGTAGCGCTTCATGCTGACGGATTCGGTCGGCGTCAGGTCGATCGCGCTCGCGTTGTTGAGCACGATGTCGATACCGCCGAACTGCTCCGCGGTCCGCGCGATCGCGGCCTCGACCGACGTGTCGTCGCGGACGTCGCCGACGATCGGCAGCGCCTGCCCGCCGGCGTCCTCGATCGCCTTGGCCGCGGTGTAGAGCGTGCCCGGCAGCTTCGGATGCGGCTCGGCGGTCTTGGCCAGCAGCGCGATGTTCGCCCCGTCGCGGGCGGCACGGACCGCGATGGCCTCGCCGATCCCGCGGCTGCCGCCGGAGATGATGATCGTCTTGCCGTGGAGCGTGCTCATGTTCGCGCCTCTCAGTAGGAGCGGGGCAGGCCGAGGCTGTGCTGGCCGACGAAGTTGAGCACCATCTCGCGGCTCACCGGCGCGATCCGGCCCAGCCGGACGGCCGTGACCAGCGTGCCCAGCCCGTATTCGCTGGCGAGACCGTTGCCGCCGTGGGTCTGCACGGCCTGGTCGACGGCGCGGATGGCGACCTCGGCGGCGGCGTACTTCGCCATGTTCGCCGACTCGCCCGCGCCGAAGTCGTCGCCGGAGTCGTAGAGCGACGCCGCCTTCTGCGTCATGAGTTTGGCCAGTTCGAGCTCGATCTTGATCTCGGCCAGCGGATGCGCGAGACCCTGGTGGGTGCCGATCGGCGCGCCCCACACCTTGCGTTCGTTGGCGTAGGCGATGGCCTTGCCCAGCGCGTACCGCGCGATGCCGAGCGAGAACGACGCTCCCATGATGCGTTCCGGGTTGAGCCCGGCGAACAGCTGCGCGATCGCCGCGTCCTCCTCGCCGACCAGCGCGTCGGCGGGCAGATGGACGTCGTCGAGGAACAGCCCGAACTGCTTCTCCGGCGAGATGATGTCCATGTCGATCTGCTTGTACTCGAAGCCGGGCGCGTCGGTCGGGACGGTGAACAGCGCGGGCTTGAGATTGCCGGTCTTCGCGTCCTCGGTGCGGCCGACGACCAGGACGGCGTCCGCCTCGTCGACACCGGAGATGTAGACCTTCCGTCCACTGAGGACCCAGCCGTCGCCGTCGCGTTTCGCGGTGGTGGTGATCTTGTGCGAGTTCGATCCCGCGTCCGGCTCGGTGATCGCGAAGACCATCCGCCTGCTGCCGTCGGCGATCCCCGGCAGCCAGCGCTTCTTCTGCTCGTCGGTGCCGAAGCGCGAGATGACCGTGCCGCAGATCGCCGGCGAGACGACCATGAGCAGCAGCGGGGAGCCCGCCGCGGCGAGTTCTTCGAGCACCGCGGCGAGATCCGCGATCCCCGCTCCCCCACCGCCGTACTCCTCGGGGAGATTCACGCCGAGGTAGCCCAGCCGTCCGGCTTCGGCCCACAGTTCCTCGGTCTTGAGCCCGGCGCGCGCCTGCTTGGCGTAGTACTCGTGCCCGTACTTCTTGCCGAGTTCGGCGACCGCGGCCCGCAGCGCGACGCGCTCCTCGGGCTCGGTGAAGTTCATCGCGTTCATTCGTCGTCTCCTACCACCGCGAGGATCGTGCCCACTTCAACCTGCTGTCCGACCACCACCGGGAGTTCCGTCACGACGCCGTCGGCGGGTGCCGCGATCCGGTGTTCCATCTTCATCGCTTCGAGCCACAGCAACGGATCGCCGGTCTTGACGGTGTCGCCCGCCTCGACCGCGAGCCGGACGACCGTGCCCGGCATCGGCGCCACGAGTGAACCGGCCGCGAGCGCCGCGTCGGGATCGGTGTACCGCGGCACCACGCCCAATTCGACGGCGCCGTCCGGCGAATCGACGTACACCGTGTCGCCGTACCGGGCGACGGTGAACTTCCGCCGCACCCCGGAAACCTCGATGACCACGTCGCCGCTCTCGGCGGAAACCAGTTCGACGCCTTCGAAACCGTCGGCGCGCAGACCGCCCCGGCCGAGGCTGTAAACGACCTCGATCTCGTCGTCGCCTTGACGAAAACGTTTGCGCTGCCCCTGTGACCGAACGTTGCGCCAGCCGCTCGGCAGTCGCCTCTGCACCTGGGCGCCCGAGCGGTTCTCGGCCGCGCCCGCCAAAGCGGCGGCCAGCGCCGAAATCCGTACAGTGTCCACAGTGGCCAGTGGCCGGGACAGGGTTTCGAGCCCGTGCCGGTCGAAAAAGGCCGTGTCGGTCTCTCCGGCGAGGAAAGCCTCATGGCGCAACACGTTCACCAGCAGATCGCGGTTGGTCACCACACCGTGGATCTCCGCGCCGGCCAGTGCTCCGGCCAGTGCCCGCGCCGCGCTCCGGCGGTCCGGGGCGTAGGCGATGACCTTGGCGAGCATCGGGTCGTAGTGCACGCCGACGGTCTGCCCGCTGACGAAACCGGAGTCCAGCCGGACACCTGGGCCGATCTCGAATTCCCGTTGCGCGGCAGGCACTTCGAAACGATGCAAGGTGCCGCTCTGCGGCTGCCAGCCAGCGGCGGGATCTTCGGCGTAGAGCCGGACCTCGATGGCGTGACCGGTCGTCTCCGGTTCGTCGATCGGGAGGTGCTCGCCCTCGGCGATCCGCAGTTGCAGCGAGACGAGATCGAGCCCGGTCGTGGCTTCGGTGACGGGATGCTCGACCTGGAGCCGGGTGTTCATCTCCAGGAAGTAGAACCGCCCGTCCGGTCCGGCGAGGAACTCGACCGTCCCGGCGCCGACGTAGTCGATCGCCTGCGCGGCCTTGCGCGCGGCGTCGAACAGCGCCTCCCGCATGGCCTCGTCGACGAACGGCGACGGCGCCTCCTCGACGACCTTCTGGTGGCGGCGCTGGATCGAGCACTCCCGCTCCCCCACCGCCCAGACGGTGCCGTGGGTGTCGGCGAGCACCTGGACCTCGATGTGGCGGCCGGTCTCCAGGTATCGCTCGCAGAACACGGTCGGGTCGCCGAACGCCGACGCGGCCTCGGCGCTCGCGCCTTCGACGGCCTCGGCGAGTTCGCCGAGCGAGCGCACGATGCGCATACCGCGTCCGCCACCGCCGGCGGAAGCCTTGACCAGCAGCGGAAGGTCGTCCTCGGTGACCTCGGCCGGGTCCAATTCGGACAGGATCGGGACACCGGCCTCGGCCATCATCCGCTTGGACTCGACCTTGGAGCCCATGCTCTCGATGGCCTCCGGCGGCGGGCCGACCCAGGTGAGTCCCGCGTCGATCACGGCACGGGCGAACCCGGCGTTCTCGGACAGGAACCCATAGCCGGGGTGGATCGCGTCGGCGCCGGTTTCCACGGCCGCCTTGATCAGCAGCTCGGCTCGCAGATAGGTGTCGGCGGGCGCGTTGCCCGGCAGGCGGACGGCGACATCCGCCTCGGCGGTGTGCGGCGCGTCGGCGTCCGCGTCGGAGAACACCGCCACCGTACCGATTCCGGCGTCGCGACAGGTGCGGAACACACGGCGGGCGATCTCACCGCGGTTGGCGACCAGAAGTTTCTCGATCATGCCGCTCACATCCTGAAGACGCCGAAGCCCTCGGCGCCCTTCACTGGTCCATTGTGGATCACGGACAGGCTGAGCCCGAGCACCGTGCGAGTGTCGCGGGGATCGATGATCCCGTCGTCGTAGAGCATCCCGGAGAGGAACATCGGCATCGACTCGGCTTCGATCTGGCCCTCGACCATGGCGCGCATGGCGGCGTCGTGCTCCTCGTTGTACTCCTGACCGCGCGACGCGGCGGCGGCACGGGCCACGATGGACAGCACGCCCGCGAGCTGCTGCGGCCCCATGACCGCGGATTTCGCGCTCGGCCAAGCGAAGAGGAACCGGGGATCGTAGGCACGGCCGCACATCCCGTAATGCCCGGCGCCGTACGACGCGCCCATGAGCACCGACAGATGCGGCACCTTCGAGTTCGACACGGCGTTGATCATCATCGCGCCGTGTTTGATGATGCCGCTCTGCTCGTACTCCTTGCCGACCATGTAGCCGGTCGTGTTGTGCAGAAAGACGAGCGGCGTGTCGATCTGGTTGGCCAGTTGGATGAACTGCGCGGCCTTCTGCGACTCCTCGCCGAACAGCACCCCCTGCGCGTTGGCCAGGATGCCGACCGGGTAGCCGTGGATACTCGCCCAGCCGGTGGCGAGGCTGCTGCCGTACAAGGGTTTGAACTCGTCGAAGTCCGAGCCGTCGGCGACCCTGGCGATCACCTCGCGCGGGTCGAACGGCACCTTGAGGTCGGTGGGCACGATGCCGAGCAGGTCTTCGGCGGAGTACAGCGGCTCGGCGTAGTCCGGTTTCGGTGTCGGGCCCTGTTTGGTCCAGTTGAGCCGCTTGACGATGCTGCGGCCGAGCCGGATCGCGTCCTCTTCGTCCGCCGCGAGGTAGTCGGCGAGGCCCGACGTGCGGGCGTGCATCTCGGCGCCGCCGAGCGACTCGTCGTCGGATTCCTCACCGGTGGCCATCTTGACCAGCGGCGGACCGCCGAGGAACACCTTCGCCCGTTCCTTGACCATCACGACGTAGTCCGACATGCCGGGCAGGTACGCGCCGCCCGCGGTCGAGTTTCCGAACACCAGGGCGATCGTGGGCACCTTCGCCGCCGACGACCGCGTGATATCACGGAAGATCCGGCCGCCGGGGATGAAGATCTCCTTCTGCGTCGGCAGATCCGCGCCACCCGACTCGACGAGGTTGATCACCGGCAGGCGGTTCTGCGCGGCGATGTCCGCGGCGCGGTAGCTCTTCTTGGCCGTCCACGGGTTGCTCGCCCCGCCTTTGACCGTCGGGTCGCTCGCCGAGATCATGCATTCGACGCCTTCGACGACGCCGATCCCGGTGATCACGCTGGCGCCGACCTGGTAGTCCGAACCCCAGGCCGCCAGCGGCGACAGTTCGAGGAACGGCGAGTCCTCGTCGAGGAGGAGCTCGATCCGCTCGCGGGCCAGCATCTTGCCGCGTTTGCGATGCCGGGCGACGTATTTCTCGCCGCCGCCCGCGATCGCCTTGGCGTGCTCGCCGTCGATCTCGGCCAGCTTGCCGAGCATGGATTCGCGATTGGCCGCGAATCCCTCGCTTCGGCTGTCCACAGTGGACCTGATCGTGCTCATGCGGTGTATCCCAATCGCTTCGCGGCCAAGCCGGTGAGGATCTCGTTGGTCCCGCCGCCGATGCCGAGGATGCGCACGTCACGGTAGTGACGCTCCACTTCGGACTCCCGCATGTAGCCGAGTCCGCCGTGCAGCTGCACGGCCTCGTTGACCACCCATTCGGCGGTCTCGACGGCGGTGTTCTTCGCGAAACAGGCTTCGGCGATGACCTCTTCGCCCGCGACGTGCCGCTGGGCGACCTGCCGGGTGTAAGTGCGGGCGACGTCGATCTTGCGCGCCATCTCGGTGAGTTTGTGCTGCACCAGCTGGCGGGATATCAGCGGGCGGCCGAAGGTCTCGCGCAGGCGGCACCAGTCCAAGGTCAGGTCGAGCGCTCGCTGCGCGTGCGCGTAACCCTGCACGGCCAGCGAGACCCGCTCGGTGACGAACTGCGTAGCGACCTGCGCGAACCCGCTGTTCTCCGCCCCGATCAGGTTCTCCGCGGGCACCCGGACGTCCACATAGGACAGCTCGGCGGTGTCCGAGCAGAGCCAGCCCATCTTCTCCAGCTTGCGGGAGACGGTGAAGCCCGGTGTGCCGCGTTCGACCACGATGAGCGAAATCCCGTGCGCGCCGGCTTCCCCGGTGCGGACCACGGTCGTCACGAAATCCGCACGGCAGCCCGAGGTGATGAAGGTCTTGGCGCCGTTGATGACGTACTCGTCGCCCTCGCGCACCGCCGTGGTGCGGATCCCGGCGACGTCGGAGCCGCCGTCGGGTTCGGTGACCGCGAGCGAGCCGATCTTGGCGCCCTCCAGGGTCGGCCGGACCCAGCGTTCGATCTGCACCGGATCCCCGGCGGCCGCGATATGCGGGACGGCGATGCCGCAAGTGAACAGCGAGGCGAACAGGCCGCCGGAACCGCCCGCGTAGTGCAGTTCCTCGGCGATGACGACGGCGTCGAGGTAGTCGCCGCCACCGCCGCCGACCTCCTCAGGGAAGCCGACACCGAGCAGCCCGAGTTCCCCGGCCTTGCGGTGCAGATCGCGGGGCAGTTCGCCCTCGCGCTCCCAATCGTCGAGGTACGGCAGGATCTCGGTTTCGGCGAACCGCCGGACGGTCTTGCGCAGTTCGGCGCGTTCCGGCGTGGCGAAAGGGTCGGTCACAGGAGGGCCTCCGGGATGTCGATCTCGCGGGAGCGCAGCCATTCCCCGAGCGCCTTCGCCTGCGGGTCGAACCGCGCCTGCGAAGCGACGCCCTCGCCGAGGATGCCTTCGACGACGAAGTTGAGCGCCCGCAGGTTCGGCAGGAGATGCCGCCGGACCTCGAGGTCCGCGGTCTCCGGGAGCAGCAGTTTGAACTCGGTGACGGTGAGCCGGTGCGCGAGCCAGCGCCACGCTTCGTCGGAACGCGCCCAGACCCCGACGTTCGCGTTGCCACCCTTGTCGCCGCTGCGGGCACCGACCACCTTGCCCAGCGGTGCCCGGCGGACCCGCACCTGGGTGAACGGCGCGGGCAGTCGTTCTTCGTCCACATCGGACAGAGGCAGGGTTTCGGTGGCGGGCGCGATGTCGCGGCGCGTTCCGTCCGGCAGGACGGCGATATGCGGGACCTCGCGCGCGTCGACGAAAGCGGGCCGGTACACGCCGTAGGGCGAGGCGGCCGCGGGCGGCGCGGTGACATGGAAGCCGGGGTAGCTCGCGAGCGCGAGTTCGATCGCCGCGCCGCTGAACGCGCGCCCGGCGACCTCCGGATCAGCGTCCTTCACCGCGACGTGCAGCAGCGCGCTCGCCTGCTGTTCGGTCTCGGCGTCGGGACGGTCGGTGCGGGCCAGGGTCCACTTGACGTCGGCGGGCGGCCTGGCCTTGAGCGCGCCTTCGAGCTGTTCCTTGACCAGTGCGGCTTTCGCCTCGATGTCGAGTCCGGTGAGGACGAACGTCGTCTCGTTCCGGAAACCGCCGAGCCCGTTCAGGCAGACCTTGAGCGTCGGTGGCGGCGGCTCGCCGGTGACGCCGCTGATGCGGACGCGGTCCGGGCCGTCGTCGGTGAGCGTCAACGTGTCAAACCGCGCCGTGACGTCCGGCCCGGCGTAGCGGGCGCCGGTGATCTCGTAGAGCAGTTGCGCCGTAACGGTTCCGGCGTTCACCACACCGCCCGTTCCGGGGTGTTTGGTGATCACGCTGGAACCGTCGGCGGAGATCTCGGCGATCGGGAAACCCGGGACGCCGATCTCGTGTTCGGTGAAGAAGGCGTAGTTGCCGCCGGTGGCCTGCGTTCCGCATTCGATCACGTGCCCGGCCGCGACCGCGCCCGCCAGCGCGTCGTAGTCGTCGCGCGCCCAGCCGAAGTGCGCGGCGGCCGGGCCGACGATCACCGACGCGTCGGTGACGCGTCCGGTCACCACGATGTCGGCGCCCGCGTTCAGGCACTCCGCGATCCCCCAAGCGCCGAGGTACGCGTTGGCGGTCAGGGTCTTGCCGAAACCGAGTTCTTCCGCGCGCTGGATGAGGTCGTCGCCCTCGACGTGCGCGATCGCGACGTCGACGCCGAGCTTCGCGGCCAGTTCACGGAGCGCACCGGCGAGCCCGGCGGGGTTGAGCCCACCGGCGTTCGCGACGATCTTGACGCCCTTTTCCTTCGCCAGCGCGAGATTCTGCTCCATCTGACGCAAGAAGGTCTTGGCGTAACCGCGTTCTGGGTCCTTCATCCGGTCGCGGCCGAGGATGAGCATGGTCAGCTCGGCCAGGTAGTCGCCGGTCAGCACGTCGAGCGGACCGCCGGTGAGCATCTCGTGGACCGCGGAGAACCGGTCGCCGTAGAACCCGGACGCGTTGCCGATCCTGATCGGGGTCATGCGAACTGCCCCGGCCGCCGTCCCGCGCCGGGAGGCCCGGCGAAGGCCTGGGCGATCCCGAGCCATTCCTCGACGTCCTTGCCCGTGGCGACAAGGTCGGTGTCGGCGGGGTGACGGCGCTGGGTGATGACGAGGCAGAAGTCGACGGCGCTGCCGGTGAGCCGCTGCCGCGCGTCCTCCGGTCCGAAAGCCCAAGTGGTGCCGTCGGGCGCGGTGAGCTCGACGCGGAATTCCTCGCTGGGCGGCGAGAGTGAGTTGAGCTTGTAGGCGAAGTCGCGGGTGCGGGTGCCGAACCGGGCTATATGCCAGATCCGCGCGGTGTTCTCCCGCTCGACGCCGAGCGCGTCGAAGATGTCCTGGCCGTGCGCCCACGTCTCCATCAGGCGTGCCGTCACCATGGACGCCGCACTCATCGGCGGGCCGTACCAGGGGATCTTCTGCCCGTCGGGCACCGCGGCGAGCGCTTCGGCGAGTTCCGCGCGACAGGCGCGCCATTCGGCCAGCAGCTCACCGGGCGGCGCCTTCGCGCCCTCGACGGCGCCGTCGTCGACGTAGGACTCCCCCGTCGCGAGCAGCCCTTCGATCTCGGCCTGCCACTCGGCCTCGGACCCGCGCGCCGCGATCAGCGCCTTCTTGTCCGTCCAGGCCAGATGGGCGATCTGATGGGCGATCGTCCAGCCTTCGGCCGGGGTCTGCCGCGCCCAGTCCGACGCGGGCAGATCCGCCACCACGTCGTCGATGGCCTGCGATTCCGCCGCGAGATCCCCAAGGATCGCGCCCAGGTCAGCCATGCCCGCCTCCTCGCGTCTCCCCCAGGCTGACACCCCCGCGTGGAAAAATCAAGCACGCCTGATTGTTTTCCTCGATCGACGTTCCGTGAAGGCCTCCTTGAGGGACCCAGAGTCTCTCAAGGAGGCCTTCACGGACATCGGAGCAGGTCAGCTCCCCGGCCGCTCGAATTCCCGGATCAGCACCGGATACTGCTCTCCCCCGTGCCCGGCGGCGATCGCGCGGTCGGCCATCGCCTTGATCAGCTTCGGCAGTTCGGCGTTCACGCCCAGCGCCTCGCTCTCCTCGACCATGTGCGCCATCGCCCGCGCGTCGGTTTCCAAAGCCGACACCTCGGCCGGGAAGGAATCCTTGTCGACCTGTTCGGCGTACCCGGGCAGCCAACCGGCGACACCCACGGCGATCTGTTGCGCGAAGGGCGCGTACGTCGCGGCGTCGACACCGGCCGTCTTGAGCATCGCGGTGCCCTGGAGCCACGCGTTCAGGACGCTCCACATCATCGTCAGCCCGGCGACGTCGTACAGGGACGCGAGTCCGGGGTCCTCGCCGAGGTAGCTGATCGTGCCGAGCGCGCCGATCTCGAAGTCCGGCCGCCGCCCGCTCAGCAGGATCACCGCGTCGGCGGTCCCGATCGACGACGGGATGGCCATGATCGCGCCGTCCACGTACCGGGCACCCTGTTTTTCGGCCCAGGCGGCGGTTTCCCGAGCCTGAGCGGAGTCGCCCGAAGTCAGGTTGACCAGTGTCGTGCCCGCCAGGCCGTCATCGCCGAGCAGTTCACGGACGGCGAAGTAGTCGGTGAGGCACAGGATCGTCACGCCGCCCGAGCCAAGCGCGTCGCCGATCGTGGGCGCGAGCCGCGCGCCTTCGGCCACGAGCGCGTCCGCCTTGGCGGCCGTCCGGTTCCACACGGTGGTGGGATGCCCCGCATTCAGAAACGCGCGGGCGAGCGCGGTGCCCATGAGACCGAGGCCGACGACCGAAATCGGAGTGTTCGCGTTGTCTGTCATGGCACGATCGTCAACGTTGATACCGGTATGAAGGTCAAGTGGGGAAAGCGATGAAGATCGGTGAACTGAGTCACCGGACGGGCGTCAACGCCCACCAGCTGCGCTACTACGAGGCGCAAGGACTCCTGGAGGCGAGCCGCGGCAAGAACGGCTATCGCGAGTACGACGAGACGGCTTTGCTGCGGGTGAAGCAGATCCGCCATCTGCTCGCCGCGGGCCTGTCGTCCGAGGACATCGCGTATCTGCTCCCCTGCGCGATCGGCGAGGAACCCGAGCTGATCGGCTGCCCCGAGCTGCTGGCCGCGATGCGCGAGCGGCTCGGACGCCTGGACGAGCAGCTGGCCAAGCTGACCAGGTCGCGCGACGCGCTGGCCGGGTACATCGTCGTGGCCGAGCGGGTCGGCGTCGAGACCTATCCGCCGTTCGACGGCACCGCCGCGTGAACGAGGCACAGGAAGCGTGCCCCGTTCTACGAACAGGCGCTCGCGGGCGAAGGTCTGTCTACAGAGGACAGACATGGGGGCGTTCGTCGGACTCGGCAGCACGTATCGCGTCCTCGGCCGGTACGACGAGTCGCTCGCGACCTTGCGCCGCCTTGTTGACACCTTGTCAACACTGGCTTACTTTCACGTCATGAGCGCGTACGCCGAAATCACCTACGAGGTCGAAGACCGCATCGCGACGGTCACGCTCAACCGGCCCGAGGCCCGCAACGGCTACACCATCCGCATGGCCGACGAACTCGGCGACGCGATGGACCGCGCCGACCGCGACGAGGACGTCCGGGTGGTGATCCTGACCGGCAACGGCAAGGATTTCTCGGTGGGCGCCGACCTCACCCAGGGCGGTTTCGACTTCGATCCGGAGACCGGGCCGGACGCGGCGTGGCAGGAGCCGGCGGGACGCTGCTCGAAACGGATCTTCACGATGAACAAGCCGGTGATCGCGGCTTTGCGGGGCGCGGCCGTCGGCGGCGGCGTCACGATCACGCTGTCGTGCGACTACCGGCTCGCGTCCACGGACTCCCGGTTCGGCTTCGTGTTCGTCCGCCGCGGGATCTACCCCGAAGGCGCGTCCGCGTGGTTCCTCCCCCGGCTCGTCGGGATGGGCACGGCACTCGACTGGATGATCAGCGGCCGGGTCTTCGGCGCCGAGGAAGCGAAAACCGCCGGACTGGTCCACAGTGTGCATGAGCCCGGGGAAGTGCTCGGCAAGGCCCGCGAGCTGGCTCGCGAGATCGCGGCGACCACCTCGCCGGTCTCGGTCGCGGTGACGCGGCAGTTGCTGTACCGGATGGCGAGCGCGGAATCGCCGTTCCCCGTGCACGAGCTGGACTCCCGGCTGATCGGCGGCCTGGGTTCCAGCCCGGACGCCGTCGAAGGAGTCGTGTCCTTCCTGCAGAAACGACCACCGGAGTTCTCCATGCGCGTCGACACCGACCAGCCCGCTTACCTGCCGTGGCTGAACAAGTGACCGCCTATCCCCCGGAGCCCTGGGACCTGGCGGATCAGGCGTACCTGTCGATCTGGCGTGTCCCGGTGAGCGGACTGCCCGGCCTGCCCGGCGGCGTCGAGCCGATCACGCTCGGCGGCCGCGCCCAGGTGTTCACCGCCTGGATCGACTACCAGGAGCCCGGGCAGCTTCAGTACCACGAGCTGCTCGCGACGGTCGCGGTCCGCGGCGAACGCCTCTCCAGCTCCATCACCGACATCTGGGTCGACAGCGAGGTCTCGCTCGCCGGCGGGCGGGCGCTGTGGGGCATCCCGAAGGATCTCGCCGCGCTCGACTTCGCCCACGGGCGGACGTTCACCGCCTCGGCGGCCACCCAGGAGGACTGGATCGCGACGGCGGCCTTCACGCCCCGGCCGAGCCTTCCGGTGCGGATGCCGGCGGCCTTCGACGTCGTCCAAATGCTGGACGGTCGTCTCAAAAGGAGCCCCGTCCGAGCGACGGCGAACCCACGCCCCGCGTCCGCGGACTGGCGGATCAACGAGTCCGGGCCGTTCGGCTTCCTCGCCGGTCAGCGCCCCGTACTGAGCGCCTGCCTGCGCGATTTCAAGATCGTCTTCGGGGGCTGAACAGCCGCTGAGCGTGATCGTCTAACCCGCCAGGGTGAGCCGACGACACGCCACCCATTGGGGCACGTGCAGCCTCCGACCCCTACATGTAGTCTCTGGGAACCGGCACCGCCCAGCGACGGGGAGACCGCTCGGGAGCGGTGGTCGGACAGCTTTGTGAACGTGCAGCGCACGGCCTTGTGAGGCCTTGTGGTGCTTCAACGCGCCCTTTTGGAGTCATGCATGTCAGTCGATACCGGTCAGCGGCCACCTTCGTCTTCGGACACCACGCCCGCGACCGTGCGAGTCATCCGGCGGGACGGCAGCGTGTCCCCCTTCGACGCGAACAAGATCTCGGTCGCCGTGACCAAGGCCTTCCTCGCCGTCGAGGGCGGTGACGCGGCCGCCTCGTCGCGGATCCACCATCTGGTCAAGGAACTGACCGAGCAGATCGAGACCACCCTGCTCCGCCACGCCGGCCCCGAGACCGCGCTGCACATCGAGCAGATCCAGGACATCGTCGAGCTCGCGCTGATGCGCGGCGAGCACCACAAGGTCGCCCGCGCGTACGTCCTGTACCGCGATGAGCGCGCGAAGGCCCGCGAGGCCGAGAAGCCCGCGTCGTCCGACGTCGCCATCAGCGTCAAGACGGCCGACGGCTCGCTCCGCCCGCTCGACTGGGCCCGCGTCTCGCACGTGGTCGGCGAGGCCGTCGCCGGGCTCGAGGACGTCTCGGCCGAGCCGGTCCTGGCCGAGGCCAAGCGCAACCTGTACGACGGCATCAGCGCCGACGAGCTCGCCCTCGCCCAGATCATGGCCGCGCGCGTGCTCGTCGAGCAGGAGCCGAACTACTCCTACGTCAGCGCCCGGCTGCTGGCGGACAAGCTCCGCGGCGAGGCGCTCAGCTACCTCGCGGGCGTTCCGCAGCAGGCCAGCCAGAACGAGATGACCGCGCGGTACCCGCAGTACTTCCGGGACTACCTCAAGCGCGCCATCGAGCTGGAGCTGGTCAACCCCGAGCTCCAGACCTTCGACCTGGACAAGATCACCGCGGCCATCCACGCCGAGCGTGACCTCGACTTCGGCTTCCTCGGCCTGCAGACGCTGTACGACCGGTACTTCCAGCACCACAACGGTGTCCGCTTCGAGCTGCCGCAGGCGTTCTTCATGCGCGTCGCCATGGGTCTGGCAATCCGCGAGGACGACCGGGAAGCCCGTGCCATCGAGTTCTACGAGCTCCTCTCGACCTTCCACTTCATGGCGTCCACCCCGACGCTGTTCAACTCGGGCACCACGCGCCCGCAGCTGTCGTCCTGCTTCCTGACCACCGTGGACGACGACCTGGACTCGATCTTCCAGGCGTACAAGAACAACGCGCTGCTGGCAAAGTACTCGGGCGGTCTCGGCAACGACTGGACCCCGGTCCGCGGCCTCGGCGCGCACATCAAGGGCACCAACGGCCAGTCGCAGGGTGTCGTGCCGTTCCTCAAGATCGCCAACGACACCGCGGTCGCGGTGAACCAGGGCGGCAAGCGCAAGGGCGCCGCCTGCGCGTACCTCGAGACCTGGCACGTGGACATCGAGGAATTCCTCGACCTGCGCAAGAACACCGGTGACGACCGTCGTCGTACGCACGACATGAACACCGCGAACTGGGTGCCGGACGAGTTCCTGCGCCGCGTCGAGGCCGACGCGCAGTGGACGCTGTTCTCGCCGAACGAGACCCCGGACCTGCACGACCTCTACGGCAACGCGTTCGCCGAGCGCTACCGCGAGTACGAGGCCGCCGCCGAGCGTGGCGAGCTGAAGGTGTTCCGCAAGATCCGCGCGGTCGACCTGTGGCGCCGCATGCTGACCATGCTGTTCGAGACCGGCCACCCGTGGATCACCTTCAAGGACCCGTGCAACCTGCGCTCGCCGCAGCAGCACGTGGGTGTCGTGCACTCGTCCAACCTGTGCACCGAGATCACCCTGAACACCACCACCGACGAGGTCGCGGTCTGCAACCTCGGCTCGGTGAACCTGCTCAAGCACGTCACTCCCGAGGGCCTCGACACGAAGCGCCTCGAGAAGACCGTGCGCACGGCCGTTCGCATGCTCGACAACGTGATCGACATCAACTTCTACACGATCCCGGAGGCGCGCCGCTCCAACCTGCGCCACCGCCCGATCGGCCTCGGCCTGATGGGCTTCCAGGACGCGCTGTTCGAGATCGGTGTCCCGCTGTCCTCGGACGAGGCCGTACAGTTCGCGGACACCAGCATGGAGCACATCAGCTACTACGCGATCTCGGCCTCGACCGACCTCGCCGAGGAGCGCGGCCAGTACCAGACGTTCGAGGGTTCCTTGTGGAGCAAGGGAATCCTGCCGATCGACTCGATGCAGCTGCTGATCGACGCGCGCCAGGGCGACGCTCTCGACGTCGACACCTCGTCCACTTTGGACTGGGCGCCGCTGCGCGAGCGGGTCAAGACCGTCGGCATGCGCAACTCCAACGTGATGGCGATCGCGCCGACCGCGACGATCTCCAACATCTGCGGGGTCGGGCAGTCGATCGAGCCGCTGTTCCAGAACCTGTTCGTCAAGTCGAACATGTCCGGTGACTTCACCGTGGTGAACCCGCACCTGGTCCGCTCGCTCAAGGAGCGCGGGCTGTGGGACGAGGTCATGGTGTCGGACCTGAAGTACTTCGACGGCAGCCTCGGCCAGATCGACCGCGTGCCGGACGACCTGAAGGCGTTGTACGCCACCGCGTTCGAGATCGAGTCCAAGTGGCTGGTGGACGCCGGTTCGCGGCGCCAGAAGTGGATCGACCAGGCGCAGTCGCTGAACCTCTACATCGCGGCGCCCAGCGGCCGCAAGCTCGACGAGCTGTACCGCTACGCCTGGCACAAGGGCCTCAAGACCACGTACTACCTGCGGGCGCGGTCCGCGACGCACGTGGAGAAGAGCACCCTGCGCGGCACCGACGGCAAGCTGAACGCGGTCTCGGCCACCCCGGCCCCGGCCACCCCCAAGCCCGCCGCCGCTCCGGCGCCGGCTCCCGCCGCTTCGCCCGCCCCGTCGGCTTCCGCCGCGGTGTCGCCGTCGCCGGCCGCCGCCGTCCCGGCCGTCCCGGTGACCGCCCCTGCCCCGGCAGCCAAGCCGGAGCCGAAGGAGATGCCGAAGGTCTCGGACGTCGACTTCGTCGCCACCGAAGGCGCGGCCTGCCGGATCGACGACCCCGACTGCGAAGCCTGCCAGTGACCTCCGGTCGTGGGGGGGGGGGGGGGGGGGGGCGGCCGGGCCCCGCCACCCCCCCCCCCCCCCCCGCGGGGGGGCCGCGGGGGGGGGGGGGGGCGCGCCCCCCCGCCGCCGCGCGCGCCCCGGCCCCCCCCCGCGC
>NZ_JBIWKX010000070.1:0-18263 GCF_044765885.1 Amycolatopsis sp. NPDC102389
GGCCGGTCAGTGTCCGTGAGGTCCTGAAACATCAACTGTCCGACATGTCCTGAACTCAGACATCGGGTTAGAACCCGAAACGCCACTCACGACCACCTCGCGGGGACGCTCACCGGTGGCGATACCGCAGAGGGATCCGCGCGAAGCCGGCACACGCTAGAAAGACCCCATGCGATTTTTCGGCCCGCTCGTCGACCGGGCGACCTACCGGCGGTGGGTCTATTTCATCCTCGGCGGCGCGCTGAGCGTGCCGTACATCCTCTTCGCCGCCATCATGGTGCCGTCGTTGCTCCCGCTCGTCGTGACGATGGGGCGCGGGGTCGTCATCGGGATGGGCGCCGTCGTGCTGGTGATGATCGCTTCGTCGTTCCTCCCCGCCGTCCGGGTGCTGGAGGGCGCGGCCGTACGGGAACTCCTGGACGATCCGGTGCCCGGCGTGACGTTCGGGCCCGCGGCGAGCTGGCCGGTCCGGCTGCGGTCGTCCGCGATGTTCCTGCTGCACGTGAGCACCGGCTGTGTCGTCAGCCTGGTGAGCCTCTTCGTCCCGGTGGCGTTCGGGTTCACGATCGCGGCGCCGTTCACCGGCCGGATCGCACTGACCACCGAGGCCCCGATCGAGGTGCCGAAGGGCTGGGCGAGCGCGTGGATCCCGCTGGCGTTCCTGCTCGGCGTCGTCGTGCTGGCCTACGTCGTGTGGGGAGCGGGCGCGGTGCTGACCCGGTGCGCCGAGAGCCTGCTGGGGATCTCGGCCGCGGAACGGATCGCCCAGCTGGAGAAGCGCACCGAACAACTCGCCGAACGCAACCGGCTCGCGCGAGAACTGCACGACTCGGTCGGGCACGCGCTGAGTGTCGTGACCATTCAGGCCGGGGCCGCGCGCCGCACCCTGCGCTCCGATCCGGAGTTCACCGAACAGGCGCTCACCGCCATCGAGGACTCGGCCCGCGCCGCGTTGGACGATCTCGACCACGTGCTCGGGCTGCTGCGTGACGAGGCGTCGTCCCGGGCACCGCAATCGGGGCTGGCGGAGCTGCCCGCGCTGGTCGAGGCGACGCGGCTGGCGGGCGCCGAGGTGACGGCGGAGGTGCGGGGTGAACCGTCCTCGGTGCCGCCGGTCGTCTCCCGCGAGGCGTATCGGATCTTGCAGGAATGCCTGACGAACGCGTTGCGGCACGCCGGTAAGGTGCCGGTGGCGGTCCTCGTCGACGCCGAACCGGAGCTGTTGCGGGTGCGGGTGTCCAACCCGCTCGGCGCCGCGGCGCCGTCGCGGGACGGGGGCGGCCGGGGGCTGAGGGGAATGACGGAGCGGGTGGAAGTGCTCGGCGGCACGATCACCGCGGGCCGCGCGGACGGAGTCTGGAAGGTCGAGGTGGCGGTGCCATGGGGGAAACGGCGATGAGCATCGGGGTGCTGCTGGTCGACGACGAACAGCTCATCCGGGCGGGGCTGCGCGCGATCGTCGCCTCCGAACCCGACCTGGAGGTCGTGGGTGAGGCGTCCGACGGCGCCGAAGTTCCGGGTCTGGTCTCGCGGTTCCGGCCCGACGTCGTACTGATGGACGTCCGGATGCCCTCGGTCGACGGGATCCGCGCGACCGCCCATTTCATGTCCACTATGGACAATCCGCCGAAGGTGATCGTGGTGACCACCTTCGAGAACGACGACTACGTCTACGACGCCTTGCTCGCCGGGGCGAGCGGCTTCCTGCTGAAGCGGGCCCGGCCCGAGGAGATCGTCGCGGCGATCCGGACCGTGGCGGCGGGGGAGTCGCTGCTGTTCCCGGCCGCGATCCGGCGGCTGGCCGCGCAGCAGGCGAGCAGGGGGCCCCTGGACGGCCTGGCCGGCGCCGGGCTCACCGAACGCGAAAGCGAGGTGCTGCGGCTGATGGCGGGCGGACTGTCCAATGTGGAGATCGCGGGCGAGCTGTACCTCGGCGTCCAGACGGTCAAGACGCATGTCGGGAACGTGCTCGCGAAACTCGGCGCGCGGGACCGGACGCAAGCGGTGATCAAGGCCTACGACACCGGATTCGTCACACCGGCGGGCTGAACGCGATAGGGTTCCGACGTGGATACCAACGTCAATCGTCGTCGCCTGCTGGGGCTGGGCACGGTCGCCGCCGCGGGTGCGGTGCTCGGGACGGCGCAGGTCGCTCAGGCCGCCGAAGAGTCCGAATCAGACACTCCCGCCGCCGACGCTTCGGCCGCCGCGCGCCGGATTTCCCAGGTCTACAGCCGTGAAACCGCGAAGGCGGGCGGCACCTGGTCGTCCTACGTCAGCGTCGCGGACTCCGCCGGAAACCTGGTTCCCGCCGTCTCCGAGCGGGCCGATGAGGTGGTCGAGGCGTACAGCGTCAACAAGATCGCCGTCGCCACCGCCGTGCTCGACAAGATCGACCGCGGGCTGCTCACCTTGGACCAGCGTGTCGACGTCACGGCCGACATCGTCATCAAGGACACCGACGGCATCTTCGCCCTCGACGGCGCGTACCCGAGCTCAGTGACCCTCGGGCACGCGATGGCGGCGCTGCTGACGCTGTCCGACAACACCGCCGTCCGCCTGTGCGGGCTGGTCTGCCCCGCCGCGGAGGTCAACGAGATCCTGCGCGGCAAGGGATTCGTGCACACCCAGGTGGTCCCGGTGGCGAATCCGAACCGCTTCTTCCTCGGCAAGACGACACCGGCCGAAACGCATACGCTGCTGCGGAAACTGGTCGGCGGGACGCTGCTTTCGGCGAAGTCCACCGAGTACCTGCTGAACATCCTGCGTTCGCTGAGCGCGTTCACCGACGGGGTGCGGCTCGACCTGACGTCGGCCGAGCGGCTGCGGGTGGCCACGAAGGCGGGCTGGTTCAACGACGGCCGCAACGAGGCCGGCGTGATGTTCAGCGCGGACGGCAAGCCGATCCTGACCTATTCGCTGTTCGCCTCCGGTGCGTTCGCCGGCGATCCGGCGGTCACCAAGGACGATTACGCCGCGACGCATCCGGCGTTGCGGGCGCGGGCGAAGCTGGGCAAGACGATGTTCCGTTCGGTCGAGAAGCTGACGGCCGCCACCGCCCGCACCTACGCGGCCGCTCCGTACCGGGCGACCAACGGCGGCTGATCGTCACTCGAGGGCGGCGAGGATCAGCGCGGCCATCGCGGCGGGATCCCCGTTTTCCGGGCGCAGCACCAGATCCGGGCTCTCCGGTTGCTCGTAGGGAGCGTCCACCCCGGTGAACCCGCTGATCTCGCCCGCCCGTGCCTTCGCGTACATCCCCTTGGGGTCGCGGTCTTCGCAGACTTCGAGCGGGGTGTCGACGAAGATCTCGAGGAACGGCAGCCCGGCCGACTCGTGCGCGGCGCGGGCGAGTTCGCGGTCGGCCCGGTACGGGCTGATCAGGGAGACCACCGACACCACACCGGCGTCGGCGAACAGCTTCGCGACTTCGGCGACGCGGCGGACGTTCTCGGCGCGATCGGCGGGGCTGAAGCCGAGGTTCCCGTTCAGCCCGTGCCGGAGGTTGTCGCCGTCCAGCAGATACGCGGGCCTGCCCGACGCCACCAGCCGCCGCTCCAGTTCCACCGCCACACTCGACTTCCCGGACGCGGAAAGCCCGGTGAGCCAGACGGTGAGCCCGCGCGTGGCGCGTTCCGCCCTGGTGACCGCGGCGGTGTGCCAGACGACGTTCGACGCCGTGACGCTCGGCCCGGTGATCATCCCGGCCGCGACCGTCGCCCCGGAATGTTCGTCGACGAGGAGGAAACCTCCGGTGGAGCGGTTGCGGCGGTAGGAATCGAACAGCAGTGGCTGCCGGGCGCGCAGCCGGATCCGGCCGATTTCGTTGAGCGACAACGACTCCGCAGTCTCGTCGCGGTGCAGGGTGGTGACGTCGAGCCGGTAGTCCAGGTCGCGGATCTCGGCCTTGGTCTCCCGGGTGGTGTGCCGCACGAGGAAGTTGTTCCCTGCTTTCAAAGCTCCTTGTTCGGAGAACCAGCACACCATCGCGTCGACGTCCCGGCTCGTGTGGGGACGGTTGCCGGGGCGACAGATCAGGTCACCGCGGCCCAGGTCGAGGTCGTCCTCGAGTTCGATCGTGACCGCTTGCGAAGCGAAGGCCTCGGTGACCGTGGTGCCGCCCGGGCCCCAGATCGCGCGCACCGTGGTGGTGAAGCCGGACGGCAGGACGGCGACCTCGTCACCGGGTTTGAACACCCCGCCCGCGACGGTGCCCGCGTAGCCGCGGAAGTCGCGGCTGTGCTCCCGGATCACGTACTGCACAGGGAATCGCGCGTCGATGAGGTTGCGATCCGAGGCCACATGTACCTGTTCGAGGTGGTGCAGCAGGGAAGTCCCTTCGTACCAAGGCATACTGGCACCCCGGTGCACGACGTTGTCACCGTGCAGCGCCGACATCGGCACGAAGGTGAGGTCGTGCACCTGGAGCTTCATGGCGAAGCGGCGGAACTCCTCGCGGATCTCTTCGAAACGTTCCTGAGACCAGCCGACCAAGTCCATCTTGTTGACGCACAGCACCAGATGCGGAATGCCCAGCAGGCTGGCCAGGAACGCGTGCCGCCGAGACTGTTCAAGGACGCCTTTGCGGGCGTCGATCAGGATCAGCGCGAGATCCGCGGTGGACGCGCCGGTGACCATGTTCCGGGTGTACTGCACGTGTCCCGGCGTGTCGGCGATGATGAACTTCCGCCGGGGCGTGGCGAAATAGCGATGGGCGACGTCGATCGTGATGCCTTGTTCGCGTTCGGCACGGAGACCGTCGGTCAGCAGCGCGAGGTTCGGGTACGCCTCGCCGCGGTCGCGACTGGTGCGTTCGATGGCTTCGAGCTGGTCGGTGAACACCGTCTTCGAATCGAACAGCAGACGGCCGATCAGGGTCGACTTCCCGTCGTCGACACTGCCCGCGGTCGCGAGGCGGACCAGCGAAGCGCTCATCAGAAGTAGCCTTCCTTCTTCCGGTCTTCCATGCCCGCCTCGGAAATCCGGTCGTCGGCGCGGGTGGCGCCGCGTTCGGTGAGCCTGCTGACCGCCACCTCGGCGACCACTTCACTCGGCGACGTCGCCGTCGACTCGACGCAACCGGTGCACGTCGCGTCGCCGACGGTGCGGAAGCGAACCGTTGCCTTGTAAGGACTTTCGCCTTCGTTCAAGCTGAGGAAGCGGGTGTGCGCGAGAAGCATGCCGTCCCGCTGGACGACCGGACGCCGGTGCGAGTAGTAGATCGACGGCAAGTCGACGTTCTCCGCTTCGATGTACTGCCAGATGTCGAGCTCGGTCCAGTTCGACAGCGGGAAGACGCGGATGTGCTCGCCCTTGCGGTGCCTGCCGTTGTACAGATCCCACAGCTCCGGCCGCTGATTGCGCGGATCCCATTGGCCGAATTCGTCGCGGAAGCTGAACACCCGTTCCTTCGCGCGGGCTTTCTCTTCGTCGCGCCGGGCGCCGCCGAAGACCGCGTCGAAGGAATGCTCGCGGATGCCCCGCAGCAGGGCGGCGGTCTGGAGACGGTTGCGGCCCGCCTTCGGATCTTCGACCACCCGGCCCGCGTCGATGTCGTCCTGGACGCTGGAGACGACGAGCCTGAGTCCGTAGGTGTCGACCGTGCGGTCCCGGAATTCGATGACCTCGTCGAAGTTGTGCCCGGTGTCGACGTGCATCACCGGAAAAGGCGGTGGCGACGGCCAGAACGCCTTGGCCGCCACGTGGAGCATCACCATCGAGTCCTTGCCGCCGGAGAACAGCAGCACGGGCCGTTCGAAGGTCGCCGCGACCTCACGGAAGATGTGCACGGCTTCGGCTTCGAGTGCTTCGAGATGGGTGAGCTCGTAGGCCGGGGACGCCATCGTGACCTCCGTCGTTCGAGACCAGAAAAGTAGAACAAGTTCTTGTGCTTGGTCAAGGGGAGGAGGACGCTGTCGGCATGGACCTGGTCGCGCTCGAAGAGATCCGACGCCTCAAAGCCCGCTACCTCCGCTGCCTCGACCTCAAGCTGTGGGACGAGATGGCCGGGACCCTGACCGCCGACGCGCACGCGCGGTACGGCACGCCGTCGTACGGCAAACCGCTGACCTTCGAAGGCCGCGAAGCGATCGTCGAGTTCTTTCGGAACGCCGTTGGGCCGGGCATCACCACGGTGCACTTCGCCGGGCAGCCGGAGATCGACGTCGACGGCGACATCGCGACGGGAACCTGGCTGATGCGGGACAAGGTGATCGTGCCCGAGCACCGGGTGGTGATCGAAGGCGCGGCGTACTACGAGGACACCTACCGGCGGGTGGACGGCGTGTGGCTGACCGCCTCGACCCAGTACGACCGGCTGTACGAAACGATGATGTCGATGGACGACGTGCCGAGCCTGAAGCTCACCGCGAACCGGTGGTCCTCCTGACTTCCCGCGTTCAGTCCTCTGAATGCGGTCCTTGCGCGGGCAACTACCGCATTCAGAGGACTAAACGCGAGGGTGGCGGCCGCCGGATTCGGCGGTGACGGCGTCGGCGGCGGCGACCAGCGCAGCGCCCCGTCGCGCGATCTCGGCGCCGGTGATCGGCTCGCCGACCGACAGTGTGAGCACCAGCTCCTGCCGTCCCGAAGCGTCGAACGTCGGGGCGGCCAGCAGGCTCACCGCGTGCTTGCGGCGCGGTTCCAGATCGGCGCCGAGGTAGACGCGTTCGCCGAGGCTCGAGACGAGTTCGCCCACCAGGCCCCGCACTTCCGGCGGCAGTTCCTCCGCGCCGACGCCCGCCATCAGCGCGTAGAGCCGCCGCCCCGCGGAAGTCAGGCTCTCCACCAGATAGCCGTGCTCCCGGCATTCGGCGACGACGCGGCGAAGGTGCGCTTCGTCCAGCCGCACCGGCACCGCCGGGGGTTTGGCGAGCCACGCGTCGAACGCGGCGTCGGAATCCCACAGCACGTACATCAGGCCGACCGGCGGCGCGAACGGATACGTCTCGCCGAGTTTGACCCGGCCGGGCCCGGCGCTCTGCAGCATCAAGATCCGGTCGCCGACCACTGCCGACGCCGTGCACGTGGCGCCGTAGCGCCTGCTCAGGTCCTCCAGGTGCCGTCGCGCGACCTCGCTCGCGCCGAAGCCGTCGCTCGCGACCCGGCCGGCGGCGACCATCGCGGGGCCCAGCCGGTAGGTGACGGGCTGGGGGTCTCGGACCAGGTAGCCGCCCGCCGTCAGCTCGGTCACGATGCCGAGGCAGGTCGGTTTCGCCAGGTCGAGCTCGCGGGCGAGCTCGGAAAGACCGAAGCGACGGCCGGGGTGAGCGGCGAAGAAGTCGAGCAGCTTCACGACCCGCTCGGTGGGCGGGGAGCGTCGGACCAT
Source organism: Amycolatopsis sp. NPDC102389 (assembly GCF_044765885.1). Taxonomy (NCBI): domain Bacteria; kingdom Bacillati; phylum Actinomycetota; class Actinomycetes; order Pseudonocardiales; family Pseudonocardiaceae; genus Amycolatopsis; species Amycolatopsis sp. NPDC102389. The sequence goes on from NZ_JBIWKX010000070.1 coordinate 7,328, forward strand.
TGACCCATCCTTAGAACGCGTTCTAGTCTGACTGTGCGAAGAACGTACCAAGTCGGTACGTATTTGTACCAGTATGAGGAGTCGCCGGTGCTCACTCAACCGTTCGCGGACGCGATCGTCGAAGCCGAGAAGGTCATCGCGGAGGCGCCGCACATCCGCACCGAACAGGATCTGGTCGAGGGGTACGACTACCTCGCCGGCAGCATCCGCGCGTCCCTGCAGATGGCGTGGGCCTACGAACGCGACTACCCGTTCTTCACCCAGTCCACCGGGCCATACACGAAGATGGGCCTGGACAACCCGGACACGTTGTACTTCAACGCGAACATCCGTGAGGACCGCGAGTACGTCGTCACCGGGACGCGGGGGAGCACGGCCGACGTCAGTTTCCAGGTCCTCAACGGCGACTACTCGCCCGTCGAGGTGCCGGACAGCCTCGCCGCCTTCGACGACCGTGAGATCGAGATCGCCGAAGACGGCTCGTTCGAACTCCGCTTCGGCCCGGCGAAACCCGACCCCGGCCCCAACTATTTCGTCCTCGGCCCGGGTTCGTCGATGCTCGTGGTGCGCGAGGTCTACAGCGACTGGGCCACCGAACGCCGCGGCACGATCCAGATCCAGTGCGCCGACACCGCGGGCGGCGCACCCGCGCCACTCACGCGCGACGGGCTGGCCAAGCGTTATGGCGTCACCGGCAAGATCCTGCTGAGCAGGCTGCGCACCTTCCTCGCCTTCCCGAAGTGGTTCTACCTGAACCTGCCGGTGAACACGATGACCGAGCCGCGCCCCACACCGGGCGGACTGACCACGCAGTACTCGTCGGCCGGGCACTACGAACTCGGCGACGAAGAGGTCATGATCGTGACGGTGCCGCGTTCGGACGCGCCGTATCAGGGCATCCAGCTCGGCAGCGTCTGGTACCTCTCACTCGACTACATCAACCATCAGACGAGCCTCACCGCGGACCAGGCACGGGTCGACCCGGACGGCAAGATCCGCTTCGTGATCAGCGAACGCGACCCGGGCCTGGCGAACTGGCTCGAACGCACCGGGCACGATCGCGGGTACGTGCAGATCCGCTGGCAGCGCTTGTCCCGCGCGCTGGACAAGGCCGACGGCCCCGAGGTCGAGGTGGTGAAGTTCGGCGAACTCGCCGACCGGCTGCCGTTCCACGACGAGGCGCGCGTGACCCCGGAGGAATGGGCGGACCGGATCTCGGCCCGTCAGAAGGCTGTCGCGGCGAGGATGCTGGGATGACGGATCTCTTGCGGGACAAGGTGGTCGTGATCTCCGGGGTCGGCCCGGGGCTCGGCCGGTCCATCGCCACCCGCTGTGCCGCGGCGGGCGCCGACGTCGTCCTGGCCGCCCGCACCGAATCCCGGCTCGCCGAGGTCGCCAAGGAGGTCGACGCGCTCGGCTGCCGGGCCGTCAGTGTCCCCACCGACATCACCGACGACGCTTCGGCCGCGAACCTCACCGAGGCCGCCCTGACGGCGTTCGGCCGGGTGGACGCCTTGGTGAACAACGCTTTCGCCATCCCGCCGATCATGGATCTCGCCGACGTCGACCTGGCCGACGTGCGGGCGGGTTTCGAGACCAACGTGCTCGCCGCCCTGCGGCTCACGCGCCTGTTCACGCCTTCGCTCGCCGAGAGCGGCGGTTCGGTCGTGATGATCAATTCGGCCGTGCTGCGGCATTCCCGGCGGACTTTCGGCGCGTACAAGATGGCGAAAGCGAGCCTGCTCGCCCTCGCGCAGAGCCTCGCCTCGGAACTCGGGCCGCGCGGGATCCGGGTCAATTCCGTGGCACCCGGCTATATCTGGGCAGATTCGCTGAAGTGGTATTTCGCCTATCTGGCCAAGGAACGCGGTGTGCCGCCGGAGCAGGTGTACGCCGAGACGGCGGAGACGATCGACCTGCGCCGCCTTCCGGAGCCGGACGAGATCGCCGACACCGTCGTGTTCCTGGCCTCGTCGCTCGCCCGGTGCGTCACCGGTCAGTGTCTCGACGTCAACGCCGGCGAATATCACCACTGAGAGGGAGAACATGCTGCCAGGGCGGGAAAACGTCGGCACGGTGGAAGATCTGCACGCGTCGGCGGCGAGGCTCACCGGGCTGGACGACTTCGGCAGCGAAGACCATCTCGAAGGTCTCCGCGTGCTGCTGGATTCGTATGCCGGCGAGGCGGGTTTGACCCCGTACGGCAACAAGATCCATCGCGCGTTCCTGCGTGGTGCCCTGGTGGCGAGGTCGTTGAGCGAGGCCTCATGGAAGCAGAATCCTGAATATGCCGACGTTCCCGTCGAGCGCCCCATCTTCGTCACCGGCCTGCCGCGCACCGGGACCACGGCGCTGCACCGGCTGCTCACCGAGGATCCGGCGCACCAGGGGCTGGAGGTCTGGCTGACCGAGGTGCCGCAACCGCGGCCGCCGCGCGAGACGTGGGCGGAAAACCCGGTCTTCCAAGGGATCCAGGCGGGTTACGAGAAGCACCACGTCGAGCATCCCGAGTTCATGGGCCTGCACCACATGTCCGCCGGCCAGGTCGAGGAATGCTGGCAGCTCCTGCGGCAGTCGCTGAAATCGGTGTCTTACGAATGCCTCGCGCACGTGCCGTCGTACTCGCGCTGGCTGGACGGGCAGAACTGGACCGATGCCTATCGCAGGCATCGGCGCAATCTGCAGCTCATCGGCCTGCCCGACGCCGGGCGCCGCTGGGTGCTCAAGAACCCTAGCCATCTCTTCGCGCTCGACGCGCTGCTGGAGGTGTATCCCGACGCGCTGATCGTCCAGACCCATCGCGCGCCGAGCACGATCGTCGCGTCGGTGTGCAGCCTGAACGAACAGGCTTCGGAGGGCTGGTCCGACGTCTTCCGCGGTGACGTGATCGGCCGTAGTCAGCTGGATCTTTGGGCACGGGGCGCGGAAAAGTCACTGGAGGCAAGAAAACGGCACGATCCGGCGCGGTTCTGCGATGTCCGGTACGAGGATTTCGTCGCCGATCCGATCGGCACGGTCGAGGGCGTCTACCGGCATTTCGGGCTTCCGCTCAGCGATGCCGCCCGGGACGCGATGACCGTCGTGCACGCCGAAAGCCGTTCCGGTGAAAGGAAACCCGTGCACCGATACGACCTCGCGGACTTCGGGCTCACCGTCGGCGAGGTCGACGAACGCTTCTCGGCCTACCGCGCCGCCTACGACCTCTAGAAGCCCGCCACGCGCTGGGAAGGCAGGCCGCGGGTCGTGATCCCGCGCAGCACCTCGACGCGGTCCGAACCCGGCCGCCCGAGCACCCAGCTCGACCCCGGGACCTCCTTGGCCTGCTTCTTCAGTGGTGCCAGGAGCCGGGAAGCGTCCTTGTAGGACCCGATGGCGCCGTTCCCGCACACCAGGGTCGCCAGCGAAACCGTCACCGGCATCCCGTCGGCCGACCACGGCGTGTCCAGCAGCGCGGTGGCGACCGTGCCGATCTCGTCGACGTCGCAGGCGATCAGGAAGTCGTCCCCGCCCACGTGGCTGACCCGCATCCGGCGCAGCCGGGCCTCCAGATCGGTGAGCGTCCGGCCGAGCGTGCGGATCAGATCGTCGCCCGCGGCGAACCCGGCGGTGTCGTTGACCGTCTTGAACGAGTCGACGTCCAGCCAGGCCGCGACGAACGGCTCCCGGGCGTTGATCCGGCGGTCGACGTCCCTCGCCACCGCGTCGCTGCCGGGCAGGCGGGTCAGCGGGCTCAGCGAGACCGCCTCCTCGACCTTCGCCTCCGCGACCCCGCGGACGACCTCGTTCACCAGCACCACGCCGACGCACCGGCCGCGGTCGTCGACCACGACGACGTCGTCGCCGGTCCGGCTCCAGTCCGCATCGGTGACCAGTTCGAGGAATTCGAGCGCGCTCGCGTCGGCGTGGATCGTGTGCGGCCGGTCGGCGAGGCGGGACGCCGGCCGTTTGGCGTGCAGGGCGTGGCCGTACAACCCGGTGACCGCGACCAGGAACCGGGTCCGGTCGATCGACCACTGTGGACGGTGCCGGTCGTCGACGCCGACGATGCCGCTCGGCCCGTCGGAGGCGGCCAGAACCTCGCGTACGTCGTCACAGGTCGCGGCCTCCGGAAGCGTCGTCGCGGGCCGGAGGAAGTCGCCGACGCGACGGGCGCGGGCGGTGCCGGGGATGAACGGTCCGGGCGCGTCCGGCGCGGGCAGCGGCGCGTGGTCGCCGTCCGGCGGGGCGAGCAGGTTGCCCTGGGCGATCCGCACCCCGAGCCGCCGGGCGGACTCCAGCTGCTCCGTGGTCTCGAGCCCGGTCGCGACCAGGCGGTTGTCGGTGCGCGAAGCGAAGTGCAGGACCGCCTCGACCACCGCGACGGCGGCCGGGTCGTGCGGCAGGCCCCGCAGCACGCTGCGGTCCAGTTTCACCAGGTCAACGGGCGCCGAAGCGAGCAGCGTCAGCGGAAGGTCGCCGCGGCCGAGGCCGTCGAGCGCGAGCCGGAACCCGAGCTCGGTGAGCCGCCGCATCCCGGTCAGCAGCAGGTCGGCGGGGATCTGCGTGAACGGCGGCCCGATCTCCAGCACCACGTCCCTGGTCCGGCGGCCCGCCACGTTGAGCGCGTCGGTCAGCGGGTCGAACTGTGACGGCGGCGCCGCCACCGTCCGCGCGGACAGGTTCAGGTGCAGGGGGAGGGCGGCCTGCGGCTCACGCAGCTGCCGGACGGCTTCGGCGGCCAGCCCGACGTCGACCTCGGCCAGCCTGCCGTTGCGCCGGGCGTCGGCGAGCAGCTCGTGGGCGGTGCCGCGGCCCGGCCGTGCCAGTGCTTCGAACGCGACGACGCCGCCGGTGTGCAGGCTGTACAACGGCTGGTAGGCGAAGCGGACAGCGATCTGCAACGTCACAAGCGCATATTCGCCGGTGGCGGCGCGAAACAAAACACGTGTCAACTGATGTTCATCGCGAAGGCACCTGGGTTACCTAGAACGGCGTAACGCACGCCACCCGATCAGGTGTTTTCTTACTTTCCATGGTGACAATCGGAAAAGTGCCGACATCGCTTCGACGGTACCTGAAACATCTTCGCGACCGCTGGTGAAAGCGCGCTGGAGTTCGCTGGGCAACGTGAAGAACAGATCGAAGAACACCGGGACCAGTTCGGGCGGCATGCCGCACAACGCGCGCAATCCATGCCGTCGCAATCCGTGCACGGTGCGTGCCGAAGACGGCCAGAGTGCCCGGTGAGCGGCCGACGCCACCGCGGCGGGACCTTGATCCCACGCCAAGGCGACCGCGTCGGCGACCGGCTCCGCGAGCCGCACCGACGTCGCGACGCTGTACCCGGTCGCCGGATGCACCAGAGCGGCGGCGGCTCCGAACGGCACCGTCCGGCCATGTCGGGGCACCGGCTGGTCGAGCACGATCCGCACGCGTTCCTCGCGCCCGTGTGACGTCAGCCCGACGGCCCGGAGCCGGGCACGCAGCCGCGCCGCGAGGACGTCCGCCGGCAGGCCGGGTTTGCGGGCCAGTGAGGTCTCCTCGACCAGGACGGTGCCGTCGCCGAGCGGCAGGACGTACAGGAACCCGGACTCGGTCCCCCGCCAGTCCATGAACACGGCGGTGTCCGGGCCGTCGGCCAGCCGCAGCGCGTCTTCGGCGGGGAGGACGACGCCGAACGCCGTCTGTTCGTACCGGTTCCCTCGCGGCCGGACGCCGGAAGCGTCCACGTACAGACCTGTCGCGAGGACCCGGCCGTCGTCGAGGCGCACCGACGAGCCCTGGCCGCCGTGGTCCACACCGGACACGGTCCCGGCGACGACGTCGTAGCCGCCGTCCAGCCACGTGCGCAGGCCGGCGTTGTCCAGGACCAGATATCGCCGATCGAGGACGTGCGGCAAGGTCCCGAAGGCCACTGTGGTCGAAGGCGCGCACGCGACGGCGCTCTCCGGCAGCGCGGGCAGTTCGTCGGCGAACAAGCCGTAGGTCGCCGGCCAGGGTCTGCCCGGAGCGGGGTCGATCAGGGTCGTTTCCAGGCCACGCCGGGCGCAGGCACGCGCGAGCGCCCGTCCGGCCGGGCCGCCGCCCGCGATCACCACGTCCGCCACCTGGGCAGTGTCTCGCAAAGCCCCGACGGATACGGTGTGACGCATGGAACAGACGGACCCGAGGGCGTGGCGGCGCGATCCGGAGAGCGCGAACGCCGGGTTCAGCGATCTCGCCACGAGCCCGTTCCGGATCGACAGGGACCGCATCGCGGCGTCGCCGTTCTTCGCCCGGCTCGGCGGGGTGACCCAGGTGGTCAGCGCCGGGGGCGCCGGGCTGCTGCACAACCGGCTCACCCACAGCCTCAAGGTCGCGCAGGTCGCCCGCGCGATCGCCGAGCGGATCAATTCCGCCAGCGATTCGGCCGAACTCGCCGCGAAACTGGGCGGCTGCGACCCGGACGTCGCCGAGGCCGCCTCACTCGCGCACGATCTGGGACATCCGCCGTTCGGGCACCTCGGCGAGCAGACCCTGGACCGCATCGCCCGGCACCGGTTCGGCCTCGCCGACGGTTTCGAAGGCAACGCGCAGTCGTTCCGGATCATCACCACCACCGACGTGCGCGGCCCGTCCGCCTCCGGGCTGGACCTCACCACGGCGGTGCGCGCCGCAGTGCTGAAGTACCCGTGGGCGCGGTTGCACGTGCCCGATCCGCATCCGACGTCGATGGACGTCCAGCCACGCGGTGCGGCCGAACCGGCCGACGCCCCGGGCACCGGCGCGAGCAAATTCTCCGCCTACAGCACCGAACTCGACGACTTCACCCAGGCGCGGGCCCCGTTCGCCGGCCGGATCGAACCCTGGCAGCAGACCGTCGAAGCGTCCGTGATGGACACCGCCGACGACATCGCCTACGCCATCCACGATCTCCAGGACTTCCACCGGATCGGCGTCCTGCAGCACGCCCCGGTCGCCGCCGAGTTCACCGGCTGGGTCGACCACGCGACGGACCTGGCCGGGCTGGACGACGCGACGTTGACCGCCGAACGGCGGCTGCCCGGTCGTTCGCTGGAACGGCTGCGCCGCCGGATGCACGCCAAGGACGGGTGGATCGTCGACGACGACGCCTTCACCAGCGCCGTCGTCCGGGTGCGCGCCGAACTCGTCGACGACTTGCTCGCCACCGGGTTCGACGGTTCCATCGAGGCCGAACAGGCCACCGCGGCCTTCTCGTCGAAATGGACCGCGCGGCTCGTCGACGGCGTCCAGGTGGTGGCATCGCCCTCGACCCGGTCAGGGCATCTCACGCTGCGGCCCGCGCAGTGGCACGAGGTGCAGGTGCTGAAATTCGTGCACCGGCGGTTCGTCCTGCTGCGTCCGGAACTCGCGCTGCACCAACGCGGACAGGCCAGCCTGGTGACCACTTTGGTCGACGCGCTCGACGCGTGGCTGCTCGACCGCGACGAGTTCTACCGCCTCCCGCGACGGTTGCACGATCTGGTGGAGCTGGCGCAGGCCGAGTTCTCCGCGCTGGCGCGGACGTCGCCCGAACTGCTCATCGGAGCGACCGGGGAACCGGTCACCGGCGCGGACGCCGTGCGCGGGCTGGCGCGAGGCCGGGCGGTGGTCGACTTCGTGGCGTCGCTGACGGACAAACAAGCGGTGACCCTTTTGGACGGCCTGTCCGGCCGCGCTTCGCAGCCCTGGTCGGACTCGTTCGTCCTGTGACGACGCGATTACCCTGAACGGCCCACGACCTGCGGCCGAATCCGGAAATTCTCCATCCGACGTCACCCGAACGGCTCCTGCCGCCGGTGCACGCCCGGTACTTAGCTTGATCGAGCCGGTGATCGCCGGCGTCGGTCAGCGTGAGTCGGGGCACGCGCCTAGGAATCGGAGGCGCACGTGCGTCCAACCCGTTCTAGTAGGAGAAGAAGAACGATCCTGACCGCGGGCACCGCAGCGCTGGTCACCGCGCTGGGGCTGGTGAGCCCACCCGTCGCGGCGGCGGAAAGCGGATCCCCGGACGCGTTCTCGGAGAACACCGTCCGGCAGATCGAGGCACTGCAGTCGATCAAGAAGGGCCAGAACACCGGCGAGTCCAAAGTGGACAGCCGCCTGCTCGTCGAACAGAAACTCCGCGCACAGCGGATGTCGGCTTCCGCGGTTCCCGCACTGGGGTCTGGGGCGAAGGTCTCCGCGGACGGCACCGTACTCGTGGACATCCGGGGCCAGGTCTCGGAAGAACTCCTCAAGGGACTGCGTGAATCCGGTGCGGGGATCCGCGCGGTCTCGGAGCGATACGGCAGCGTCCGCGCCGAGGTACCGCTGAACGCGGTCCCGGCGATCGCGGCTCGCGCCGACGTCAAGAAGGTCGAGACCGCCAACGAGGCGTTCACCGCCCGCCAGCTCGCCGAGCCCGCCACCGCGGGCAATCGGGAGAGCAAGGAAGAGAAGGCCGCCCGGATCGCGGACGAGCTGAAGAAGGCCGTCGACGCCAAGGGACAGGCCGGCATCGCCGCCGGGCCGGTCAACAGCGAAGGCGACCGCGCGCACAACGCCGACACCGCACGCCAGCAGTTCGGCGTCACCGGGGTGGGCACCAAGATCTGCGCGCTGTCCGACGGTGTCGACTCGCTCGCGACCTCGCAGGCGCGCGGCGAACTCCCGGCGGGCGTCGACGTGATCCCCGGCCAGGAAGGCGACGGCGACGAGGGCACCGCGATGCTCGAGATCATCCACGATCTCGCGCCGAACGCGTCGCTCGGTTTCGCCAGCGCGTTCAACTCCGACGCCAGTTTCGCCGACAACATCCGCAAGCTGCGCTTCGACGCGCACTGCGACGTCATCGTCGACGACGTCCTGTACTTCAAGGAATCGCCGTTCCAGGACTGGATCATCGCCCAGGCCGTGAACGACGTGACCGCGAACGGCGCGCTGTACTTCTCCTCGGCCGGTAACGAGGGCAACGTCGCCGACGGCACTTCGGGTCACTGGGAAGGCGACTTCGTCGACTCCGGCAAGGGCGTCGGCAAATTCGCCGGTACCGCGCACAACTTCGCCGGTGCCGCGGGCAACCAGATCTTCCAGCCGATCTCGAACTCGTCCGGCGCCGTGCCGGTCACGTTGTTCTGGTCGGACCCGCTGGGCCACTCGAACAACGACTACGACCTGTACCTGCTGAACGCGGCGGGCAACGTCGTCGACTTCAGCCAGGACGTCCAGACCGGCACCCAGGACGCCTACGAACGGGTGGACACCACGGGCGCGGCCGGGCTGCGGCTGGCCATCGTCAAGTTCTCCGGTGAGGGCCGCTACCTTTCGCTGTCCGCGCTGCGCGGCCGGTTCACCGATTCGGCGGACGGTCTCAAGGCCTACACCAAACCCGGCGTGACCGTGGGCCACTCGGCCGCGCGGGACGCGTTCAGCGTCGCGGCGGCCCCGGCCGCCAAGGCGTTCCCCCGTGCCCTCGAACCGGGCGACCCGGCCAACCCGGCGGGCCCGTTCCCGGCGGCGTTCGGCGCGACCTCGAAGGTCGAACGGTTCACTTCGGACGGTCCGCGGCGGATGTTCTATCAGGCCGACGGCACGCCGATCACCCCGGGCAACGTGTCCGGGACCGGTGGTGAGGTCCGCGCCAAGCCGGACATCACCGCGGCCGACGGCGTCTCCACCAGCGTCACCGGCTTCACCACCTTCTACGGCACGTCGGCCGCTGCGCCGCATGCCGCCGCGATCGCGGGCCTGGTGCTCTCGGGCAACCCGGGGCTGCCCCCGGCCGACGTGCGCGAGGCGCTGATCAACACCGCCGTCGACATCCTGACCCCCGGCCGCGACGCCTCCAGCGGCGCGGGCGTCATCCTCGCCGACAAGGTGCTCGCCTACACCGGCGCCAGCCCGCAGCCGCTCGCGTCCGCGGGACAGCCGACGGTCACCCCGGCCGACGGCGGCTCCGCGCTCGAGCCGGGCGACACCGCCAAGGTGACCCTGCCGGTGACCAACCGCGGCGACGGCACCGCGACGTCCACCAGCGTCGTGCTCTCCAGCCCGACCCCTGGTGTCACGGTGGCGCCGCGGTCGAAGTCGTACGGCACGATCAGCCCCGGGCAGACCGGCGTGAACGACTTCACCATCACCGTCCCCGCCACGCAGGAACTCGGGGTGCCGGTGGTGCTGAACGCGCGCGTGACCTTCGCGGGTTCGTACTCGCCGACCACGTCCACGTTCTCGCTGCCGGTCGGCACCCCGTCGCCGGTGACGCGGAACTTCGCCTACGCCGGTGACGCGGTGGCGATTCCGGACAGCGATCCGACCGGCGTGACCGTGCCGATCGCGGTGAGCGGGGTCGGGCGCGCGTCGAAGCTGACGTTCTCGGTGGACGGCGCGACCTGCAACACCGACCAGACCTCGGCGACCGTGGGCATCAACCACTCGTACGTCGGTGACCTGGTCGGCACGCTGACGGCGCCTTCGGGCGCGAAGGCGACCGTGTTCCAGCGCAACGGCGGCTCGGGCAACAACCTGTGCCAGGTCGTCTTCGCCGACAACGCGACCGCCGCGTTCAGCTCGGTGAGCGCGGCGAACGCGCCGTTCACCGGCACCTACCGGCCGGCGCAGGCGATCGGCGGCCTGACCACCGGCACGGCGGCCGACGGCACCTGGAAGTTCACCGCGGTCGACGTCGCCGGTGGCGACACCGGGTCGATCCGCTCGATCTCCTTGCACATCAACGGTTTCGTGCAGCCCGGACTGGCTGAGCGGCCGGCGGGCGTCGGGAAGTCGGTGGGGCGGGGGCCGGTGAAGCCGGTCTAGTCCTTCACACGAACCGGAGGACGTCGGTACAGGGGGTGGGGGGGGGGGGGGGGGGGGGGGCCGGGGCCCCGCCCCCCCCCCCCCCCCCCCCCCCCCCCCCCCCCCCCCCCGCGGAAAACCGGTCATCCGAGCATCAAACAGGCATTCGGGCACCAGCAAC
>NZ_JBIWKX010000070.1:18273-24641 GCF_044765885.1 Amycolatopsis sp. NPDC102389
CGGGGGGTGGGTGTGGTTGGGGGGGGGTTTGGTGTTTTTTGCTTAAAAAACCACCCCCCCCCCCCCCCCACCCAGCCGAGCCCCGTACGTTGGAGGCATGGCGAGGGAGCGGCAGGTGGCGGGCGGGGGCCGGGCGGTCGAGATCGCCCCGGATCGCCTTGAAGGCTGGTACGCCCGCTTCGCCGTCCGCAACGAAGGCGTCCGCTCGACGGAACTGAAGCCGGACACCGTCACGGTCGTCGCCGGAAATGGCGTCGTCGCCGTCGCGACCGTCCCTTTCGGACCGCTGAAGGCGGAAGGAACAGCGCCGGGACTGGCTGTCGGCCCGCTCGTCGAGCACGCGCTGATCTCGCGGAGGATCGCGCTCCTGCTGGTGCGGCGCGGCGGGCACAGCGTCGGGATCGCACGCGGGGGAGTGGTCGTCCAGTCCAGGACGGGCCGGCACCTCGTCCAGGGCCGATCCGCGGCGGGTGGCTGGTCGCAGCAGCGGTTCGCCCGGCGCAGGGAAGGGCAGGCGCGCACCGCGCTTCGTTCCGCCGCGGACGACGCGTTCGAGGTGCTCGTCCCGCAACTGTCCGAAGTGGACGCGGTCGTCCTCGGTGGTGACCGCCGGGCCTTGGAAACCCTGCGCGAGGACAGGCGGCTGGCGCCGTTGTTCCAGCGTGCCGAGCGCCGCGTCCTCGACATCGCCGAACCACGCCGGACGGTGCTCGAAGACGCGGCGGAACGGGCCGTCGCGGTCGAAATCACCCTCGCCGGTCCGTGACGTCGGGCACGGTCCGATAAAACGGTTCGACACCGGCCCGTACACTGATCGCGTGGACATCCTCTTGGAGTAGCTCCTCGCCGGCCCGTCGGCCGGCGAGTCGAAGCTGTCCACTCATCCACCCCTTGTACCGGGAGTTCCCGTGATCACGGCCTCTGGCCTGCAGCTGCGCGCCGGTTCGCGCATTCTGCTCGACGACACCAACGTCCGCATCCAGCAGGGCGACCGCATCGGCCTGGTCGGCCGCAACGGCGCCGGCAAGACCACCTCGCTCAAGGTGCTGGCGGGGGAGGGTGAGCCGTACGCGGGCGAGGTCCGCCGCAGCGGTGAGCTCGGCTACCTCCCGCAGGATCCCCGCGAGGGTGACCTGTCCGTCACCGCGAAGGACCGCGTGCTCTCCGCGCGCGGCCTCGACTCCTTGCTGCGCAACATGGAAAAAGCGCAGAACGCGATGTCGGAGCTGGTGGACGAGAAGGAGCGCGACAAGGCGGTCAACCGCTACAGCCGTCTCGAAGAGCGCTTCGCCTCCCTCGGTGGTTACGCCGCCGAGAGTGAGGCCGCGCGGATCTGTTCCAACCTCGGCCTCGCGGACCGCGTTCTCGCGCAGACGCTGCAGACGCTCTCGGGTGGTCAGCGCCGCCGCGTCGAGCTGGCCCGGATCCTGTTCGCCGCCGCCGAAGCCGGCGCCGGCGGCAAATCCGAGACGATCCTGCTGCTCGACGAGCCCACCAACCACCTCGACGCCGACTCCATCAACTGGCTTCGCGGCTTCCTGAAGCAGCACGACGGCGGTCTCGTGGTCATCAGCCACGACGTCGAACTGCTCGCGGACGTGGTCAACAAGGTGTGGTTCCTCGACGCGACCCGCGGCGAGCTCGACCTCTACAACATGGGCTGGCAGCGCTATCTCGACGCGCGCGCCACCGACGAGAAGCGCCGCCGTCGCGAACGCGCGAACGCCGAGAAGAAGGCGTCCGCGCTGCAGCAGCAGGCCGCCAAACTGGGGGCCAAGGCGACGAAGGCCGTGGCCGCCAAGAACATGGCCCGCCGCGCCGAGCAGATGCTGTCCGCGCTCGACGAGACCCGTCAGGCCGACAAGGTCGCCCGGATCAAGTTCCCCGAACCCGCCCCGTGCGGCCGGACCCCGCTCACCGCGGAGGGGCTCTCGAAGTCCTACGGATCGCTGGAGATCTTCACCGGGGTCGACCTCGCCATCGACCGCGGCTCGAAGGTCGTCGTGCTCGGATTGAACGGCGCCGGAAAGACGACTTTGCTCCGGTTGCTCGGCGGAATGGAAACTCCGGATACCGGCGAGACCATTCCGGGTCACGGATTGCGTTTGGGCTATTACGCACAGGAACATGAAACGCTCGACCACGATGCGTCCGTGTGGGAAAATATCCGTCACCTCGCGCCGGACACCGGTGCACAAGAGCTGCGGAACCTTCTCGGCTCGTTCCTGTTCACCGGCGAGCAGCTCGATCAGCCAGCCGGCACGCTCTCCGGCGGTGAGAAGACGAGGCTCGCGCTCGCCGGTCTGGTGTCCAGCGCTGCCAACGTTTTGCTGCTCGACGAGCCGACGAACAACCTGGACCCGGCCAGCCGTGCCCAGGTCCTGGACGCCTTGCGCAGCTTCGCCGGAGCGGTCGTCCTGGTGACGCACGACCCGGGCGCCGTCGAGGCGCTGGAGCCGGAACGCGTGATCCTCCTGCCGGACGGAACCGAAGACCATTGGTCGGCGGATTATCTGGAACTTGTCCAGCTTGCGTGAGGCCTGCGTCCGTTCGGGTGCTTGATCGATGCCATCCGGCCACTGAAATGGCCCAATGTGATCGCGGTTTCAGCAGTTTTGCGCTCGTCGTCTGGCATTCCGGCGCTCAGTGTTCGATCATTGCGGCGACAGGGGCCGTTATGTGGCCCAGAACACTCTCGGCGGGAAGGCGATCGACGTGGCTGATCTCAAGAAAGGCGCGCGGATCACCGGCAACACGCGTGACAAGCTGGCCGCTGACCTGAAGAAGAAGTACGAGAAGGGCTCGAGCATCCGCGCCCTCGCGGAGTCCACGGGTCGCTCGTACGGGTTCGTGCACCGGGTCCTCTCGGAGTCCGGCGTCCAGCTGCGCGGCCGTGGCGGTGCCACCAGGGTCAAGAAGAAGTAGTCACGAGGAAGTAGCGGACTGCTGCGCGGGGGGCGCAGTTCCCTTTCCAGGGACCGCTGTTTCACGGGTTTCCGCGGCCAGGAAGGTCAGCCTGGCACCGAGCAGGACCAGCGGATACACCAGGTAGCCGTACCTCGTCGCCGGAGTGAGCATGATCAGCGCGACGAGCCCGACGGCCATGCGCAGCAGCGCGTCCGAACCCGTCACGGGAGGACGGCGCAGCAGCCAGACCAGGATCGCGACGGCCGCGATCCCGAGGAGGGCGAAGGAAACCGCCGTGCCCACCGGGCCGAGCGAGGCGATGAGGTGGCCGGGCAACGGGCTCGCCGCCGGCGACTTGATCACGCCCATTCCCAGCGGGAACCGGAAGACGTGCTCGACGAACGCCTTGGGGTCGACCAGATAGACGGGTACGTGCAGGACGAGGGTCGTCACCACGAGTGCCGCGGCGAACCCGCCCAGTGCGCGAGGACCACGCCGCGTGATCAAGAGGACACCCAGCACCACCATCGCCGGCGCGACGATGAGTTTCGCGCTGATCACCAGTGCCAGCACCAGACCCGAGAGGATCGCGCGGCCCGTCGTGGCCAGCGCGAAGGACAGGACCAGCAGGCCGACGATGGCCAGATCCGGGCCGGCGACCGCCCAGGTCAGCGCGGTCAGCGGGCAGGCGAGCGCGAGTTGTGCCGCGCTGACGGGGATTTTCGGCCACTTCAGCAGCCGCAGCGTCAAGAGAACGCACGCGACGGCCGCCAGCGCGAACATCCAGCGCGCGTCGGTGAGGGCGTTCGCGACCGGTCCGCCGCCGGACAAGGCGCGCGGGAGACCGAAGACGGTCATCACCGGACCGTATGGCGTGTAATCGTTTACTTCCACCGCGCGGCCGAGCGCCGTGACGTCGACGTAAGGGGTTCCGTTCTCCAGAAGGAGTTTCGCCGACCGTTCGATGACCCAGACCTCGGGCTGCGCGGCCCACGAGTTCGGCGTGACGAGCCAGTCCACTCCGGTCAGACGGCGAATGACGAGCATTCCCAACGGAAGGATCATGGCGAACAACCCGATGGCGCCGATACCCACCCACCGCGAACCGAGTGCGCCGGGCAGCGTCTTGCCGCGCCGCGCGGCGATGGTCAGCCAGCCGGTATGGACCACGGCGAGGCCGTAACCCGCTACGGCGAAGTTCGCCCACACGCGATAGCCGTAGAACTCCGCGACGGCCGTGTTCACGACGGCGAAGATCAGGCAGCCCGTGTAGAAGACCAGGTCTATGGTCAGTCGTCGCCGGTCCGGGTCCATGGTCACCGGCTCAGGCTACCGACGCGGCCACCTCCGCCGGAAAGAGGACGCGGAAACCGGGAAGCATCCGGTGTGCTCCGGTGTTGGTCATGCTTATATCCGGGAAAACCCTCGACTAATATCGAGGTTCTGGGGGCGAAGAGAGGGTTCTCATGGACAACACCTGGTCGCTGATGAACTCGGCGATGAAGTCGGCCGACGTTCCGAAGGGGCTGCACAAGGGAACGCTCCGCCGCGTCGCGCGGTTCGCCAGGCCGCACTGGCGAAGGTTGCTGATATTCCTGGTGCTCACCGTCGTCTCGGCGGTACTGGCGGTGAGCACGCCGGTGCTGGCCGGGAAGGTGGTCGACGCGATCGTCGGCGGGCACGACGTCTCGCTGGTGGTGTGGCTCGCCGTGGTGATCGCGGCGCTGGCGCTGATCGACGCCGGACTCGGGCTGGCCGAACGGGCGCAGTCGTCGAGGATCGGGGAGGGGATCATCCTCGACCTCCGGCTCGCGGTGTACCGCCACGTGCAGCGGATGCCGGTCGCGTTCTTCACGCGCACCCGCACCGGCGCGCTGGTGAGCAGGCTCAACAACGACGTCATCGGCGCGCAGCGCACGTTCACCGCGACGCTGTCGGGTTTGGTCACCAACGTGATCCAGCTGGCGCTGTCGCTGGTGGTCATGGTGACGCTGTCCTGGCAGGTCACCCTGCTGGCGCTGGTGCTGCTGCCGGTGTTCATCCTGCCGACGCGGCGGCTCGGGCGGCGGATGGCCGGGCTGCAGCGGGAGGCGGGCCAGCTCAACGCGTCGATGACCACGCAGATGACCGAACGGTTCTCCGCGCCGGGCGCGACGCTGGTGAAGCTGTTCGGCGACCCGGAACGCGAGGCGGGCGACTTCGGGGCGCGGGCCGGGCGGGTGCGTGACATCGGGGTGCGGACGGCGATGCTGACGCGCTGGTTCCTGACCAGCCTGACCACGGTCTCCGCGCTCGCGCAGGCGCTGGTCTACGGGCTGGGCGGCTACCTCGCGCTGACCGGGGCGCTCGCGCCGGGCACCGTCGTGGCGCTGGCGTTGCTGCTGACCAGGCTGTACTCGCCGCTGACCGCGCTGGCGAACGTCCGGGTGGACGTGATGACCGCGCTGGTGTCGTTCGAGCGGGTCTTCGAGGTGCTCGACCTCAAGCCGATGATCGAGGAGAAGCCTTCCCCGCGCGGCGTCCCCGAGGGCCCGGTCTCAGTGGAGTTCTCCGACGTCCGGTTCGGCTACCCGGCGGCCGACCGGTACTCGCTGGCGTCGCTGGAGGATGTGTCCACTTTGGATCACCGGGGTGGCGAGGAGGTGTTGCACGGCATCAGCTTCCGCGCCGAACCTGGGCAGATGGTGGCGTTGGTGGGATCGTCGGGCGCGGGCAAGTCGACGATCGCGTCCCTGCTGCCGCGTCTCTACGACGTCGACGCCGGATCGGTCCGTTTGTCCGATGTGGACGTTCGCGACCTGGGATTCGCTTCGCTGAGGGAAACCGTCGGCGTGGTGACCCAGGACGGCCACCTCTTCCACGACACGATCCGGGCGAACCTCGAGTACGCGCGGCGCGGGGTCACCGACGACGAGATCTGGTCGGCGCTGGAGCGCGCCCGGCTGGCCGAGCTGATCCGGGACCTGCCGGACGGGCTGGAGACCGTGGTGGGGGAGCGGGGTTACCGGCTTTCCGGCGGCGAACGGCAGCGGCTGACCATCGCCCGGCTTCTGCTGGCGCAGCCGAGGGTCGTCGTCCTCGACGAGGCGACCGCGCATCTGGACTCGCAGTCCGAGGCGGCCGTGGGCGAGGCGCTGACCGACGCGCTGGACGGGCGGACCGCGCTGGTCATCGCGCACCGGTTGTCGACGGTCCGGGCGGCGGACCAGATCCTGGTGATCGAGCATGGGGAGATCGTCGAGCGCGGTACGCACGAAGAGCTTCTCGCGCGCGAAGGGCGCTACGCGTCGCTGTACCTGACGCAGTTCTCGGAGGAGCCCGCTGCCGCGTGATCCTCGGGTGGGTCGTGGGTGGGGGGGGGGGGGGGTGGGGGGGGGACCAACAACCCCCCCCGCCCGGGGGGGCGGGGGGGGTGAAACCCCCCCAACCACCCGCCGGGGCGCCGCACCCCGGCGCCCCCC
>NZ_JBIWKX010000070.1:24651-39195 GCF_044765885.1 Amycolatopsis sp. NPDC102389
GGCGCGGGGGGGCGGTGGGGGGGGGGGGGGTGGGGTGCGGGGGGTCTCCCCCCCCCCCCCCCCCCCCCCCCCCCACGACCGCAGGGCGCTGAAGGTCGCGTTCACCAGCGCCATCTTCCGCGGATCGTCCCGCATCAGCGGCCCCATCCGGTTCATCGTGTAGCCGAAGGCGATCCCGCTTTCGGGATCCGCGCCGCCGGACGAGCCGCCGAACCCGTCGTGCCCGAACGCGCGCGGGTTCGGCCCGAAACCGCGCTCCTCGCTGCCGAGATAGAACCCCAGCGCCCATTCGTTGCCCAGCCCGCCGACGACGTCGGCCTCGCGGCCCTGTCCTTCGCGGGCCGTCGCGAGCGCTCCGGCCGAGAGCAGCCGCCCGGAGGCGAGCGCGCCGTAGACGGTCGCGATGGCCCTGGCGGTGCCGTGTCCGTTCAGCGCGGGCAGGATCGCGCGCCGCCACTCGGGATCGTTGGCGTCGCGGCCTTGGACGCGCGGGTTCGCGAGCGCCGCGAGGGCGACCGGGCCGGCATTGGCGAACGCCTGGGTCAGCGCGGTCTGCATCTCGTCGCTGAGCACGGGCTCGACGAGGGTCGAGCAGCGCGCCAGATCGGCGTCGGAGTCCAGGCCGATCCGGAAATCCACGTCCAGCGGACCGGCGATGTGCTTCGCGAAGTACGCGCGGACGTCCTGCCCGCTCGCCCGGCGGATCACCTCGCCGACGAGGAATCCGAACGACAGCGCGTGGTAGCCGCTGGCCGTGCCCGGTTCGAAGAGCGGCTCCTGCGCGGCGAGCAGTCCGGTGATGTGGTCCCAGTCGTACAGTTCCCGCACCGTCACCGGCCGGTCGAGACCGATCCCCGTCACGCCGGAACGATGGGAGAGCAGCCAGCGCACCGGAATGTCCCGTTTGCCCGCCGCCGCGAACTCCGGCCAGTACTTCGCGACGGGCGCGTCGATATCGAGCAGGCCGGCGTCGGCGAGGTGGTGCGCGCAGAGCGCGGTCATGCCCTTGGTGGTCGACCAGACGTTGGTGAGCGTGTCCGCCCGCCACGGGGTCGTCCGGTCCGGATCGGCCCAGCCCGCCCAGAGATCGACCACGGTCTCGCCGTGCCGGGTCACCGAGAACGCGGCGCCGATCTCGTCGCGTTCGGCGAAGTTCTCTTCGAAGGCGGCGCGGACGGGTTCGAAGCCCGCCGCGCACTCGCCGTGGATCTCGGTCATGGCACGGACCTCCTGCGGAAACCGACTGGTCGGTATGTGACCGTAGAAGGCCCGCGTGGACGAGTCAAGGAACTCGCCCACGCGGTGGAGGAGCTAGCGGAGAGCGGGGACCCGCGCGCCGTACTTGGCCAGCAGCGCGGCGTTGGCCTCGTCGCCACCGTCCACGTTGGAACTGCGCCACAGCGGGATGTCGACGCCCTGCGCCGCACCGAGGTCCACGACCTCGGCCAGCACGAGGTTCCAGAGGAACGCGTTGATCACGGTGGACAGTGGCGCGGTCCGCGGCGCGTCCGGCGGGTAGCTCGAGTCGCCGGGACGGACGTGGGAGTCGAGCACGATGTTCGCCTCTTCGATCAGCGTCGTGGCCGCGCGTTTGGGCGCCGCGGCCACGGAAGCGGCCGAACTCACCGCGATGACCGACGCCCCGCGCTTCCGCGCCCCGGCGGCCAGCTCGACCGGATACGGGTTGACCCCCGAAGTCGAGAACACCACCAGCAGGTCGTCCGGCCCCGGGGCGCGCTCGGCCAGCACCTCTTCGGCGAGCCCGGAGCGGCGCTCGGTCTTGGTGCTGTGCCGCGCGCCGTGCAGCGGCAGCAGTTCGGGGTGGTAGACCGGGTAGACGCAGGCGAGCCCGCCCGCGCGGTAGAAGGTCTCGGCGACCGCGGCCAGCGAATGACCGGCCCCGGCGGTGAACACCAGGGCGTCGGCCCGGATGACCCCCAGGATCAGCTCGGCCGATTTCCGGATCTGCTCCGCGTTACCCCGTTCGGCCTCCGCGAGCCGTTCGGCGACGTCCGTACAACGTTCGGTGGTGCTCACCACATCCGCCCTTCCGTCTGGAGATCAGCGACGAATGTATCGCGTGGACCAATGGCCGAAGTGGAATACATCGGGTCATGATCGAGGTTGACCCGATCACTGCGGCCGGGGTTTCGGAGACTGGAGGGTCCAGGGTGAGCGAGGCTGATCCCGCGGTGCGGACGTGGCGAGCACGCGGCCAGGTGAAAGCCGTGGTGCTGGTACTGCACGGCGGCGCGGAGCACAGTCATGCCCGCGTGGCGCCGTGGCGGCTGGCGTACCAGCGGATGGTGCCGCTGGCGAAGGACGTCCACCGGGCGGGCCGGGAGCACGGGGTCGAGGTGCGGCTCCTGCGCAACCGGATCTACGGCTGGAACGACCACGGCACCGACGCGCTCGCCGACGCGCGCTGGGCTTTGCACCGGATCCACGACGATCACCCCGGCGTACCGGTGATCCTCGTCGGCCATTCGATGGGGGGCCGGGTCGGCCTGCGCGTCGCCGACGATCCGGCCGTCATCGGCGTCTGCGCACTGGCGCCGTGGACACCGCCGGGTGAACCCATCGACGCCGTCGGCGGCCGCGCCGTGCTCATCGCGCACGGGACCAAGGACCGGATGACCGATCCGGTGGCGTCACACGCTTTCGCCGAACGTGCCGAAAAGGTGACATCGCGGTCGGCGCGGTTTGAAATCGGTGGCGAAGGGCACGCGATGCTGCGGAGGTCTCGCGTCTGGAACCGTCTCGTACGGGCATTCACACTCGAGCTGATCGAAGCCGGGGGCACTGACGAAACGCTGAGCGGGGCCTGGGGCCGGCCCAGCTCGGAGCGGTTGCGGATCCCGGTCTAGACCGGGCGGGAGGGAGTACTCATGTCCACGTCGAGCGTCGATCGGACGGCCGGTCCGTCCGTCCCTGACGAGAACCGGTGGCCGGGATTGGCCACCCCGCCGCATTCCCCGTTCCGCGCGCGGATCGCCGAGCAGTTGTTCCGGCACGCGGTGCGCCCGTTGAACGTCCGCGTGCGCATGCCCGACGGCTCACAGCTGGGCGCGGGCGGCCCGGACGCGCCGGAGATGCGGCTCGACCGTCCCGCCGCCTTCTTCCACCGCCTCGGTGTGGACGCGAAGATCGGCTTCGGTGAGGCCTACATGGTCGGTGACTGGACGAGCGACGCGCTCGCCGAGGTGCTGACCCCGTTCGCGGAGCGGATGGCGACGCTCATCCCGCCGCTGCTGCAACGGTTCCGCCGCTTCGTCGACCGCGGCCACCCGGACGGCGAGGAGAACACCGTCGAGGGCGCCCGGGCGAACATCCATCGTCACTACGACCTGTCCAACGAACTGTTCGGCGCGTTCCTGGACCCGTCGATGATGTATTCGTCGGCGTTGTTCGGCCCGGACGACGACCTCACCGCCGCCCAGCACCGCAAGATCGACAGCGTCCTCGACTACGCAGGGGTCCGCGAAGGCAGCACGGTGCTCGAGATCGGCACCGGCTGGGGCGAACTCTCGATCCGGGCCGCCGCGCGCGGGGCCACGGTCACGTCGCTGACCATTTCCGAGGAGCAGGCGAAGCTGGCGACCGAACGCATCGCGGCGGCGGGTTTCGCCGACCGCGTCGACGTCCGGCTGTGCGACTACCGCGATTCGACCGGTGAGTACGACGCCGTGGTGAGCGTCGAGATGATCGAAGCGGTCGGGGAGGCGTACTGGCCGACGTTCTTCGAGACCATCGGGAAGCGGCTGAAGCCGGGCGGCAGGCTGGGGCTCCAGGCCATCACCATGGACCACGAGCGCATGCTCGCCGCGGGCCGTTCGTACACCTGGATGCACAAGTACATCTTCCCAGGCGGGCTCATCCCGTCGACCACCTCCGTCGAACAGGGGCTGCTGGAGCACGCGCGGCTGCGGCTGGAGGGGGTGCGCGAGTTCGGCCACGACTACGCCCGGACGTTGCGGCTGTGGCGGGAGAGATTCACCCAGCGGTGGGGCGAGATCACCGAACTGGGCTTCGACGACGTCTTCAAGCGGATGTGGGAGTTCTACCTGGCGTACTCCGAAGCGGGGTTCCGTTCGGGGTATCTCAAGGTCCACCAGTTCGGATTCGCCGAAACCGGACAGTGAGCACCACCCAACCGATGCGGGGTGCCGGACGTCCTTCACCTAGGGTCTGCGGTTGACTGGGCCCTACACGCGAGATCGGGACGGGTGATTCGGCATGACGTATGGAGGCGACGACCGAGGGCGACGGCTGCCGCCACAACGGCCGCCGTCCGGCCGCCCCCGGCGGCATCAGCCCGCGCAGATGATGCCGCTGCCGGGCCGGGGGAGCAGCCCGTACGACGAGCGGACGACGCCCATGGGGCACGGAGGCCAGGAGCGCCCCGCGGGCCCGCCTCCGCGCCGTCCAGGCCCGCCGCAACCCCCTCCCGGCCGCCCGATGGACGACGCGCGCCCGCCGCGGCGGCGTAAGCGCTGGGGTTTCGGCAAGGTGCTGCTCACGTTGCTGACCGTGTTCGTGGTCTTCCTCGCCGGCGTGTGGGTGTACCTGGAGTTCTCGATCAACCGCGTCGACGCGTTGGCCGACTACTCCGGCCGTCCCGTCGCGGCCGAGGGCACCAACTGGCTGATCGTCGGCTCCGACAGCCGGGACGGGCTGACGCCCGAAGAGCAGGAGAAGCTGGTCACCGGCGACACCAAGGCCGCCGGCGGTGGCAAGCGGACCGACACCATCATGATCGCGCACATCCCGGACAACAGCACCAAACCGACGCTGCTGAGCCTCCCGCGCGACTCGCAGGTGGCCATCCCGGGACACGGCAAGAACAAGATCAACGCGGCGTTCTCGATCGGGGGCCCGACGCTGCTCGCGCAGACCGTCGAAGGCGCCACCGGCCTGCACATCGACCACTACGCCGAGATCGGCTTCGGCGGCTTCGCGAAGATCGTCGACGCGATCGGCGGGGTCCACATGTGCGTCGAAAAGCCGATGGAGGACACCATGACCGGGATCAAGATCCCGGCGGGTTGCCAGGACCTCCAGGGTCCGCAGGCGCTCGGGTTCGTCCGCATGCGGCACAGCGACGCCACCCCGCGTTCGGACCTCGATCGCGTCGCCAACCAGCGCAAGTTCATCGGCGCGATGGTCAGTGAGATCGGCAGCCCCGGCACCCTGCTGAACCCGTTCTCGCTGTTCCCCCTGCTGTCGACCGCGCCGGACGCGCTGACGATGGATTCGGGCGACCACGTGCACAACCTGGTCGGGCTGGCGCTGGCGATGCGCGGGATCTCGTCGGGTGGTGTCGTCACCACGACGGTGCCGGTGACCAACGGTTCGGCGGAGAACTGGGACAAGACGAAGTCGAAGCTGCTCTTCGACGCGTTGAAGAACGACACGGAGATCCCGGACAGCGCGATTTTGACCTGATTTCCGGCCTCGTGAGTGGTAAGGACGGTTACTGAGCCGAAGGGCAAACGTGTCATGTTCCCGGGCGGGTCGATGGTGGGATGAAGGCTCCCTTCGCCGCGTCTAATGCGGTAAAAGGAGCCTTCGGTCCCTGGTCAAGCGCGGGTCGTGAGTGGCGTTTCGGGTTATTGAGGGGCAAGTCAAATATGGCGTGCTGCGCACCCTTTGCGGCCTTGGTCCGCACTGGCCGACGAGGGCCGACCGCGCCACGAATGTCCACAAGGGACACTTTTCGAGCCACAAGTGTCCGATTTGGGTAGTCTGCACGGTGTCGCAAGGGGGTCGTGAGTGGCAAAGAGGGTTCTAACCCTCATTATCACTCACGACCTCGACCAGGATCGTACATATAGCTATAAACCGGACACCGCGCAGTCGAAAACTGTCCCTTGTGGACACTCAGCGGCGCTTTGACGTCAGTGAAGAGGGCCCACGCCACGTTTGACTTACCCCTCAATAGAACCGCCTTACCACTCACGAGGAGCCTGATGGAAGCGCCCGCGGAGACCCTCGCCGACGACGTCGTCACGCTGCGCCGCTGGCAGCCGGAGCAGCTCGAAACCCTCGCCGCCGTCGCGGGGGATTCCGCCGCGCATCTCGGCGCCTGGATGATCTGGGCGACCTACGGATACGGTCGTCGCGAAGCCGCCGACTTCCTCGAGCACACCGCGAAGAACTGGGCCGAAGGCAAGACCTACGACTTCGCGATCTTCGCGGCGGACGACCTCGTCGGCGGTACGGGCATGATCACGCATCCCGACCGGATCGAGATCGGCTACTGGCTCGGCAAGCACCACGCCGGTCGAGGCTTCGCGACGAGGGCCGCGAAGCTCCTGGCCGACGAGGCTTTCCGGCTGGGCGCACAGGAGGTCGAGATCCGGCACGACGAGAAGAACCTCGCGAGCGGTGCCGTGCCCGCGCGGCTGGGGTTCACGATGATCGGCGACGAGGCCGCCGAACCGCCGCTCGCCCCCGCCTGCGCGGGTGTCACCAGGATCTGGCGGCTCAAGCGTCCTTAGTCTTGCGTTCGCGTAGGGCCGCGAGCGCCTTGTCGGCGTGCACGGTGAACTTCAGCTCGCTCTTGATCACTTCGAGCACCTTGCGGTCGGTGTCGATGACGAAGGTGTGCCGTTTGGCGTGCAGCGGGCTGAATTTGCGCCATACGCCGAACTGTTTCGCCACCACACCGTCCACATCGGACAGCAGGGGATAGTCGAAGCCGTGTTTGGCGGAGAACTCCTGCTGTTTGGCGACGGCGTCCGGGCTGATGCCGACGCGGTGCGCGCCCAGCTCGGCGAATTCCGCGGCCAGGTCGCGGAAGTGGCAGCTTTCCGCGGTGCAGCCGCTGGTCATCGCGGCGGGGTAGAAGAACAGCACCACGGGGCCGGACGAGAGGAAGTCCGACAGCGTGCGCTCCTCGCCCTTGTCGTCGGGCAGCGTGAAATCCGGGGCGATGTCACCTTGGTCCATGGCCCGATCCTGCCACCTCAATGGGCGTGGCGTTCGATCAGCTCGTCGACCTCGTCCCCGGTCGCGGAATCCGCGACGAACGAACCACGCGCCGCGAGGACGCCGTACCGCCGCAGCCGTTCGGCCTGTTCGTGGGTGTGGACGCCTTCCGCGCCGATGCGCAGTTTCAGCTCCTTGGCCCTGGCGACCAGCTGGCACAGGTGGCGGACGTCGGCCTCGTTCTCGCCGTGGGCGAGCGCGTCGACGACCGCGCCGGACAGGATCACGTGGCGGACGGGCAGCCCGTGCCGGGGGATCAGCTCCAGATCGTCCGAGCCGGAGATGGTCAGCACCAGCTGGGCACCCAGATCGGCCAGTACGGCGAAGGAGTCGAGCACTTCGCCGCTCGAGTCGAGCACGGACTCGCGGTCCGTGCACAGCCGCAGCGCCTGTGCGGGCAGGTTGTGCCGGTCGAGCTGTTCCTTGACCAGCAGGACCAGATCGGGCTCGATGGCCAGCCGGTTCGGCAGCCGCACGCAGACGTCGGGGGCGGCGTCGCCGAACCTGCTGCGCCACCGTGCGGTGGCGGCGAGCGATTCGGCCAGCAGCCACCGGCCGAGCGGGATGGTCATCCCGGTGATCTGCGCGAGCGGGTAGAACTCGCCGGAGTCCAGTTCGCCCTTCTCCGGATGGCTCCAGCGCAGCCCGGCGTTGACGGCGGCCAGCTGGTCGGGATTCGCGAGTTTCACCGTCGGCTGGTAGATCAGCGAGAACTCGCCGTTCTCCAGCGCGCCCGCGATGACCGCGCCGAGCTGGTAGCGGCCGCGGTCACGTGCGTCGAGTTCCGGATCGAACAGCATCCACTGCGCCTTGCCGGCCTCCTTGGCGCGGTGCAGGGCGATTTCCGCGGCCCGCAGCAGGTCTTCGGGGCCGCCGTCGGCGACCGCGCGGACGACGATGCCCGCGCTCGCGCTGACCCCGATCCCGTGCCCGCCGAGGTAGATCGGCTCGGCGAGTTCCTCCAGCGCCTGCTCGACCAGGGCGATCACCTGGGGCGGCGTGAACTCGCCGCGCAGCAGGACGGCGAACCCGTCGCCGGACAGCCGGGCGACCGAACCGTCGTGCCTGCCGGCGAACACGGACTGGAGCTTCGTCGCGACCCCGCGCAGCACCTGGTCACCGATGCCCGCGCCGAGCCCGTCGTTGATCACCTTGAAGCCGTCGACGTCGAGATAGACGAGGGCGACCTGCTCACCGCCGGAACCGGCCAGCGCGGCTTCGAGCGCGTTGCCGAACGCGGTGGCGTTGGGCAGACCGGTCAGCGGGTCGTGCACGTTCTGGTGCAGCAGCTGTTCCTGCAGAAGGTGGATCTCGTTGGCGTCGGAGACCATCAGGACCGGATAGGCCGAACCGGGCCGGTCACCGGGAAGGTCGGTCAGGGTCACGTCGACCCAGAGCGGGCCTTCCTCGCTGTGGTCCATCAGCAGCCGTTCCTGCTGCGTCGGCTGGCCGAGCGTCATCAGCTGCGAGAGCCCGTTCCGCAAACGGGCGACGTCGTGGTCGGCGGAGCCGAGATCGGGGATCTTCCGCCCGCGCAGCGCGGCGGGGCGGCAGCCGAGGAGCGTGCCGAGCGCGGTGTTCGCCTCGACGATCGAGCCGTCGGAGTCGGCGAGCGCGATCCCGATGGGGGAGGCGGAGTAGAGCTTGGAGAAGCGCAGCAGAGCGGGCTGGTGATCGGGCTCGGCGCGGACGGCGTCCTGGGCGACGCCGAGCAGGAACCGTTCGAGTTGCTCCTTGGGAAGCGATACTCCTTTAGTGTCAGCGAGCGTCTCGGCCCATCTCCGGGCCACGTCCACCAACCCTGGCGCGGAACCAGGTTCGGGCACACTTCACCTCTTCATGCGCGGTTGATGGCCAGCTCAGACCGGGTGTCCGAGCCCACGGACCCACACTAGGTATGAGCCGACCGGGTGTAGTGCCACGGCACCATGCGCGATCCGGGGTGTCTACCGGCTGAAAGGGTGATCACTGCTACACGAGTGGTGACCGGAAGTTACCAAGAGTGCTCGATCGTGGGCATCGTTTCACCGAGGCGTCAGGTGGATCGGAAGGCCGTCCGCCGGAACGGGCAGCGAGACGTAGTCCCAGCGCGCGGTGTAGCCCTCCGGGACCGACCACCGATACGCCCGCAGCATCTCGTGCAGCAGCGCCTTCACCTCGAACGTCCCGAAATGCAGGCCGATGCACTTGTGCGCGCCGCCGCCGAACGGCATCCACGCGTAGCGGTGCGACTTGTCCTCACGACGGTCCTCCCCGAAGCGGTCCGGGTCGAACCGCATCGGGTCGGTCCAGTGCTCCGGCGAGAAATGGTTGACGGTCGGAGAGACCCCGACGAGTGTCCCTTCGGGAATGAAATGCCCGAGAACCTCGGTGTCCTTCACGGTCTTCCTTGCCAGGGAAGGAACCGGGGCCACCAGCCGCAGGGCTTCCTTGATCACCAGGTCCAGCGTCGTCAGGGTCTCCAGCGCCTCGATGTCCGGCACGTCGTCGCCGAGCGCGAGGGACTCCTGGCGCGCGCGTTCCTGCCACTCGGGGTTCTTGGCGAGGTGGTAGACGGCGGCGGCGCTGGTGATCGTCGACGTGTCGTGCGCGGCCATCATCAGGAAGATCATGTGATTGACGACGTCGGAGTCGGTGAAGCGATCGCCGTCTTCGGTGGTGGCGTGGCACAACGCGGTGAAGAGGTCGTCGCCGTCGCTCGCCCGTTTCGCGGGCAGATTCGCCGAAAAGTAGCGTTCGAGGACCTTGCGGCCGTGCAAGCCCGCCGCCCAGCGGCCGCCGGGAACGGGGAACCGCACGATGGCCGTGCCCGCGCGCACGGAATTCACGAACGCGCGGTTGATCGCGGCCGCGTCGTCGCCGGACCGCATGCCCATGAACACGCGAGTCGCGACGTCGAGCGTGAGCTGTTTGAGGGACCAGTAGATCCGCGGGTTCTGCCGGTCGGCCCACGCGGCGATGCCTTCGCGCAGGGCCGGTCCCATCTGGTCGACGTAACCGGTGAGCCGTTGCCGGGTGAAGGCCGCCTGCATGATCCGGCGATGCAGGTGGTGCTCGCCGAAGTCGAGCAGCATCAGGCCGCGGTCGAAGAACTGCTCGATGAAGAACTTCCAGCCCTCCTGGGAGAAGGCCTTGTCCTTGTTCACCAACGCGATCTGCGTGGCCTCCGGGCCGGAGAGCGTGACGATGCGGCGCCCGAACGCGCCCATCCACGACACCGGGCCGTAGGTCTCGTAGCGTTTGAGGCCGAACTCGATGCCGAAGCGCATGAAGTCCAGCGCGTGCCCGACGACCGGCGGGCCTTCGTCGCCGAGGACGGGTTTGAGGCCCGGCGGCGCGGGCGCGAGTTCGCGGACCGGCCAGGTCGCGCCGAGCCAGCGCTGGTCGACCGAACGCGGCAGGGGGATCGAGGTGAGCGGCGGAACCCGCTCCCGCAGCGCCCCGGTGACCTTTTCGACGGCGTTCGCCATGGTGACCATCTCCCCGCTGAGACCGGTTACCGCTCCACCATCGCACCCTTATTGACGAGTTGACAATACCCCTGCGGAGTTCCGTGAAGGCCTCCTTGAGGGACCCAGAGTCCCTCAAGGAGGCCTTCACGGACCGGTCAGCCCAGTTCGGCGCGGACCGTGTGGGCGGCCTCGACGAGGTTCCGGAGTGCCGGTTCGACCTCGGCGTAGCCGCGGGTCTTCAGGCCGCAGTCCGGGTTGACCCAGATCCGCTCGGCGGGCACGGCGCCGACGGCGGTCCGCAGCAGCCCGCTGACCTCGTCGACGCCGGGGACACGCGGCGAATGAATGTCGTAGACGCCCGGCCCGACGCCGCGGCCGAAGCCCGCCGCGCCGAGATCGGTGACGACCTCCATCTTCGACCGCGCGGCCTCGATGCTGGTGACGTCGGCGTCGAGCGCGTCGATCGCCTTGACCACGTCACCGAACTCGGAGTAGCACATATGCGTGTGTATCTGGGTGGCGTCGTCGATCCCGGATGTCGCCAGCCGGAACGACGAAACCGCCCACGCGAAGTACGCCTCGTGCGCCGCAGCGCGCAGCGGGAGCAGCTCCCGCAGCGCCGGCTCGTCCACCTGGATGACGCGGATGCCCGCCTCCAGCAGGTCATGCACCTCGTCGCGGATGGCCAGCGCCACTTGACGGGCGGTCTCGCCCAGTGGCTGATCGTCGCGGACGAACGACCAAGCCAGGATCGTCACCGGCCCGGTCAGCATCCCCTTGACGGGTTTGCCGGTCAGGCCCTGCGCGTAGCGCGCCCACTCGACGGTCATCGGCTCCGGACGTGAGACGTCGCCGTACAGGATCGGCGGCCGGACACACCGCGAACCGTAGGACTGCACCCAGCCGAAGTCCGTGGCCGCGAACCCGGCCAGCCGCTCGGCGAAGTACTGCACCATGTCGTTGCGTTCGGGCTCGCCGTGCACCAGCACGTCCAGGCCGAGGTCCTCCTGCAGCCGGATGACGCGCTCGATCTCCGCCTTCATCGCGGCTTCGTAGCCCGCGTCGTCCAGCGAACCCGCCTTGTGCGCGGCGCGTGCCTTGCGGACGTCGGTGGTCTGCGGGAACGAGCCGATGGTCGTGCTCGGCAATGGCGGCAGATCCAGCGCTGCCTGTTGGGCAGTCGCGCGCTCGGCGTAGGGGGAGCGGACGGTGTCTTCCGGCCGCAACGCCTCCAGCCGCGCACGGACCCCGCTGTCGGCCAGATCGGCCGCCGTCGCGCGATCCGTGGCCGAGGCACGAGCGGCAGAGAGGTCGACGCCGTCTTCCTTCATCGCGCGCCCGAGCAAGACGACCTCGTCGACCTTCTGCCTGGCGAAGGCGAGCCAGCCCTTCAGGCGCGGGTGAAGCCCGTCCTCCCGCTCGACGTCGTAGGGCACGTGCAGCAACGAGCAGGACGTCGACACGCTGACCGTCCTCGCGACGCCGAGCAGGGTCGCCGCCCGGCTGAGCGCGCGGGTCGGATCGGTGCGCCAGACGTTACGGCCGTCCACGACGCCGGCCAGAACCTCCTTGTCCCGCAAGGCGGGTTCGGCGGCGACGGCGTCCACAAAGGACTCATCGGTGACGAGGTCGACGGCGATGGCGTCGATCGGGGAGCGGGCGAGTACGCCAAGGCCACGCCCGAGTCCGCCGAAGTACCCGGCGACCAGGATCTTCGGCCGCACGGTCTCCTTGGCGAGCCGGTGGTAGGCGCGGATGAGCGCGTTGAGCTCGCGCTCGCTGCGATCCGCGGCGAAGGCGGGCTCGTCGAGCTGGACCCACTCGACGCCTTCGTCGTGCAGACGCCGTAACAGCTCGACGTAGCCGTCGAGGAGACTGTCGAGCAGATCAAGCGGGCGGAAGCCCTCGGGAGCCGCCTCGGCCGGCTTCGCGAGCAGCAGGAACGTCACCGGGCCCACCAGCACCGGCCGGGTCTCGACGCCGATCGCGCGGGCTTCGCGGTACTCGTCGAGCGGCTTGGTGCCGGTGAGCGAGAACGCCGTGTCCGGGCCGAGTTCGGGGACGATGTAGTGGTAGTTCGTGTCGAACCACTTCGTCATTTCCATCGCCGGCGCGTCCTGCACCCCGCGCGCGGCGGCGAAGTAGGTGTCGAGCGGCGAGAGCCTGAGCGACGTGAAACGCTCCGGCAGCGCTCCGAACAGCTCGGTGGTGTCGAGCACCTGGTCGTAGTGGGAGAAGGTGTTGGAGGGGACGGAATCCAGCCCCGCGTCCTTGAGTTCCCGCCAGGCCCGGGTGCGCAGCGCGCGGCCGGTGCCCAGCAGTTCGGCCTCGTCGATCTTGCCCGCCCAATAGCGTTCGAGTGAACGCTTGAGTTCCCTGTCGGGTCCGATCCGGGGG
The DNA here is from genome assembly GCF_044765885.1 of Amycolatopsis sp. NPDC102389. Taxonomy (NCBI): domain Bacteria; kingdom Bacillati; phylum Actinomycetota; class Actinomycetes; order Pseudonocardiales; family Pseudonocardiaceae; genus Amycolatopsis; species Amycolatopsis sp. NPDC102389. The sequence goes on from NZ_JBIWKX010000070.1 coordinate 37,491, forward strand.
TAGCCCAGCACTGTCGTGCCGATTTCGGTCACAGCTCTCTCCTCGCGAGCTTGTCGTGAGAGCCAGGAGCGCGCGCAGGAGTGACCGCCGTTCGGTCGTGCCCATCCCACGAGGCCCGGACTCACGCACGCCGTCGGCGCGCGTACCACGGGCAGGTCTTCGGACTCGTGGGCGGCTCGCTCGCTCCTACCGGCCGTCGCTTCCCGGGGCGCCATGTCCCAGTGCTTTACCGTGTCTCGCACGGTGACGGCTTTCGTTCCCACATACCGCTGCGGGGCAGTCCCGGATTCGCACCGGGTTCCCTGTTACCTCGACCGGCCTGGGAGGCCGGGCGAACCAGTAGCACTCCGGAGCGTACCGAACTCGGGTCTCGCGTGATTGGAGGCGTAACTCACGTGATCAGACGGCGAACTCGCGTGTCCGGAGGCGAAACACACGAGTTTCGTCTCCAGACACGCGAGTTACGTGTCTGATCACGCGAGTTACGGGTTCAGTCCCAGTCGAGGGCGCCACCGGACTGGTACTCGATGACGCGGGTCTCGAAGAAGTTCTTCTCCTTCTTGAGGTCCATCGCCTCCGACATCCACGGGAACGGGTTCTCCGTCTCGCCGAAGATCGGCGCGAGGCCGATCTGCTGCGCCCGGCGGTCGGTGATGAAGTGCATGTACTGCTCGATCAGCTCGGCCGAGAGCCCGAGCATGCCGCGCGGCATGGTGTCGCGGGCGTAGGCGACCTCGAGCTCGCAAGCCTCGGTCAGCATCGTCCGGATCTCCGCCTGGAACTCCTCGGTCCACAGGTGCGGGTTCTCGATCTTGATCTGGTTGATGCAGTCGATGCCGAAGTTCAGGTGAATCGACTCGTCGCGCAGGATGTACTGGTACTGCTCGGCGATACCGATCATCTTGTTCCGGCGGCCGAGCGAGAGGATCTGCGCGAAACCGGTGTAGAACCACATGCCCTCGAAGATCACGTAGAACGCGACGAGGTCACGAAGGAAGTTCTGGTCGGCTTCCGGGGTGCCGGTCTCGAAGTCCGGGTTCTCCAGGTTCTGCGTGTACTTCAGCGCCCACGCGTCCTTGTCCGAAATGGACGGGACCTCGCGGTACATGTTGAACAGCTCGCCCTCGACCAGGCCGAGGCTCTCGCAGATGTACTGGAAGGTGTGCGTGTGCACGGCTTCCTCGAACGCCTGGCGCAGCAGGTACTGGCGGCATTCGGGGTTGGTGATCTGCCGGTACACCGCGAGCACGATGTTGTTGGCCACCAAGGATTCCGCGGTGGCGAAGAAGCCGAGGTTGCGCTTGAGCATGGTGCGCTCGTCCTCGGTGAGGCCGTCGGGCGACTTCCACAGCGCGATGTCGGCCTGCATGGCGACCTCGGTCGGCATCCAGTGGTTGTTGCAGCCGGCGAGGTACTTCTCCCAGGCCCAGGTGTACTTCATCGGCAGCAGCTGGTTGACGTCGGCGCGGGCGTTGATCATCCGCTTGTCGTCGACGTTGATGCGGGCGGCGCCGACTTCGATCTCACCGAGGCCGGTGGCGTCGGCGGAGGCGTCAAAGGTGGTCATAGAGGCTCACTTCACGTGTGGGTCGGGTGGGTCGTGGGGGGGGGGGTGGGGGTTGTGCCCCCAACCCACAACACCCACCCCGGGCCAGGGGGGGGGGGGCCGGGGGGGGGGGGGGCGGGGCGGCAAGTGGGAGGCGGG
>NZ_JBIWKX010000071.1:0-38746 GCF_044765885.1 Amycolatopsis sp. NPDC102389
TAACCCGAAACGCCACTCACGACCCGCGCTTGACCAGGGCCGAAGGCTCCTTTCACCGCATTAGACGCGACGAAGGGAGCCTTCATCCCACCATCGGCCTGCCCGAGAACAAGCCACGTTTGACCTTCGGCTCAAATAGAACCGCCCTTACCACTCACGACCCCCCTCAGGGCAGAACGTCCGTCACGGTGTCCTTGATGACCTGCCACTTGCCGTGCTCACGCACCAGCGTCAGGCTGATCGTGTAGTGCCGGTTGATGTTCTGCGACGGCACCTTGTAGTAGGCGTCGAGGATCGCGTAGCCCATCTTGCAGTCCTCGACGACGGTGTGGGTCACCGTCCACGGCATGCTGTACTCGTACGGCAGCTTGAACTGCACGTCGACCACCGGCTCCACGTTGGCCTCGTAGCCGATGAACAGCTGGCCCTTGCGGCCGACGGTGGTCATGTTCTGGTGGATGATCGCCCGGTAGCGGGCCTCGTCGCGTTTGTTGTAGCTGTCCATGTCCTCCCAGACCGCGTGGTCGAACGCCCGCTGACAGGCCTGCCGCTCCGCCTCGGCCTGCTGCTCACCGGCCGCCGCCGCGGCGGGCACGCCGATTCCCGCCGCGGCCACGACCAGCCCGGCCAACGCCGCGTAATACCGCTTGCGCATGGGGTTCTCCTCATCACGTCCTGTATTCCGTCCATCAGCAGGTTCGCCGGGCGGCGCATCACAGCTGCATCACTTCCGCACCGGCGCGGGCGCGTGGCCGGTTAACCTCGCGGGAGGGGGTGCGATGGAGTTCCGGATCTTGGGGCCGGTGCAGTGCCGGAACGGGGCACGGCCGGTGAAACTGGCGGGCCCGCGGCAGGAGCGGATCCTCGCCGCGCTGCTGCTCGGCGCCGATCGCGTCGTCTCGGTCTCGCGGCTGGTGGACGTCGTCTGGGACGAGGATCCGCCGGCCACGGCCACGCGCCAGATCCGCAATCTCACGACCGCGCTGAAGCGCACGCTCGTCGCCGAGGGCGCCGCCGATGACGTCTTGACCGCCGAAGGCCCGGGTTTCGTCCTGCGCCCCAGCGCCTTCGACCTGCGCTCGTTCGACGAGCACGTCTCGCGTGGCGAGCTCCGCGAAGCGCTCGCGTGCTGGCACGGGCCTGCTCTGTCCGGTGTGGACAGTACGACGCTGCGTGGGGAGGCCGAGGAACTCGACGAGCGTCGTCTGTCCGTTTTGGAACGTTGTCTCGACGAAGAGATCTCGGCCGGGGAAGACTCCGTCGCGGAACTCACCGCGCTGGTCGCCGAACACCCGCTCCGGGAGCCGTTCGCCGGCCTGCTCATGCGCGCGCTGCATCAGCAGGGCAGGCAGGCCGACGCGCTGAACGTCTACCGGCAGGCGCGAACGCGGCTGGTGGAGGAACTCGGGATCGACCCCGGGCCGAAGCTGCGCGAACTCTACGAGCGGATCCTCCGCGACGAGCCGGAATACGGCAAGACCCGCTGCTTCCTCCCTTACGACGTCCCGGATTTCACCGGGCGGGAAGCCGAGATCCGCCGCCTGGCCGACGCCGTCCGGCTCGGCCGTCCGGTCGTCGTCGACGGGATGGCCGGTGTCGGCAAGACCTCGCTCGCCGTCCACGCCGCGCACCGGCTCGCCGCCGATTTCCCCGACGGGCAGCTGTTCGTGGATCTGCACGGCCACTCCCCCGCCCGCGAACCGCTCCCGCCCGAGGCCGCACTCGAAGCCCTGCTCGGGCAGCTGGACGTCCCGGCCTCGCGGCTTCCCGGCGGCGTGGACCGGCGGGCCGAACTGTGGCGGACGAGAACGGCGGGCCGGTCGCTGCTCGTGGTGCTCGACAACGCCGCGAGCGCGGAACAGCTGCGGCCGCTGGTGCCGGGTTCGGCGACGGTCGCCCTCGTGGTCACCGGGCGGCGCCGCCTGGCCGCGGTCGACGGCGCGGCGTCGATCAGTCTCGAAGTGCTGCCGGACGAGGAGGCGGGCGCACTGTTCGCGGCGGCCTCCGGGCGACCGGACGCGGGCGTGGCCGCGTTGTGCGGGAATCTGCCGCTGGCGATCCGGATCGCGGCCGCCCGGCTGCAGAATCGTCCACAGTGGACCGTTGAGACCTTGGCCGAACGGCTGGGTTCCGAACACGACAGGCTGGCCGAGCTGAAGGTCGCCGGACGCGACGTGGCCGCCGCCTTCGCACTGTCCTATCGGGAACTCGATGCCGCGCAACAGCGTATGTTCCGTTTGCTGGGGCGGAATCCCGGTGCCGACATCGGCGTACCCGCGGCGGCCGCGCTGGCCGGTATCGGTGAGCGCGAGGCCGAACGCCTGCTGGAGGACCTGCTCGACGCCCACCTGCTCCGGCAGCCGGCGCTGGGCCGCTACGCGTTCCACGACCTGATCGCCGAGCACGCCCGCAACGCCGCGCGCGACGAGGAATCCGTTCCGGCCGTGCGACGGCTCCTCGATCACTACCGCGACGGCGGCGGCCTCGACTGGTACCGGACGGAACGGGCGAACCTGGTCGCGGCGACCCGGCACGCGCTCGACGCCGGTCTCGACGAGTACGCCTGGCGGATCGCCGTGGACACCACGGACCATCTCCGGGAGAGCGGGCACCTCGACGAACTGCTCGCCGTGGCACAGGCCGGGATCGCCGCGGCCCGCCGGATCGGCGAACCGCGCGCGATCCAGCTGAGCCTGGCGAGCCTCACCCTGGCGTTCTGGGAGAACGGGCGGCTCACCGAGGGAATGGACTGTGCCCTGGAACGGCTGGACGTCGTCCGCGCGTCAGGCGACCGCGCGGCCGAGGCGATCGCGCTGTCCAGGGCGGGCGCGCTGCACAGCATGCTCGGCCGCTACCCCGAGGCGATGCGGTTCTATCGCGACGGCCTGGCCGTCGTGGGCGAGAAAGGTGCCGCCACGCTTTGGACCAACCTCAGCAACTCGCAGGAGGTCCTCGGCAGGCTGGACGACGCGCTGGAGTCTGCCCGGCGAGCGGTGGCGTTGCGCGAGGACGACCGCGGCATGATCCTGAGTTCGGCCCAGCTCGGCCTCGTCCTCGCCCGGCTCGGCCGCTTCGACGAGGCCTTCGAGGTCATCGAACGTTCGCTCACCGCCTCGCAGGATCTCGGCTACCTGTTCGGCGAGGCGTGGAGCCGGATCGACCTCGCCGACGCCCTGTTGCTCGCCCACCGGCCGGGCGACGCGCGCGAGCAGGCCGAACGCGCGTGCGCGATCCTCATGCGGCTCAACCACCCGCTGTTGCTGGCGATGGCGGCCAACAGCCTGGGTACGGCCTACCTCGCGCTCGGCGAGACGGCGAAGGGCCTCGAACGGCATCGGCTCGCGCTCGAAACGGCGAGGCGGATCGGCTACCGCCTGCAGGAAGCCCGCGCGCTGGCCGGGTTGGGACAGACCCGCGCCGCACGGGACCACTACGCCGCGATGGGCCTGCCCGCCGAACCGCTGAAGGTCGTCACCTGAGGAATCCGGTGAGGAGATCGCGCAAGGTGTCCGGTTGGCGGAGGACGCCGTGGTCCTGCCCCTCGACGGTGGCGTACCGGGCGCCGGGAACCGCGTCGGCGACAGCGCGGCTGCCCGCCCGCATCCAGTCTTCGCTCTCCCCGCCGTCGATGACCAGCGTGGGCACCGAGATCTTGGCCAGCCTGTCCGCGGGCAGAACGTTCCCGGGACCGCAGAGCGCGAGGTCGTAGGGCAGCGTGTGGGCGAGCCCGGTGAACCACGCCCAGACCGGCTCGTCCCGCATCCCCTTGACCACCTCGGCCGGAGTCGCCGTCCCCTCGACCAGGAACAGCTCCGCCGCGCCGTCGCGGTCGCCGTCGGCGATCAGGGCCCGGACGCGATCGAAGAGATCGGCCGCGGGCCGTTCACGGCTGTCGTCGACGACGTACGGCGGCTCGTACACGGCGAGGCTGGTCATGGCGACGCCTCTGGCGGCCGCCTCCAGCCCCAGCACCGCGCCCGACGAGTGCCCGAACACCGCCGCCGCGCCGCCGACGTGCTCGATCAGCGCGGCGAGATCCTCGACCTCGCGCTCCACCGAGTACACCGCGCCCGCGCCGCTGTCGCCGCGGCCGCGCCGGTCATAGGCGATCACGGTGTGGTCCGGGGCCAGTGTCGCGGCCAGGCCGGCGACGGTCGTCCGGTCGTTGAACGCGCCGCCCACCAGGATCACCGGCGTGCCCTCGCCGGTGCGCTCGAAGGCGATCGGGGTGCCGTCGGCCGAGGTCACGGTCTCGAACGAGGTGGTCATCAGGTCCTCCACAGGGTCGCTGCCACTTTAGCTTCGCACCTGGGTCGGAGCCGATGACCACCGCTCGACATCACTGCGGGAGATTCCCGAAGAATTCGCGTAACCCCCGCATTCAGTCGACTAAACGCGCACGACCTGAGTAGCGCCGAAGGTGTCCTTCACCGGCACCTCGAAGGTCTTGCGCCGCACGGTCACGCGCAGGACGTCCTGCCGCTGCGTCGGATCCGAAACGGCCAGCTGCCACCCCTTCGCGGTCCGGCCCAGCGCCACCGACGCCGGACCGGACACCGACACCTCGTCGACGGAGCCGGCGGCGAAGAAGTTCGCCAGCAGGGTCGCGTCCCACAGCCGGACCGCTTGCACGGTCGCGGTGTTGGAGCGCACGCGCCACGCCCAAGCCGACGCGATCGTCTCCAGCACCGACGCGGCGGGAAGGACCGCGTACGCGTAGCTCGCGTTCGAGGGATTGGCGCCGTGCTCGATGACCAGCTTCTGGTAGCGCCGGGTGTAGGGCACCGTGGTGCCCTTGGTGTTGGCGCCCTTGTCGATGTCGCGCCAGGTCCCCGTCCGGTCTTCGCGCAGCGCGGTGACCTCGGCGTCGTCGAGCAGGACGTAGCCGCCCACCCGTTCGAGATGCAGCCATCGCTTGCGCCGCAAGGACTCCGAGCCCTCGACGAGGTGGCCGTCGGCCAGCAGGACACCGGTGCCGTTCTCGCCGAGGTTGCGGTTCTCGATCGTGGTGCGGATCCGCTCGCCGGACGAGTCGGTGATCCCGGCGCCGAGGCACAGCACCCCGGACGGCGTGAAGAACCACGACTTCTTCGCGGTCAGCGTGCCGTCCTGCGAAACGAAGTCGAGGGCGTGCGCGCCGTGCCGCTTGTCCCAGCGCACCCCGCCGCAGTGATCCTTGCCGGTCAGCGGGACGGACTCCAGTTTCGGAGGCGGGCCGCTCTTGGTGGTCGTGCCCGGCAGCAGCTGCGGATCGACCGTCGGCCAATAGGCGTCAGTGAAGTGTCCCTTCGCCTTGGGCAGGAAAACATACAGCGAACCGTCGCCGACGTACCAGCCGTGCAGGTTCATCGAGTTGATCGCTTCGTACCGCGAGATCCGCGTCGAGGCGACGCCGAGCGAGGCCGACCAGCCTTCGGTGATGTGCACCATCCGGTCCTGCTGGCCGAATACTCGATGTGTCGCGACCGTCGGCGCCGGCCGGATCTTGGTCGCCAGCAGCTCCTGCGCGAACTCGATGCCGGGGATACCGACGAGATCCGGCCCCGGCGCGAACCGTTCGGGATCGGGGATCTCGAGGTACGGCGCGAAAGTGTCCTCGGTGATCCACTTCGCGGCGAGACCGCCGAGTTCCTCCTTGCGCTTCCCGCTCGCCGACCGCGCCAGCAGGACCACCGCGCCGGTGAGCTGGTGCCCGATGTCGTGCGCGGATTCCCCTTGCCGGGAAAGGAACCGGCCACGGACCGACTCCATCAGCGCGCCCGCGTGGACGAACGGCGCGAACGTGTCGGAGACCAGCGCGTACGCCGCGTCGCGGACGTCGGCGGGCAGTGCGAACTCCGTGCCCTTGGTGACGTGGATGGCGGACGCGACGGCGGTGAGCAGGATGATCCCGTAGTGCCCGGGATACGGCACCGTGTCGTGCTGCAGGAACGAGCCGTCGGTGTGGAAGCCGTCGCCCGCCGCGCGATGGAGCTTGGCGATGACACTCGCCGCTCCCCCGCCTTCGACGTCGGTGAACGCCCCCACGCCACGCTTGATCCGCTCGACGTCGCCGAGCATCGCGCCGGAGACGAGGGAGATCGTCGACTTGTCCGCCCGGTTGGCGCCGGTCTCGACGACGTTCGGGTTGTTGGTGCGGCGGTTCGGGTCGCCGGAGAACTTCAGCACCGGCTTCAGATACTTGGCGAGTTCGTCCTGGGTGAGCTCGTCGGCGACCGTCGCGAGGATGTGCAGCAGGTAGAGCGGGATGCCGACCTCGTAGGTGTACCAGTTGCCGATCTCGGCGGTCTTTTCGCTGTACTGATCGCTGGTGTACAACAGTTCCAGCGCGCCCTTGATCCGGCCGAGCACGGCGGGATCACCCGCCAGCGCGCCGCCCGGGGTGCCCCAGTTGACCGTGATCGCGCGAAGCCGGGCGTACATCGACGTCGTGAAGTCGCTGCCGGGGCCGAGCGGGAGGTCCTTCCACAGTGGACCGTCGCCGACCGTCATGCTGTCGTGATAGGCCTTCGCGACCCGGTTCAGATTCGCCAGCGCGGCCGTGCGTTCCGCCGACGGCCTGCCGATACCGGTCTGCAGCTCCCGGTACCCGGTCACGATGGACGACGTACCCGACGCTGCGGGTTGCGCCGACGAAGGGCTCGCGAGAGCGGACGTGAGCGCCACCGAAGCTGCCGCTGCCGCACCTCCCTTCAACGCCGTTCTCCTGTCGAAGTGACCGAATCCGGACATGACGGTGCCTCCCAAGGGGGTCGAAAGACGGCGACTAGGGGCGGCGGCGGGTATTGGGGCTCGTGAGTGGTAAGGGCGGTTATAAAATAGAACCGTCCTTACCACTCACGAGCTTTTAGCGCTTTCCGTCGGTCCTGCGGGGCAGGTCCCACGGGTTGTTCTCCTGCAACGGTTCCGGCAGCAGCGCGTCGGGGAAGCCCTGCCAGGCGATCGGTCGCAGGAACCGCTCGATCGCGGCGGTGCCGACCGAGGTGCTGGTCGGCGCGGTGGTCGCCGGGTAGGGACCACCGTGTTCCTGTGCCCAGGTGACCGTGACGCCGGTCGGCCAGTCGTTCCACAGCAGACGACCGGCGACCCGGGTCAGCGACGGGAGGACCGGGCGGATCCAGTCCACATCGGACTCTTCACCCTGGATAGTCGCGGTGAGCCCTGGTTCCATCACGCCGAGCAGGCTGATCAGCTCGGCCTGGTCGGCGTAGGTGACGATCAGCGACGCCGGGCCGAAGCATTCCTCGCGGACCGTGTCGGCGTCGGCGAGGAACGCCTTGGCGGTGGTGGCGAGCAGCGTCGCGCCGTGCGAGATCCCTTCCGCGCCACCGGATTCCGACAGCACCTCGACACCGTCGACCTCGCTCAGCTTCGCCAGCCCGTCGGCGAAGCCCGCCGCGATGCGCTCGTTGAGCATCGGCTGCGCCGGGATCGCCGCGACGGCCTCGCGCAACGTGTCTTCGAGGCCGTGGCCCTCGGGAAGGAACAGCAACCCCGGCTTGGTGCAGAACTGTCCGGCGCCGAGGGTGAACGAACCCGCGTACCCCTTGGCGATCGCCTCACCGCGCGCGTCGATCGCGGCCTGCGTGACGACGACCGGGTTGACGCTGCCGAGTTCGCCGTAGAACGGGATCGGCGACGGCCGCGAGGTCGCGATGTCGAACAGCGCCCGCCCGCCCGGCACGGAACCGGTGAACGACGCCGCCTGGATCCGCGGATCCTTCAGCGCCGTGACACCGTTCTCCTGGCCGTGGATGACCGCGAAGATCCCTTCCGGCGCACCGGCCGCGACCAGCGCGTCACGCAGGATCTCCCCGGTGCGGGCGGACAGCTCCGGGTGACCCGAGTGCGCCTTCAGCACGACGGGGCACCCGGCGGCCAGCGCCGACGCGGTGTCGCCGCCCGCGACGCTGAACGCGAACGGGAAGTTGCTGGCGGCGAACACCAGCACCGGTCCGATCGGGGTGAGCAGCCGGCGGATGTCCGGCCTCGGCCCCATCGGCCAGGCGGCGTCCGCGTGGTCCACGGTCGCGCCGAGGAACGAGCCGTCGGCCAGCACCTCGCCGAACAGGCGCAGCTGGAACGTCGTGCGCTTCAGCTCGCCCTGCAGCCGCGGGGAGACCGGGAGATGCGTCTCCTGGTTGGCCAGCGCGATCAGCTCGTCGGCGGCCGCGTCGAGAGCGTCCGCGGCCGCGTTCAGCCATCCGGCGCGCTGAGCTGGGGTCGCGGCCGCCGTCGTGCCTGCCGCATCGGCGGCGGCCGCGAGGATCTGGTCGAGCGTGGCGGGATCCGTTGCCTGGCTCATTTTTCTTGCTTCTCCTAGAGTTCTTGCGCGGCGCTGACGGCGGCGATGAGATCCGCCCAGCGCCCCGGGCCGGCGAGGCCGAGGTGGTACAGGTGCAGTTCGGTGGCGCCTGCCTTGCCGAGTTCGGTGGTGTAGGCCTCGATGTCGGGCACCGGGCTCGCCGCCACCGCGGTGATGTAGCTGCCGACGGCGACCTTCTCCGGCAGTTTCGCCCGTGCCGCCGCGACCGCGTTCACGCTGGGGTGACCGGGTGCCCAGTTCTGCAGCACCACCGCGTCGACGTCGTCCGGGGCCGACGGCGTCAACCCCGGCAGCGCGCCGGTGACCCACGGGTCCATCGCACCGTGCAGCACGATCCTGGGCCCGGACGGGATCTTCTCGAGCACCGCGCGCCGGAGGGCGTCGGTCGCGTTCTGGCGCGTGTCGAGCAGGACCTGCCGCAGGGTGGGCAGGATCTTGTCTTCGGTGGCACGGAGATCACCGCTGTCGATCAGCCGCCGGACCTCGGCCCGCAGCTTGCCCAGCGCCTTCGCCGGATCCTGACCGGCCGCGGCCCAGGCGTCGAGACAGTCGTCGCAGCAGCAGATCGACAGCAGCCGCGCCACGGCGGGCGACCAGACACCGTCGGTCTTCTCGTGCTGGTGCTGGTGCACGGCGCCGAGCGGACCGCAAGCCTCCAGGATGACCGTGGCGAAGTCGAGCCCGGCGAGGCTTTCCGCCGTCACGTTCGCCGCGTACTCGCGGACCGCGGGCGCGCCGGGACACAGCGCCCACGGATACCGCTCGCCGAAACAGTTGCGCACGGTCAGATCCGGGAATTCCGTGCCCAGCTGGGAGTTGTGGGTCAGCACGAGCCACGCCGCAGCCGGGATGCCCGCCTCGTTCAGCGCCCGGACGGCGTCGCCCGCGCTGTCGCGGCTTTCGACCCAATCCGGTTCGGCCGGCTTCAGCTCACCCCAGGCCTCGTCCCGCACCGGCCGGTACAGCGCCGCGTGCCGCGCGACGACCGAAGTGCGCTCGGGCGACCAGGGCGTCGCCGCGCGGGCGCTGTGGTACGACACGGCGACGGCGACCTCGTCGACGCCGAGTTCCTTCACCCGCTCGACGAAGCCGGGATCGTCGACGACGTCCCAGGGGTAGGCGTATCCGGTGACCTTCACCTCGTCACCACCGTGCCGTATTCGGTTCGAAGCCACCGACGAACTTCCGCATATAGGTCACGTCATCCCGTTTGGTCTGTCCACTTCGGACATAGTCTTCATGGGCCCGCGCCAGCGCGTCGGGGTCGAGTTCGACCCCCAGCCCCGGCTTGTCGGGCACCGCGACCGCACCGTCGACGAACTCCAGCGCACCCGGGGCGATGACGTCGGCCGTCTTCCACGGCCAGTGGGTGTCGCAGGCGTAGGTCAGGTGCGGCGTCGCCGCGGCCACGTGCACCATAGCGGCCAGGCTGATCCCGAGATGACTGTTCGAATGCATGGAAAGCCCCACGTCGAAGCATTCCGCCGTGATGGACAGCGCCTGGGTGTCCCGCAGACCACCCCAGTAATGATGGTCCGAAAGTATGACCCCGACCGCTCGCTGCCGGAACGCGGGCTCGATGTCCGCGAAGCGCACCACGCACATGTTCGTGGCCAGCGGCATGTTCGCCTTCTCCGCGACCCGCGCCATGCCCTCGATACCCGGCGTCGGATCTTCGAGGTACTCCAGGACGCCGTCGAGCTCTTCGGCGACCCTGATCCCCGTCTCGACGGTCCACGCCGCGTTCGGGTCGATGCGGAGCGGGTGATCCGGGAAGGCGTCCGCGAGCGCGCGGATCCCGTCCATCTCCTGGTCGGGGTCGAAGGCGCCGCCCTTGAGCTTGATGGAGCCGAAGCCGTACTCCTCCACCATGCGGCGTGCCTCGCCGACGAGCGCTTCCGGCGTGGTCACCTCGCCCCACGAGTCCTCCTCGGCGCCGAGGTGGGCGCCGAACTTGTAGAACAGGTAGGCGGAGAAGTCGACGGCGTCGCGCGCCTTGCCGCCGAGCAGGTCCACGACCGGCCTGCCGAGGTAGTGCCCCTGCGCGTCGAGCGCGGCCACCTCGAACAGCGAGTACACGCTGGCCACGGTCTTGCTGACGGAGAAGCCGCCGGTGAGCCCGTGCGCGTCGGCGAAGACGACCTCGCCCAGCGTGGTCGCGACCTTCCGGCGGAGGCCGGGCAGGTCGAACACGTCGTGTCCCTTGAGTTCCGGCAGCACCTTCCGGACCTGGTCGAGGAACGCGAGGTCACCGTAGGACTCGCCGAGGCCGACCACCCCGTCCTCACAGATCAGCTGGACGACACCGCGCAGCGCGAACGGCTCGTGCACGCCCATCGCGTTGAGCAGCGGCGGGTCGGCGAACGCGACCGGGGTCAGGACGACGTCGAGAACCTTCATCTTCAGGCACCGGCCTCGACGGACTTGAGGACGGCGAACCCGTCGTCGACGATCTTCTCCAGGCGGGCGATCTGGTCCGCGGTGGGCTCGACCAGCGGCGGCCGGACCGAGCCGACCTTGTCCCCGCGCAGCCGCGCGGCGGCCTTGACCAGCGACACGGCGAAGCCCTGTCCCTCGTCCCGCAACGCGACCAGCGGGAGGTAGAACCCGGCGAGCAGCGCCTCCATGACGGCGTCGTCCTTCTCCGCGAGCGCGCGGTGGAACCGGGCCGCGATCTCAGGGGCGAAGCAGTGCACGGCCGAGGAGTACCGGGCCACGCCGACGGCTGCGTAGGCGCGCGCGGAGACCTCCGCCGTGGGAAGACCGTTGAAGAACAGGAAATCCCGGGCCCGGTCGGTGTCGACGGAGCGGATCGTGGTGATGATCCGGCTCATGAGTTCGACGTCGCCGAAGCCGTCCTTGATGCCGACCACCGACGGGATGCCGAGGAGGTCCACGGCCGAGCCGGGGGTGAACACACCGGTGGAGCGGTGATAGACGATCACCGGGATCGAGGAGTCGCCGACGGCGTACCGGACGTGGTCGACCAGCCCGGACGGCGGACCGGTCACCAGGTACGGCGGCAGGAGGAGGACGCCGTCCGCGCCGCCAGCCTCCGCCGCCGCGATCCCGGCACGGGCCGTGGCCGCACCGCCACCGGCGCCGACCCACACGGGCACGCGCCCGGCGACGACCTCACGAGCCTTACGCAGGATCGCTGCGTGCTCGTCCGGGGACAGCGAGCTGAATTCGCCCGTACCGCAGGCGACGAACAGCGCACCGGCTCCGGCGGCCACGTGGCTCTCGACGGTTTCCGCGAACGCGTCGAGGTTGAGTTCCAGCCCCTCGGTGAAGGGGGTCAAGGGGAACGCCAGTAGGCCGTCGAGTTCGATCTTGGGCTGTGCCATGGATTTCTCTTTCGTTCTTTGTGGATGGTCCCGGGTACGGGCCCGGTCAGGCGGGCACGGTGGTGCCGTCCTGCGACTTGCGGGGTAGGACGTCGTCGTCGCGGTCGATCGTGTCGATGATCTCGTCGGTGGAGGCCTTGCGCTCGGGCATGAGGTAGCCGAGCCCGATGAACAGCGCCAGCGAGACCAGGATCGGGGTCGACACGGTGACCGCGAGCGTGGCGTTGTAGCCGTAGTACGCGATCGCGTAGGCGATGAGACCGCCCGCCCACGAGATCAGAGCCGCGCGGGAGCCGGAGCGGCGGAACGCGGGGAGCATGCCGAGCAGCAGCGGCACCGAGATCGGGCCCATCAGCGCGGCGACCCAGAGCACCACGATACCGAGCACACCGCCGAGTTTCTCGGCCTGCGTGGCCACCGCCATGGTGAGCACGACGAAGATCACCGTCGAGATCCGCGCGGCGAGCAGCCCCTGGGATTCGGTGAAGTTCCTGGCCTTCTTCCACAGCACCGGCATCATGTCCCGGGTGATGACCGCGGAGATCGCGTTGGCGTCGGAGGACACCATCGCCATGGTGTGCGAGAAGATCCCGGCCAGCACCAGCCCGACCAGCCCCGGCGGGAGGAACGTCGTGGTCATGATCGCGTAGGCGTTGTTGGGGTTCGAGATGTTCGGGATCAGCAGCGGGGCCGCGAACATCGGGAACATCATCACCAGCGGCCACACCAGGTACAGGATCGAGGAGAGCCGCGCGCCGCGACGGGCCTCGTAGGTGTTCGGCGCGGCCATGTAGCGCTGCGCCAGGTTCCACATGCCGCCGTTGTACTCCAGCGTCTTCACCAGCACGTAGACGAGCAACACCACGGTGGTGAACTTCGACGTGGTCGGGTTCAGGTGGGCCGGCGGGAGGTCGCCCCACACGGTCCACAGCCCGGAGACGCCGCCGAGCTTGTCCAGCACGACCCACAGCATCACGACCGCCGCGATGGCCTGGATGACGAACTGGCCGAAGTCGGTGAGCGCGTCGGCCCAGAGACCGCCGACGGTGCAGTAGATCAGCGTGATCGAGCCGGTGATGATGATGCCCCAGGTGTAGGGCACGCCCGCGAAGACGTTGAGGATCGTCGCGACCGCGAACCATTTGGCCGCGATGTCGAAGATCTTCAGGAGGCTGCCGCTCCAGGCCAGCGCTTGCTGGGTAGGAACGTTGAAGCGCTTCGCCAGGTACTCGAGCGGCGACGCGACGCCGAGCTTCGAACGCAGGCGGTTCCACCGTGAGGCGAACAGCCAGCTGCCGATGCCGACACCGATTCCGATACTGGCCATGCCCCAGAAGTAGACGGTGATGCCGTCCGTGTACGCGACGCCCGCGTACGCGACGAAGAGCACGGCGCTGTAGCCGGACATGTGGTGGGAGATACCGGCCAACCACCACGGCATCTTGCCGCCGGCCGTGAAGAAGTCACTGACCGTGTTGACGCGGCTGTGCGACCACAAGCCGATCACCACCATCAGGACGAAATACGCGGACACCATGATCCAGTCCAGTAAATGCACCGCTGACTCCTTTCCGCGTTCACGAAGGCCCAGCCCGACCTGTTCACATCCATGAACGGAGTCTGTTATAGTGATTATGTTCATCCATAAGAACGCTGTTCGGGACGCTAATATGGCCGGAGTCACAAGTCAACGGCCGGATGGAGGAGCGCGGATGCCACAGCAGGAAGCCGCTGTCACGGTGGCGAACGGCGCGCCCGCCGCGCCCGAACCCGCCGGGGTCAAATCGGCCCGGCGGGCGATCGACCTCATCGAGACCTTCGCCGCGAACGACGTGTGGCTTTCGCTGTCGGACCTGCACGCGCGGACCGGTTTCCCCAGGTCGAGCCTGCACGGCCTGCTCCGCACCCTGCTCGAAGCCGGCTGGCTGGAAGTGGACACCAACACCGCCCGCTACCGTCTCGGCGTCCGCGCGCTGATCTGCGGCACGGCTTACCTGGACCGCGACCCGGTCGTCCCGTACGCGACCGAAGCGCTGGAGCGGATCCGGGAGAAGACCGGCTACACAGCGCATTTCGCGCGCCGCGAGGGCACCGACGTCGTCTACCTGGAGACGCGCGAGTCCCGGCACTCGACGCATCTCGTGTCCCGCGTCGGCCGCACGCTGCCCACGCACGCGACCGCGCTGGGGAAGGCACTGCTGGCCGAGCTGACGCACGACGAGATCGACGGCCTCCTGACCGGAGAGCTGTCGGCGCTCACCCCGAACACCATCACCACGGCGGAAGCACTGCACGCCGAATGCGCGAAGACCCGCGAACGTGGCTATGCCTCGGAAATCGAGGAAGGCAGCCTCGGCGTCCGGTGCGTCGCGGCCGTGATCCCGTACCGCATCCCCGGCACCGACGCGATCAGCTGCTCCATGCCGGTCACCGAAGTCACCGACGCCGACGCCCAGCGCGTCGGCGAGCTCCTCGCCGAAATCACCGCGGAGCTCGGCCAGCAACTGCGCCGCGCCGGCATCCGCTGACCTGTTTCGTACTTTCTTTTACTGACAAGGGGTTCCCATGGCAGACCAGCGCGTCCTGATCACCGGCTCGGCGGGCATCGTCGGCACCCTGATGCGGCCGCGGCTGCGCCGTTCCGGGCGGATCCTGCGCCTGCTCGACCTGGCCGCGCAGCCCGAAGCCGCGGGCGGCGAAGACGTCGAGCTGATCACCGCGTCGGTGACCGACCCCGAGGCGATGGCGGCGGCTTGCGCCGGCGTCGACGCGATCATCCACCTCGGCGGGCACAGCCGCGAGAGCTCGTGGGAAGCCACGCTCGACGTGAACATCAACGGCACCCACACCGTCCTCGAAGCCGCGCGCGCCGCCGGTGTGCCGCGCGTGATCCTGGCTTCCAGCAACCATTCCGTCGGTTTCCGCCGCAACGACGAGGCGGGCGCGGACGGCCTCCCCGCCGACTCCACCCCCCGGCCCGACACCTACTACGGCGTCAGCAAGGCGGCCATCGAAGCGCTCGGCAGCCTGTACCACTCGCGGTTCGGCATGGACGTGATCGTCATCCGGATCGGCTCCTGCTTCGAGACCCCGCTCGTCCTCGGCCCGCGCGGCCTGACGACCTGGCTCTCCCCAGACGACGGCGCCCGGCTGTTCGAAGCCTGCCTGAGCTACCGCTCCCCCGGCTACCGGCTGATCTGGGGCGTCTCCGACAACACGCGCCGGATCTACTCACTCGCCGAAGCCGAGGAACTGGGCTACAAATCGCTCGACAACGCGGAGACCTACGCCGATCAGCTCGCGGACCTGCCCGCGCCGACCGGGGTGGCGGCGGAGTACGTCGGTGGGCCGTTCTGCACCGCGCCGCTGGGAGCGCACAACCCGCTCTGAAATCCTTGCCCGATGAGGAAGGAAGTTCGGCGACGACTCGTCGCGGATCGGCGAGATCTCGTGGCGAGCATCGAGGTCCTTCTGTTCCGCCATGACCCGATCGGCATCAACTTCGAGTACAACACCGACGAGTACCAGCCCGAAGCCGAATCGATCGCGCGAGAAATCTGGCGGCTGCAGCCGACAGAGAGCTGAGCGGTGACGCAGGGCCATCGTGGTGACGCCGGGTGAGGGGTGTGTGGAATCAGGGACGTTGAGTGTCCCTATTTCCACACACCCCCTCTCACTTCCGGCCGTCCGTCGTCGGGATCGGTCCGCTTCGACGGGACCGTGTGGATTTCTGGTCATCCAACGCACCAAAATCCACACAGTGACGCCCCGGCGAGCCCTCAGCGCGCACGGCCCTGAACCCGCCCGGCCACCGCAAGCACGAGCGGCGCCGCCTCGAAGACACCCTTCGGCTGGCCGAGATCCTCTCTCCGGATCAGGGCGCGCAGCGCTGATCCGGAGCTCGCAGAGCCTCGGAAAGCCAGCGCACCGCCGGAGCCAGACTGTCCGGTGCCGCCCATCCGTTGATCACGGCGAGCAGCTCGAGATACCGCTCCCGCCGGGAATCGTCGACGAGGTCCAGCCACGCCAGGAGGTCGTCGGGCCGGTGCCGCGCGGTGAGCGCGGCCACGATCCGGGCGGCCTCCGGTGAGCTCGGGTGGACACCCGAAGTCAGGGCCGGGTCGACGGCGGCGCGGACGTCCGCGATCGGGTCGCGGCGCAGGCCGGCATCGTGCCGCTCGGCGAGACGTCGCATGAGGGCGCGGAAATCCGGATCCCCGGCCAGCTCGGCGAGTTCCACCCAGGCGTCGATCTGTTCGGTCGCGGGACTTTCGGGTAGTTCGGGCGTCATCGAGCGGGCGACCCCGGCGAATCCGGGATGCTCGAGACCGCCGAAAGTGGCGTCGAGGAAGTCGCCGATCAGGCGGCGGCGCTCCTCCTCGGTCAACTTGGCCAGGTCGTGCATGAGAGTGATCTCCTCGGGAGTGGATCCGCGCCGGGTCACGGCTTTCAGCACCGCGTGACGGAGACGCAACACGTGGATCTGCGCTTCCAGCGCCCGCATATGCGCCTCGGCGACGTCAGGAAGGGCGGCTTCGCTTTCGACGACCTTCCGGATCGTGACCAGGTCGAGTCCCAGCTCGCGCAAGGTGCGCACGAGCTCCAGGCGCGCGAGCGCGTCGACGTCGTAGCGGCGGTGCCCGGACGCGGTGCGGCCGGACGGCGCCACGATGCCTCGGTCGGAGTAGAAGCGGATGGCCTTGACCGTCAGCCCGGTCCGCCGGGAAAGCTCGCCGATCGAGTACCGCGGGTCGTCCATTCGCCCACCCTCGCACCTCCCCTCGGGGGAGATACAAGGGCGATCAGGACCGCGTCGCCGGTCCGGTCAGGCAATGCTGCACGAGCGGGCCGAACGTGGCGACGAGTTCGTCGACGGACGAAGACGCGATCGGCTCGATGCGCATGATGTACCGGGCGACCGCGAGCCCCAGGATCTGCACGTTGACCATGCCCGCCCGCAGCGCGGCGTCCGGCGTGCCGAGCAGCGCCGCGAGCCTGCCGGTGATCTCCCGGTCGATGAACTCCCGCAACAGCGCTTCGGACCGCGGGTCGGTGGGGGCCGACCTCGTCAGCATCATCAGCGGCGTGCGGTCGGACTTGTCGAGGTTCTCCACCAGCGTCCGGACGAGACGCTCGCCGATCGTGTCGAGGCCGCCGTCGAAGAGGGCCTCGACGGCGGGCGGGACGTCGCCGGACATCTCGATCGCAGCGCTGAACAGGCCCTGTTTGGTGCCGAAGAAGTAGAACACCATCGCCGGGTCGACGTCCGCCGCCGTGGCGATCATGCGCACGGTCGTGCTGCCGTAGCCGTGCTCATGGAACAGCTCACGAGCGACTCGCAGGATCCGCTGCCTGCTCTCCGCGCCGGATCGCCAGCGTCCGGAACGGCCGTTGTTCTCTTCTTCCGCCATGTCGGAAGAAAGCCTAACACCGTTTTCTTCACCACCCGGTGAAGTTTGTCGGTACCGTGTTCTTCATCAGGCGGTGAAGAATGGGGGAAGCGATGAAGGTGGTCGTGATCGGCGCCGGTCTCGGCGGGTTGACGCTCGCTCACGGGTTACGCCGGGCGGGGATCGATGTCGTGGTCTACGAGCGGGACGCCGCGTCAGGGCGGCCGCAGGGTGTGAGCCTGCACGTCGACGAGCGCGGCATGACGGCGCTGCGCGCGTGCCTGCCCCCGGCCCATGTCGCGATGGTCGAGGCCACCACGGGAGGGCCGCGCGAGCGGACCTTGACACTGTCCGATGTGGACGGAGAGCTCACCGCCGAGGCGGGCCGGGCAAGACCCGGCAGGCAGGTCCACCGGCCACTACTGAAAGCCGTCCTGCTGACCGATCTCGACGACGTGGTCAGCTTCGGGGCGGAGTTCACGCGGTTCGAGCAGCGCGCCGACGGCACGGTCCGGGTGTGGTTCGCCGACGGCCGCACGGACACCGCGGACGTCCTGGTCGGCGCGGACGGGATCGGCTCGGCGGTCCGCCGCCGCTACCTGCCCGACGTACAGGTGGTGGACACGGGACGCCGGATGATCATGGGCGCGGCTCCGCTGCGGGCCGTCCTCGGCACCGGGCTGCCCGGTCTGATCGGCGACAACCCCGCGAGTGCCCACATCCGCGGCACGACGATCGTGGTGGCCGTGCTGCGGTTCACCGAATCTCGCCCGTCCGCGCGACGGCGGTGGCTGCCACCGCCGGCGCCCTGGCCGGTCCGCCCGATCACGCTCCTCGGCGACGCCATCCACCTCGCCCCGGGATTCGGCGGCAATCTGGCGATGCAGGACGCGCGCCACCTTTGCGAAGCGCTGGCCGACGCGCACCGAGGACGGCTCGGCGTGCTTGACGCGATCGGTACCTACAAAGACATGATGCGCCGCAACGGTTTCACGTCCGCGAGCGCGAAGGCGGGCACATGAGCATCGGCATGCTGACCCGGAAGTCGCTGTCGTTGTTCAGCGCGATGGGCGGTTGGCGCACGGTCGCCGAAGGGGTCGCGTCACGGGTGCTGTTCCTCGTCGCGTACCTGGCGACCGGAGACGTGCTGACGTCGGCGCTGATCACGGTCGGCGGCGTGGCCGTGCTGGCCGTCGTGCGATTGTTCACCGACCGCAAGGTCTGGCAGCCGGCGATCGGGGTGGTCGTGGTCGGCGTTTCGGCGATGCTGGCCGGAAACACCGGGCAAGCGGCCGATTTCTACCTCACCACCGTCTTCGTGCAGGCGGGCGCCACCGCGCTGTTCCTGGTGTCCATAGTGGTGCGCCGGCCGGTCATCGGGCTGGTGATGGGCACGGTGCGGGGCGACCGCCTCGCCTGGCGGCGCGATCGACGGCAGCGGCGGCGCTACTACCTTTGCACGGCGATATTCCTGGCGAAGTTCGCGATCGCCACGGCGGCACTGGTGCCGCTGTACCTGGCGGGCACGGTGATCCCGCTCGGCATCGCCGCCACGCTGCTGGGCGGTGCGCCGGCGGCGGGCGTCTGCCTCTATCTGTGCTGGCGGATCCTGCGCGAAGACCCGCGGGCCGCCGCCGCTTGAGACGGCGGCCCGCGAACTCAGCCCACCGCGATCGACTCGAACTTCACCTCGATCCGCGGCGGCCCCGTCCCGTCACCGGACCCCTTCGCCTCGTCAACGCCGCCGCGCGCGACCTTGTCGAGTGTCTGCAGGCCCGCGTCCGAGATGCTCCCGAACACCGTGTACTCCGGCGGCAGTTCCGCTTCGCCGAAGACCATGAAGAACTGGCTGCCGCCCGAATCCGGGTTCTGGGTCTTCGCCATGGCGAGGATCCCGCGGCCGTACTTGAGCCCGGGGAAGATCTCGTCCGGGATCGTGTAGCCCGGTCCGCCCATTCCGGTGCCCTGCGGGTCGCCGCACTGGAGCATCTGCAACCCCGACACACCGAGCCGGTGGCACGACGTGCCGTCGAAGTAGCCCTGCTGCGCCAGCGAAAGGAAGTTCGCCACGGTGCACGGCGCGAGCCCGCGATCCAGTGTCAGCCCGATGTCACCAGCGGTCGTCTTGACCGTGACCGCCGACGTGCCCGAAGCCGGAGTCGGTCCCGCCGCCGGCGGGTTCACCTTCTTCGCCGCCTCCTTGGTGGTGTCCGCGGGGTAGGCGCACTCCGTCGGATCCGCCAGCGGCGTACTGCGTTTCGGCAGCTCGGTGCGGGCGGACGGGATGTTCACCGGGCTCTGCGTCGCCGTGTCCTCCGAACTGGACGCCGGAGCGGACGAGGACGACGAGGACGCGACCGCGTTCTCGCCCCTCGAATCCGACAGGAAGAACCCCGGCGCCACGAACCCGAGGATCGCCACGACCGCGACCACCACGACGAGTCCCAGCACCCCGAGCCCGACCCAGAGCGCCGTCTTGTTCGAAGACGGCGGCGGCTGTTGCGGCGCGCCGTACCAGCCTTGTTGCTGGTACGGCTGCTGCGGATAAGGCTGCTGCGGGTACGGCTGCCCCGGCTGAGGGCCGGGGTCGGGCGCCTGGCCCTCGGGCTCGCCCGGCTGCGGCGGCTGGGACATCTGTGCTCCTGTCGTCGGAGAGGAAGTACAGGAACACTCTTGCGTATCGCCGTTCAGGAGGTCACGGCATCCCCCACGGCGTGCCGTCCCCGTTCGCCGGGACGGGCCGGATCTCCAGGTCGGGCCGGTCGCCCGCGCGGTGCACGACGGCCTCTTCGCCGCGCCGCAGGTCGATCCGGACGTCCCCGTTCGGCAGCCGCCACCAGCGTTTCGGCCTCCCCCACCGGTCGCGGACGGTCAGCTCCCCGTCGAGGTCCGTCCGCAGCACGCACGGCGCACCCGCCTCGCTGGTGATCTTGACCCAGCGCGTCTTCCCGCCCTGTCTGGAAGCGCTGAGCAGGAACGCCCCCTCCGTGCGGAAGTCACGCAGCGCGGCGTCCGCCCATTTCGCGGGCACGGCCGGGAAGAGCCGGATCACGCCGCCCCAGCTCTGCACGAGCATGTCGTGCAGCGACTGCGCGGCCGAGAGCGGCGTCTCGATCACCGGACCGGATTCCTTGTACATCGTGTTCGGCTGGATGTAGCGCCGCTGCAGTTCGCCGAGGTAGAACTCCGCCTTCTCGCCGCGCAGCATCTGCGCCGACATCGAGGCGGCGCCGGTGAACGTGTAGCCCTGCAGCGCGCCTTCGAAGCCCACCCAATGGTCGAGCGAGGTCTCGATGATCCGCCGGTGCTCGGGCCGCTCCCAGGTGATCTCGTACAGCGGGTAGATCTGCAGCAGATGCGAGTAGTGCCGATGCGATTTCGCGAACGGCACCCCCGCGCCGATCATGTAGCCGTTGGCATCGGCCGGATACGGGACGAGCGTGGCCAGGACTTCCCGCCACCGTCGCGCGAGCGGGTCGTCGACGCGCAGTTCCGCCGCCGACTCCAGCAGGGTCTTGCAACCCCAGCGGATCAGCGCGAGGTCGTAGTTGCAGTCGGGCGCGTTGACGCCGTACTCCGGGGAGAACGTCGCCGGAAGGTGCAGCTTCCCGTCCGCGCCGGGCGCCAGGAAATGGAGGTAGTAATTGATCGCCTTGCGCAGCAGGGGGAACAGGGTCTCCCGCAGGAGACGCCGATCCATCGTGTGCCGATAGGACAGCCAGACGTTGTGAAGGGCCCAAGTGAGGTTGCCGACCTCCGGCGTCGGCGTTTCCTTGCCAGGGATGCCGACCGGGAACCCCGCGTTCGCCCCGACCGCGCCGTTGAGCAGGGTCATGTCGGTCGTGCGCGGGATGCCCGCCGAATCGTGCTGGTACGGCTCGGCGACCTGGCTCGTCAGGTTCGCCCGGTACTTGCCGAGCGCGTGGCCGACGGCGTCCAGTTCGAGGTGGTTGGACCCGTGGATGAGCCAGTACTCCAGCTGGACGTTGAGGTTCCACCACGTCGCGGGCCACGGGGTCGGTTCCAGCCACGGTCCGCAGGTCGCCATCACCGGCGCTTCCCGGCGCGCGGCGGAGGCGATCTTGTACAGCTGGATCCAGTAGAAGCTCTGGAGCCGGGTGTCCGGAATGGACAGGAAGCCGTGCCGGTAGTAGTCGTGCCACCAGCGACGATGTTCGGCCGTCAACGCCGAGAACGGTTCGGCCCGGCGGACCGTATTCAACGCCTCCCGCGCGGCCGTCCGCTTCGGATACGACCACGCGACGGACGTGTACAGCGTTCGCTTCGAGCCCCGGGTGACCTCGCGCCACGCCGTGACGTGCTCGCCGCCCGCCAGCAGGCTCTGCACGGAAAGCCTGCTGTCACCACTGCTTTCCAGGCTCGCGGGCGGGTTCGCGACGTAACCGGCGGGCGGCGGCTTCCCGAACTTCGGATCCGTTCTCGGGCTCACCGCCTCGGCCGGATGGAACACCCACGCGAAGTCGCGCTCCCCCTCGGTCGGCTCGACCTCGACGGCCAGCAGCGACTGTCCGGTGTGGACGATCGCCCGCAGCGAGAGACTGCCCGAGGCCGTGGTGATCGTGCCTCTGAGTTCGGCGTTCCAGAGGTCCATCCGCCAGTCGATCCCGGTGATGGCGCCGACCGGTTCGAGGGTGAAATGGCCGATCGGCAGCCGCGCGAGCCCGAACAGGGAGCCGAATTCCGGCCGATGGTCCTGCACCTCGCTGTGCTGGACGTTGAACCGGACGGCGTTCCGGCCGGGCTCGGCGTAGATGCCCGAGCCGAGGAAACCGTTGCCCAGGAAGGGACCTTCGTACCAGGTCTTCGGCATCCGGCGCCAGATCAGGTCGGCCGTACCGAGGAAACCGGGCCAGTCCAGGCCGCCGAGGTCGAAGTCGTTCTCCACCGCCGACGCCGACGGCGCCAGTCCCGCCGCCGCGACTCCGGCCAACGCCCCGCCGAGCATCGTCCTGCGAGTGATGTCCATCCTCAAACCCCCCATGCCGGTGTTCCACGGTCGCCAGGGACGTCCCGTGGTTCCAGTGCCGGACGTGCGCCGCGCCGCGTGACGACGGCGGTCCCGCCGCGGCCGAGCGGGACCGAGATCGTGCCAGGACCCTCGTGCCGCCACGGCAGCCGCCGTCCACGCGCGTCGCGGACCTCGATGTCGCCAGGGATCCCGTGTCGCAGCGTG
Organism: Amycolatopsis sp. NPDC102389; assembly: GCF_044765885.1. Lineage (NCBI taxonomy): Bacteria > Bacillati > Actinomycetota > Actinomycetes > Pseudonocardiales > Pseudonocardiaceae > Amycolatopsis > Amycolatopsis sp. NPDC102389. The sequence continues at coordinate 22,258 of NZ_JBIWKX010000071.1, forward strand.
AGCGGCTCCCCCGCCTCGCTGTGGACGCGGATCCATTCGGTCGCCCCGTTCCGGCGGGAAGCGTCCACGAGGAACGCGCCTTCCGCGCGCAGGCTCTCGAACGACGCGTCCGGCCATGCCGACGAGACCGACGGGAAGACCTTGAGCACGCCGTGGTCCCCTTGCAGGAGCATGTCCACAACGGACTGCGCGGCGGTGATGGGACTCTCGATCGCGAGGTTCGCGCCCTCGCGGTACATCGTGTTCGGCGTCAGCTGGGTGTCGGCCACGACGGTGCCGTCGAGGAAGATCTTCAGGTAGCGCAGAGCTTCCTCCGGCGCGTCCATCACGGAGCTCATCGACGACGCCGCCGCGAAGCTGTAGCCGTGCCATTTCTCCTGCGCGCTCGACCAATGCGCGAAGGTGCGGCGCATGATGTCCCGGTCGCCGGGACGATCCCAGAGCTTTTCCCGCAGCGGATAGAGCCAGAGCAGATGCGAGAAATGCCGATGCGATTCGGCCAGTGGGACGCCGTCGCCGATCAGCACGCCCTGGGCGGGATCCTGGTGGTATGGCACCAGTTTCTCGCCGATCTCCCGCCACGCCGGCACGCGCGGATCGTCGATCCGCAGCTTGGCCGCCGATTCGACGAGGGTACGCGCGGCCCAGCGGATCAACGACAGGTCGTAGGTGCAGTCGGCCGCGTCGGCGTATTCGGGCGACCTCGTCATCGGCAGATGCAGGGCACCGTCCGGGCCGGTGGCGAGGAAGTGCCGGTAGTAGTTGAGCGCCTTGGCCAGCGTCGGATACAGGACGTCACGGAGGACGCGGACGTCCATGCTGTGCCGGTACGCGAGCCAGACGTTGTGCAGGCCCCAGATCAGGTTGCCGGTCTGGTCGTTCTTGGTGGCGGGCCCGGGTATCCCGACCGCACGGGTGCCGCCGGGCCGCAGCCGCCAGTCCCCCGGATGCGAAAGCGCGTACGTCTCGCCGTCCCGGTACGCGGGAGGCACCGAGAGTTCGAGGTTGGCGTGGTCGCGGCGGAAGGTCTCGGTGACGGCGTCGAGTTCGGAATGGTTGCTGCTGTTGACGATCGGGTACGTGACCTGGACGTTGAGGTTCCACCACACCGCCGTCCAGCTGTTGCCGACCTCCGGAAACCAAGGCCCCCATTCGGCGACGACCGGGCCGTTCGCGCGGGTGGCGCAGGCGGTCTTGTACAGCTGGATCCAGTAGAACCGCTGGATCCGTTTGTCCGGAATGGACACGAAACTGCGACGGTAGAAGGCGTTCCACCACCGCCGGTGACCGGCGACGAGCAGGTCCGGAATGGCCGTCGACGCCCGGTTGACCCTGCTGATCGCCTCTGCGGTGTGCGTCGGCTCGGGGAGGCCGTACGCGACCGTCGCCGCCAGGAGCCGTCGCGTGCCGATGGTCCGCTCACGCCACGCCGTCGTGTATCCGCCGCCCGCGTGGAGCGGCTGCTCGCAGTACCGGACGGCGCCCGCACTGGCGAGCTTCGGATCGGGATTGGCGGTGTACTCGGGCGGCTTGCGGATCGTCCGGGTCGTCGCCGACTTGAGCGGCGTGAACCCCCACTCCGCGGCCGCCTCCCCGGTGAGCGAGACGAGGAGGAGGTCCTGGTCGTTGTGGACCAGCGCGGAGAACCGCACCGAGCCGCGGGTGGTGGTGATCGTGCCGCCGAGTTCGGCGTTGTACAGGTCGAGGTGCCAGTCCACCGCCGTGATCGCGCCCGCGAAGGTGAGGGTGAGGTAGCCGATCGGGAGCCGCGAGTACCCGATACCCGCTTCCCACTGCCCGCGCTGGTCCTGGACCCGGGAATGGCTGAGCATCACCTTGAGGACGTTCGGCTGCGCCCCGGCGTAGAACTGCACGCCGAGGAAGCCGTTGGCGAGGAACGGACCCTCTTGCCAGCCCTGCGGCAGGCGCTTCCAGACCATGCGCGCGTCGTCGACGATCCGGCGATGGACGTCTTGTCCGGCGACCGCCGGCGGCGCCCCCTGAGCCCAGAGCCCACCGAGCGCGGCCGCCCCGGCCGCGACCCTCAGCATCGATCGTCTGGACAGCTCGGCCATGAGTCGCCTCCAGATTCATACTACGTTTACCGCAGATCAAGTCCTGGCGACCGGCATGTTTCCAGAAATAGTCCGGCTTTGGCCACCCCCTTCACTCGCGCAGCCGTACAGACATCCGATGTCTCGTCGGACAATTCACCTGTCGTTGAGCAAAGCCGCTCCGGTTCATGCCGCGCGACGCAGCCGGGCCTCGGCTGCCCAGTACGCCGCTCGAAGCTCCTTGGCGACCTCCTCGGGCTCTGATCGAAGGCGGCTCGGCAGGGTCTGCAGTACGGCGATCCCCGCCGCGGCGTACCTGGCGTTTCTGTCCAAGGTCTTGGCGTAGTCCTCCTTCCCGAAATGGAAGTCGTAGGAGTCGATCTCCCAAACGAGCCGGACCTCCTTGAAGTAGCCATCGGGGGTTCCGATGTAGCGACCGGCGACGTCCCGCAATTCGTGGTTCCACAACGGCTCCGGAAGCCCGGTCCGCCGCCAGACGGCCATCGCGTCGACCTCGGCCACCGACCGCGCCCCTCGCACTACGTCGCGCAGCACTTCGCGAGGCAACGCGCTGCCTCGATCACTACCCGCTTCGAGTTCCCTGCTGAGGACTTGGGGATTCAGCCTTCCTCGCTGAACGGCTTCGGTCAGCAAAGCCCGGACCGGGTCTCGCGCGCTGAACCGGCGGCATTGATCAAGGACCGCCCGGACGAGGGGCGCCATCGCCACCCCGTCCACTACGGCCGGCCGGGGCATGCGCGTGGTCCGCTCCACGATCACGTAACCCGTGCTGCTGATCTGACGAGCGGAAGGCACCAACAGGTGGACTCGATCGGCCTCGCCGCTCGGCCCTCGCAAACCCAGAAGGCGGCAGGCCTGGATGCCGGTGACGATCGCTTCCGGCCCACCGTAGAGAAGGGCGCCATCAATCGCCTGCCGACGGGTCGGCCGTCCCGAACCGAGCAACAACACTCCTGGGAGCAACCGCTGCCACGGCCCGCCCGGCCGGCAACGCCGATAGCAGGTCCTCTTCGAGACACCGAATTCCACGAGTCTCGCGACGGTGATCACCCCGTCGCGGCTCAACTTGTATAGGGCCTCGTGATCGCGAGCCCATTCGCCGGATCGCACCACACGATCATCGACGGCGCCGGTAGGCCCCCGCCAGCACCGATGTCGCCCGTTGTGGACAACTCGCCACACCAGCCCCACTGTGGATAACTCGGCCATGCCCCCAATGTGGCATTGGGGACATCCAGCGTCCCCAATGCCACATTGGGCGCACTCGACGACCGAGCGGCGTCAGGGAAGCGGAGGCAGCGCCGCAGCGTCCAGCCAAGCCTCGAAGAACCCACCCAGCGACCGCCCGGCGAAGCGTTCAGCGAGCGCCACAAACCCAGCGGTGGTCACCAAACCGTGCCGGTTCTCCATCGCCCAAGCCTTCACCAGCGGGAAGAACACCTCGTCGCCGACCGTACAACGCAAGGCGTGCAACAGAAGGCCGCCGCGTTTGTACACCCGCTCGTCGAACATCCGTGCCACGCCGGGGTCGGCGAGACGCAGGTCCGCGGGCTTCGCCTTCATCCGCGCGTGCCAGGTCTTCGCCCACGTCTGCGCGCTCTGTCCGCCGGATTCCTCGGACCAGAGCCATTCCGCGTACGTCGCGAAGCCTTCGTTCAGCCAGATGTGCCGCCAGTCGGCGACGGTCAGGCTGTTGCCGAACCACTGATGCGCCAGTTCGTGCACGACGAGCCGTTCATGGGTGCGCCGCCCGTCGACGTGGTTGGCGCCGAAGATCGACATGCCCTGCGCTTCGATCGGGTCGTCGAGGTCGTCGTCGGTGACGACGATGACATACTCGCCGAAGGGGTACGGCCCGAACATCCGTTGCAGCGACTCCATGATCTGGCCCTGCCGCCCGAAATCGCGCGCGAAGGCCCGGCGCAGGCGCGGTGGCACGGCGGCCCGCTGCGGAACGCCGCCGGACGCCAGCACGATGTCGTCGTACCGTCCGATTTGGACACTCATCAGGTAGGTCGGTGTCGGCTCGGGCCGTTCGAAGACCCACTGGGTGGTGCTCGCGCGCGTGTACCGGGAAACGAGATTCCCGGTGACGGCCACGAGATACGGCGACGACGTCGTCAGCGCGACCCGGTAGGTCGCCTTGTCCGCCGGATGGTCGTTGCACGGGAACCACGACGGCGCCCCGACCGGCTGGCTCGCGACGAGTGAGCCGTCGGTCAGTTCGTCCCAGCCGATGTCGCCCCACAGCCCTGGAAGCGGCCGCGGATTGCCGACGTAATAAACCTCGGCCCGGAACTCACTCCCGGCCGGCAGCGACTTCGCCGGCTTCACCTGCAGCTTGTGCGCGCGGCGGGTGTACTTGGCCGGTTTCCCGTTGACCAGCACCCGGTTGATCCGGAACTCGCCGAAGTCGAGTGTGAACCGTGACAACGCCTGCGTCGCCTCCGCGGTGATGGCCGCGGAGGCCGACAGCCGGTTGGGGCCGATCTTGTAGTCCAGCTCCAGATCGTAGTGCCGGACCCGGTAACCGCCGTTACCGTGCTGGGGCAGATAGGAGTCGCCGGAGGTGTCCGCGCCGGGCGAGGGCTGCGCGAAGGCCTTCGAAATCACCCTGCGAAGAACCCCGCTTCCCTACTTCGTCCAGGCCGAGATGGGATTACCCAGCCAGCGCGAGTCGGCGGGAACCGCGTCGCCCCGGGTCACCAAGGAGCCCGGTCCGACGGTCGTCCGCGCGCCGATGCTCGCACCAGGCAGCACGATACCGTGCGGCCCGAGCGTCGCTCCCTCGTCCAGGGTCACCGGCGACATCGTCATGATCCGGTCGTGGAACAGATGCGTCTGCACGACACAGCCGCGGTTGATCGTCGCGCCGTCGCCGAGGGTCACCAGGTCGGACTCGGGCAGCCAATACGTCTCCAGCCACACGCCGCGACCGATCTTGACGCCCATGGTCCGCAGCCACGCCGGCAGCAGCGGTGTGCCGCCGAGCGAACCGATCAGCCACGGCACGGCGAGCGCCTCGACGAAGGTGTCGGCGAGTTCGTTGCGCCAGACGAACGAGCTCCACAAGGGATGGTCGACCGCGCGGAACCGGCCCACGAGCAGCCACTTCATCGCGGTGGCGGTCAGCGCGGCGACGGCACCGGCGGCGAGCAGCAGCGGCCCGCCGAGCAGCACCGCGACCAGGAAGCCGTACGACGACGCCAGCGCGAAGATCCCGGCGGCCACCAGCACGGTCAGCGCGACGCCGCACATCACCGGCACGATGCGGCAGAGTTCGACGAGCGCGCGGGCCGCCTTCAACCGCAGCGGCGGCGTGAAGGTGCGGCTCGTGTCGGCCTCGCCGACCGACCGGCGGACCGGCAGCGGCGGCATCCCGAGGTACGAGGAGCCCTTCTTCGCCTTGAGCGGGGCCGACGACAGCACCCCGACCAGACCGCGTTTCGGCACCGAACGTCCCGGCGCGGCCATCCCCGAGTTGCCGAGGAACGCCTGCTTGCCGATGCGCGCCGGCGCGACGTGCAGCCAGCCGTGGCCGAGTTCGTAGGTGGCGACCATGGTGTCGTCCGCGAGGAACGCGCCACTGTCCACCTGGGTCATCTTCGGCAGCGCGAGGACGGTGGACGCCTCGACGTTCCGGCCGACCTTCGCCCCGAGCATCCGGAGCCACACCGGGGTGAACAGGCTGGCGTACAAGGGGAACAGCCCTTCACGCGCCATGCCCATCAGCCGTTCGGTCGCCCAGACCTGCCACGCGACACGGCCGTGCACCGGGTGGTACCCCTCGACCATGCCGATGCTCAGCGAACGGACACCGACGAGCACGAGCAGGGCGTAGGACAGGAAGTACGCGATGGTCGCGAGCGGCGTGAACAGCAGTGCCTGGCCGAGCGCGGCGCTCAGCGACGAAGCACCGGTGATCGCGTAGCCCAGCACGGCGACGGCGGGCAGAGCGGCAGCGGCGGGCAGCAGGCCCAGGGCGACCGAAGTCGCGCCGTAGACCGAAGCCCAGAACCGCGACCGCGGCGGGCGGCTGGACGGCCACTTCAGCGAGTCCTTGGCGGCACGAGCCGCGGGGGCACCGGCCCAGCGCTGCCCGGCGGGCACGTTGCCGCGGACGGTCGAGCCGGCCGCGATCTCCGCGCCCTTGCCGATCCGCGCGCCGGGGAACAGCGTGCTGCGCGCGCCGATCCGCGCGTCGGCGCCGATCCGGATCTTGCCGATGTGCACGAGGTCGCCGTCCACCCAGTGCCCGGTCAGATCGACCTCGGGTTCGATGGCGGCACCGCGGCCGAGTTTCAGCATGCCGGTGACCGGCGGCGGCGAGTGCAGGTCGACGTCCTTGGCGATCCGCGCGCCGAGAGCCTTGGCGTACGTCGTCATCCAGGACGCACCCGCGACACTGTCCGCGCCGCTGAACTCGGCGAGCTTCTCGGCCGTCCACAGTCGCAAGTGGACACTCCCACCGCGCGGGTAGCTGCCGGGACGGACCCCGCGCAACAGCAGCCGGGAACCGGTCGCCGAGATCGCGATCCGGCCCGCGGGGCTGAACAGCGCGACCCACGCGACGGCGATCCACACCCAGCTCAGCGTCGGCGCCCAGGCGAAACCGGCCAGCGACAGCACGTTCGACAGCGTCGCGGCGATGGTCGTCCAGCGCAGGCCGACCAGGCCCATCAGCGGGATCATCAGCAGCGACTGGATGATCCCGGCCTTGCGCGGGGTGGGCGCGATGTCGCGGCGTTCGGTCTTCTCACCGCTGAGCGCGTCCAGCAGCGACGCGAGCGCGCCGAGCTTCGGGTTGGCGTAGATGTCGCTCACCGACACCTGCGGGTGCCGGGTCCGGATGCGCGCGATCAGCTGCGCGGCCGTCAGGCTTCCGCCGCCGTTGGTGAAGAAGTCGGCCTTCGGGTTGTCGACGGAGACACCCAGGATCTCGGCCCAGCCTTCGGCGAGCCAGCTCTCCGTCGGCGACAGACCGGATTTGGCGGCGTCCACAGTGGACAGCGGCCACGGCAGCGCGTTGCGGTCGACCTTGCCGGAGGTACGGGTCGGCAGGTCGTCGACCAGCGCCAGCAGCGGGACGAGCGCCGCGGGCAGCTGCTCGCGCAGCCGGGTCGCGGCCTCGTCGTGGTCGAACTTCACGCCTTCGGCGGGCACGACGTACCCGACGAGCACCTGATTGCCCGCCTTGGTCCGGCGGATCGCGGCGGCGGCGCCCTGCACCCCGGGCAGCGCCTGGAGGGCAGCGTCGACCTCGCCGAGCTCGATCCGGCGGCCGCCGAGTTTCACCTGCTCGTCGAGACGGCCGAGGAACAGCAGACCCTCGGCTTCGGCGCGGACCATGTCACCGCTGCGGTACGCGCGGCGCCAGCCCAGCGAAGGCAGCGGCGCGAACTTCTCGGCGTCCTTCTCCGGGTCCAGGTAACGGGCCAGGCCGACGCCGCCGATGACCAGCTCGCCGGTCTCCCCCATCGCGACCGGTTCGCCCGCCTCGTTCACGACGGCGAGCTGCCAGCCCGCCAGCGGCAGGCCGATGCGGACCGGGCCCTCGCCGGTCATCTGCGCGGCGCAGGCGACGACGGTGGCCTCGGTCGGGCCGTAGGTGTTCCAGACTTCGCGGCCCTCGACGGCGACGCGTTCGGCCAGCTCCGGCGGGCAGGCCTCGCCGCCGAAGATCAGCAGGCGGACGTCTTCGAGCGCGTCGGCGGGCCACAGCGCGGCCAGCGTCGGCACGGTCGAGACGACGGTGATGCCCTGCGCGACCAGCCACGGGCCGAGGTCGACACCGGTCCGCACCAGCGAACGCGGCGCCGGGACCAGGCAGGCGCCGTAGCGCCAGGCGAGCCACATCTCTTCGCAGGACGCGTCGAACGCGACGGACAGGCCGGCGAGCACGCGGTCGCCGGGGCCGATCGGCTCCTCCGTGAGGAACAGCTGAGCTTCGGCGTCGACGAATGCGGCGGCCGAAGCGTGCGAGACCGCGACGCCCTTCGGCTTCCCTGTCGAACCGGAGGTGAAGATGATCCAGGCGTCGTCGACCGGCGCGGGGCCGCCTTCGACACCGCCCGGCGAGCCGACGACGGTGATCACGCCGCCATCGGAGACGACGGCGGCGACGTCGGCCTCGCCGAAGACCAGCTCGGCGCGCTCGTCCGGGTCGTCCGCGTCGACCGGCACGTAGGCGGCGCCGACGGACAGGACGGCGAGGATCGCGACATAGAGCTCGGCGGTACCGGAGGAGATCCGGACGCCGACCCGGTCGCCGACGCCGACACCGTTGGCGGTCAGCTTGCGGCCGTAGGCGTCGATCTCCTCGACGAGCTTGCGGTAGGACAGCGTGGTCTCGCCGTCGTCGATCGCGCCCGCGTTGGGGTGGCGGGCGGCGGTCTCGGCGAGGATGTCGATCAGGGTGCGCTCACCGGCACCGAGGCCGGACCAGAACAGGGCGCGGTCGGCGACCGGAGCGGGCGACGGGGTCACGGTGACGTCGGCGACGCACGCGATGGGCCGGGAGTCGGCGGTCAGGGTCATCGGGAGGTCACCACGGGCACGGCAGAAGCATGGGCGCGCAAGCCCATCACACACCTTTCGCGAAGTGCGTCATTCGGGCTCGCTCTCCGAATGAGGCGCCCGCTAGCAGACCAATGACTTTACCGCAGGTGAACGACATATCTCGGGAGGGTCTCGGCAGAGTGTCGAAACTCACCGGTGGACACGCCGAAACCCGAGGTCAACGGCGTGTCCACGCAGTGAAATATTCACCTACATCGTGGGAAATCAGCGGGTCTTCGGTTTACCCGCCGCTTTTCCGCCCGCCTTGGGCCTTTGCTTCTTTTCGCGGACGCGGACATTCACCCGGACGGGGGTGCCTTCGAATCCGAAGCGCTCACGGAACTTCCGTTCGATGAAGCGCCGGTAACCCGCCTCGAGGAAGCCGGTGGTGAACAGGACCAGCGTGGGCGGCCGGATGCCCGCCTGGGTCGCGAACAGCACCTTCGGCTGCTTGCCGCCGCGCACCGGCGGCGGGGTCGCGGCGATGAGGTCGGCCAGCCAGCCGTTCAGCTGACCGGTGGGAACCCGCTGGTCCCAGGACTTCAACGCGGTCCTCAGCGCGGGCGCGAGCTTGCGCACCGACCGGCCGGTGAGCGCCGAGATGTTGACCTTGTCCGCCCACGGCACCCGCACCAGGCCGCGGTCCAGTTCGCGCACCATGGCGTGACGGCGGTCCTCGTCGACGAGGTCCCACTTGTTGAAGGCGAGCACACAGGCGCGGCCCGCCTCGACGACCATGGTCAGCACCCGCAGGTCCTGCTCCGAAAGCGGTTCGGCGGCGTCCAGCAGCACGATCGCGACCTCGGCCGCGTCGATCGCGGTCTTGGTCCGCAGCGACGCGTAGTACTCCGCGCCGTTGGCCGAGTTGACCCGCTTGCGCAGGCCCGCCGTGTCGACGAACCGCCAGGTCTCGCCGTCCAGCTCGACCAGCGAGTCGACCGGGTCGACGGTGGTGCCGGCGACCGAGTCCACGACGGACCGTTCCTCGCCGGAGAGCTTGTTCAGCAGGCTGGACTTGCCCACGTTCGGCTTGCCGACCAGCGCGACGCGGCGCGGGCCGGTGGTGGCGCGGTCGCCGTCGCGCGGCATCGACGGCAGCGCCTTGACGATGGCGTCGAGCAGGTCGCCCGAGCTGCGCCCGTGCAGCGCGCTGACCGGGTACGGCTCGCCGAGGCCGAGCGACCACAGCGACGCGGTGTCGGCGAGCAGGCGGTCGTCGTCGACCTTGTTGGCGGCGAGCAGAACCGGCTTCTTCGAGCGGCGCAAAACCTTGGAGACGGCCTCGTCGGTGGCCGTCGCGCCGACGCTGGCGTCGATGACCAGCAGCACCGCGTCGGCGGTGGCCATCGCCATCTCGGCCTGCGCGGCGACGGAGGCCTGCAGCCCGGTCGCGTCCGGCTCCCAGCCGCCCGTGTCCACCAGCGTGAACCGGCGGCCCGCCCAGAACGCGTCGTAGGCGACGCGGTCCCTGGTCACGCCGGGGACGTCCTGCACGACCGCCTCGCGGCGGCCGAGGATGCGGTTCACGAGGGTCGACTTGCCCACGTTCGGCCTGCCGACGACGGCGAGGACCGGTTGCGCGAGCTGCGCTTCCTCCTCGGCCTCGCCCGCGGCGATCTGCGCGTCCAGCGCGGTGAATTCGGACTCGTCGGACCAGGAGCCGTCGATCTCGCCGACTCCGTCTAGCTCTGTCATGTACTCAATCCTGTCGCGTGTCTTGGAGCCCGTGCTCCAAGCGCCATTCGTCCAGTGCCTTCACGAGGTCCGCGAGCGCGATGCGAAGCCGCTCGGTTCCCTCCTCCAGCCCTGTCCTTCCCTTCCCGATCGCGGGAGTGAAAGGTTCGCCGACCATGATGTCGACGCGTGGCCGCCAACGCCTCTTGGCGCCGGCGGGTTTGTACGTCCCCCGAGTGGCGACCGGAACCACGGTCGCGTTCCCGGCGCGGACCAGGAAGGCCGCGCCGCGCTCGAAGTTTTCGGCGTCACCGAGGCCGCGGGTGCCTTCGGGGAAGATCCCCACCGCACCGCCGTCCTCGAGCACCTTGACCGCCATCATCAGCGGCTTGCGGTCCACCGCACCCCGTTTCACCGGGATCTGGCCCAGCTTCGGGAAGAACCAGCCGACGAAACCCTTGAAGAGTTCCGCCTTGACCAGGAACGCGGTGCGCCGCGAGAACATTCCGAACAGCAGCGCGGGTTCCGCCATCGAGCTGTGGTTGGCCATGAACACCACCGGCCCGGACGCCGGTACCCGCTCGGCACCGTGGACCCGGACCCGGAAAGCGGGCCGGACGATGAACTTCGAGATCCCCCGGCCGAAGGTGTGGATCGGGTCGCTCGCGCCTTCGGGCAGTCCCTTCGCGCTCACCTGGCGGCCTCGGCGGGGCAGCCTTCGAGGAGACCGCGGTGCAGCGCGAGTTCCGCCAGCGCGACGATGACCTGGTCGATGTTGAGCGCCGAAGTGTCGACCTCGACGGCGTCTTCGGCCGCGCGCAGGGGCGAAGCCGCCCGCGTGGAGTCCAGGCGGTCACGGCGTTCCACCGCCGCTTTGGCGACGTCCACTGTGGACTCCCGGCCGGCGGCGGAGTCCTGCGCGCTGCGGCGTGCGGCGCGGACCTCGGCCGAAGCGGTGAGGAAGATCTTGAGCGGGGCGTCCGGTGAGACGACGGTGCCGATGTCGCGGCCTTCGACCACGATGCCGCCGACCCGGCCGAGCACCTCGGCGATGATCTCGCGCTGCCGGGCGACCAGCAGTTCGCGGACCGCGGGGACGGCCGATACCGGCGACACCGCGGTGGTGACATCCGCGCCGCGGATCTCGGCGGCGACGTCTTCACCCGCCAGGGTCACGGTCGCTTCCTCCGGGCTGGTCCCGATGCCGAATTCGGCCTTTCGGGCGACGTCGGCGATCGCGTCCGCGTCGGTCAGGTCGGTCGCGGCGCGCAAAACGGCGAGGGTCACCATGCGGTACATCGCGCCGGTGTCGAGGTAACCGGCGCCGAGCTTCGTCGCGAGCTTCCGCGAGACCGTGGATTTCCCGGTTCCGGACGGGCCGTCCATCGCGACCACACCACGCAGGGCTCCCGCCACCGAAACACTCCTCAGCTCATCCGTCGCTCATCTGATCGACCACCATTCTGCCTGGTGGCGCGCGACACGCCTCAGCCGCCCACGGCGAACCGGTCGACGAGCATGCCGATGCGTTCCGCGCGCGCTTCCGCCGGGAGCCGCCGGCTGCGTTCGAGGGTGACCAGGCCGTGCAGGGCGGCCCAGAAGGTCTCGGTGTAAAGGGCGGGGTCGTGTTCGCCCGCCACCGGGCCCACGGTCTCGAGCAGGGCGCCGAACGCGTCCTTCAACGGCGCGGGACTGTCCGGACTGGCGAAGCTCAGCTCACTGGCGAGGGTGCAGATCGCGTCGTAGAGCGCGGGCTTGCGATCGGCGAAGTCGAAGTAGTTCTGAGCCAGCCGCCACAGCGCGCCACGCGAGTCCTCCGCGGTCCCGGCCCCTTTCCGCATGTCCACGGCCATTTCGGCGCAGCCCTCCAGCGCGGCGGCCGCCATGATCGCCCCCTTGCCGGAGAAATGGCTGTAGAGCACCGGCTGGCTGTACTCGATCTTCGCCGCCAGCCGCCGGGTGGTGACCGCGTCCCAGCCTTCTTCTTCGGCGATCTCGCGCGCGGTGGTGACGATCAGCTGTTCGCGTTGCGAGCGGTCGCGCTCGCGCCGGGGGTTCGTGACCATACGAAGATGCTAGCACCGCTAGACAAGCTAGCAGTGCTAGCGCTAGTCTCGGCGTCGTTCCTAGCACTGCTAGCTTTTGGAGTCGGAGACCATGACCCGAATCAAGATCGCCTACATCCTGTCCGCCGCCCTCGTGCTCTTCGTCCTGTACTTCGGTAGTGGTTACGTGTTCTTCCCGGCGACCCAGACGGGCGGCTTCGGTTTGCCGGTGATGCCGTCCGAAGGTGACCCGATCCTCGCGGTCAAGGGCGTCCGGGACATCGGCGCGGCACTTGTGGTGCTCGCGCTGATCCTGTTCCGCAACGCCCGCGCGCTGGGCTGGGCGATGCTCGCGACGGCGTTCATCCCGTTCGGCGACATGCTGATCGTGCTGACCCACGACGGATCCGTGGGCGCCGCGCTCGGCATCCATGGCGCGACCTGCGCCTTGATGGTCGTGATCTCGGCGTTGTTCCTGATCCGTCCCGCGCAAAACGGACAGTGAGTTACTGTTGTTCACGTGAACGTCGAAGTGACCCCGCTCCCCGGAATAGGCGTCCGCAAGGACTTCGCCACCCGCAACGGCCGCCGCGTCGGTGTGGTGACCCATCGCGATGGACACGTCGAGCTGATCTTGTCCAAAACGGACGATCCCGACGCCTGCCTGGCCTCACTTCCGCTCACCACCGACGAGGCGGGCGCGCTGGCGAACCTGCTCGGCGCGCCCCAGCTGGTCGCCCAGCTCACCGAGGAGCACAGGGACCTGCCCGGCATCAACACCAAGCAGCTGCCGATCAAATCGTCGTCGCCGTTCGACGGGCGGACGCTGGGCGACACCGCGATGCGCACGCGGACGAGCGTGTCGGTGGTCGCGGTGATGCGAGCCGGGCAGGTCCATCCCTCCCCCAACCCGGACTTCAATCTCACCGCGGGCGACGTGCTCGTCGCGGTCGGCACCTCCGAGGGTCTCGAGGCCGCCGTCAAGATCTTGAAGTACGGCTGATCGCGGATGGATCACACCGCACTGTCCTTGATCGAACTCGGGGCGGTCTTCTTCGGGCTGGGCGCGTTGGGACGCCTCGCCGGGAAGATCGGGATGTCCCCCATCCCGCTGTACCTGATCGGTGGCCTGTGTTTCGGGCAGGGCGGGCTGATCCCGCTCGGCGACATCGGCGACTTCACCCACCTCGCCAGCGAGATCGGTGTCGTCCTGCTGCTGCTCCTGCTGGGCCTGGAGTACTCGGCGGCCGAGCTGTTCACCGGGCTGAAACGCTCGTGGGTGGCGGGCCTCGTGGACATCGTGCTGAACGCCGCGCCGGGTGCGATCGTCGCGCTCATCCTCGGCTGGGGACCGATCGGCGCGATCGTCATGGCGGGCGTCACCTACATCTCGTCGTCCGGGATCATCGCGAAGGTGCTCGGCGACCTCGGCAGGCTCGGTAACCGGGAAACCCCGGTGGTGCTGTCGATCCTGGTGTTCGAGGACCTGGTGATGGCGCTGTACCTGCCGATCCTCACCGCGGTACTCGGCGGGGTGAGCTTCCTCGGCGGGATGAAGGCCGTCGGGATCTCGCTGATGGTCATCACGGTGGTCCTGGTGATCGCGCTGAAGTTCGGCCGGTACGTCTCCGCGGCGGTGGACAGCCCCGATCGCGAGGTGTTCCTCCTCAAGGTCCTCGGCGCGGCGCTGCTGGTCGCCGGCGTCGCTTCGGCGATGCAGGTTTCGGCCGCGGTCGGCGCGTTCCTGCTCGGCATCGCGATCTCGGGCTCGACGGCGGAGAACGCGACGCACATGCTCGAACCGCTGCGGGACCTCTTCGCCGCCGTGTTCTTCGTCGTGTTCGGGCTCAACACCAACCCCGCGTCGATCCCGCCCGTGCTCGGCTGGGCGGTCGTCCTCGCGGTCGCGACCACGCTCACGAAGGTCGGCACCGGCTGGTGGGCCGCGCGACGGCAAGGCATCGGGAAGATGGGCCGGGCGCGTGCCGGAGCCGCGCTGGTCGCCCGAGGCGAGTTCTCGATCGTCATCGCCGGGCTGGCCGTGGCGGCGGGCGCGGTGACCGGCGAACTCGCCGCCCTCGCGACGGCGTACGTGCTCCTGATGGCGATCCTCGGCCCGACGGCCGCGCGGATCGTCGAACCGGTGGCGCGGGCACTGCAGCGCAAGCCCTTCGGCTCGAAGACCCCGGCTTCCCAGACCGGCTGACACGCGCTATGAACGGTCCGTTCCTTGCGAATTCTGCAAAGAACGGACCGTTCATGGCATCCACCTAGCCGCGCTCGAGCAACTGCGCGGCCAGCGCGTCCTCCACCCAGCGCTCCCAGACGTCCAGCGGCCAAGCGCGGTCACGGGTGAGGATCAGGAACATCTCCGGGCTGAGGAGCGCGTAGAGGACGTCCGCCGCCCTGTCGACGTCGAGATCGGTGACAGCGCCCGGTTTCCCCATCAAGGCCTTCGCCGCCGCCGTGTGCACGGCGTGGCGCGGATCCTCCTGATCCGGCCACAGTTCCCGCAGCTCGGGGTGCGCCGCGGTCGCGGTGCGAACCATGTCGGTGACGGCGGCGACGCGTTCGAGCACGGCCCGGCTGCCGGTGACGAGCGCGGTCAGCGCCGCGCGCGCGTCCGGCGCGTCCGTCACCCGCGCGAACCACGGCCGCTCCATCGTCGCCAGTGGACCGTCGTCGCCGGCGATCGCGACGTCGACCAGTTCCTTCAGCAGCGTCGGCTTGTTGCGGAAGGTGAAGTAGATGGTCTGGACCGCCACCCCCGCCCGATCCGCGACCTGCTGAAGCGTGGTCGCGCCGTAGCCGTCGGCGAGGAAGAGCTCCGTGGCGGCCGTGATGATCCGCCGCCGGGTTTCCGCCGCCCGTTCGGATCGGGCGCCCTTGACACCACTCATGACTGGAGTCTATCTCTAGAGTCAACCACTAGAGTTCAACTCTAGTAACGATGGGGATGAGGTGCCGGGATGACGGCGATCGTCAATCAGCAACAGGCCGAAGCGTGGAACGGCTGGGAGGGCAAGCTCTGGGCGGATCGCCCGGATCGCTACAACGGGATGATGGAGGCCTTCGACGCGCCGCTCTTCGACGCGGCGGACATCCGCGACGGTCACGCCGTCCTGGACGTGGGCTGCGGCGCCGGGCTCACCACCCGGCTCGCCGCGAAGAAAGCAGGAAGCGGGCACGCGCTGGGCATCGACCTTTCGGCGCCACAGCTGGAAAGGGCCCGCCTGGACGCGGCGGCCGAGGAAATCACCAACATCGCGTTCGAGCGGGGAGACGCGCAGGTGCACCCGTTCGACGGGCCCGGCTTCGACGTCGTCATCAGCCGCGGTGGCGTGATGTTCTTCGCCGACCTGGTCGCGGCGTTCACGCATCTCCGCGAAGCGATGGCGCCGGCCGGGCGACTGGCCTTCGTGGGACCGCGAGCAGGCGACGTCGACAGTGCCTACACCCGCGCGACGGCGGCGCTCGCGCCCTATCTCCGCGAGCCCTCCCCCGCCGCACGCGGGATGGGTTCGCTGCTGACGCCCGAGCGGATCACCGAAGTGCTCACGGCGGCGGGCTTCCGTGACATCGACATCCGGCCGGTGGACGCGGACATGGGCTTCGGAGCGGACGCCGGCGACGCGACGGACTTCGTCTTCTCGATGGCCCCGATCCAGCACAACCTGCGGAACGTGGACGCGGCCTCCATCGCCCGACTCCGCGACCAGGTCCGCGACGCACTCGGCGAGTTCGAGACCCCGCAGGGCGTGCGGATCCCCGGTGGCGTCTGGGTCGTGACCGCCGAACGTTGACGCCATGAACGGTCCGTTCCTGGCGAAACCTAGGCGGCGTCCTGTAAGTCCTGTTGGCGGTTTCGGCACGCTCCGGCCACGCGACCACTTGCGGAAAGCCGCCACTCCGCCCACTGTCCACAAGGTCCCTCCCCGAAGGATGCTGCCCGATTAGCCCGATTTGAGTGGCTTCACAAAGGGGTCGGGGCGATAAGGTTTTCCATGGGGTCGTGAGTGGCAAGTGTCGTTATTTGAGGGGTAAGGCAAACGTGGCATGGTCGGTGCGGGTGGGTCGTGAGTGGCGTTTCGGGTTTTTGGTGGTTAAAAAAAAAACCAAAAAAAACAACCCCAAAAA
>NZ_JBIWKX010000072.1:0-37679 GCF_044765885.1 Amycolatopsis sp. NPDC102389
GCCGCGGGTCATGGCCGCCTGGACCGACGACGACTACCCCAACACGTTTTTCCCCGGGGGGCGGGGCCGACCGGCCCGCGCGCCCGCTGACTTGTGCGAGCCTGTCGGCGGAGCTGAAGATCGACGCCGAAAGGCGACCACGCGTGAACCCGCCCGGCCGAAGGCCCCGCTATCGCGGTGGCAGGACACCCTGCTCGCGATCGTGAGATAGATGACCAGGCAGTGTCCTGCCGACGCCGATCGCGGACGCGGGTTCACCAACAGACATAGGGGCGGAACATGGCGAACGGTGAACTGCTCACCCCGGTCGAACTCGACTTCCTGTGGGAGAGCGCGAACGCCGGTGAGCTGCCGTACCCGCTGCGGCTCCGCTCGCACGGGGCGACCGTGGACGAGCGCGGGGCCCTGCGGACGCAGACGCTCCAGTCGCTGAACCAGCGCCGCCTCGCCGACGAACGCGGACGTCCCGAGCCGCATATCGAGGACTACTTCGGTGTCCTCGCGAGGCCGGATCTGAGCCTGGATTGCGTCCAGCTCAACAATCCCAACACCGAACCGCTGCTCGCGGTCGCGTCCGTGCTCGGCGGGCAAGGCCTGCTGACGGTGCAGGATCCGCGCGGTTTCCACTTCCACCCCATCGCCCCGGACGGCCTCGCGAGCGCGATCGTCTCCCTTCTGCCGCCCGGCACCCGCGGCACGGAGAAGTCGATCACCCTCCCGCTGGACGGGCTCGTCGGTGCGTCGGGGGCGGACTTCCTCCAGCGTCGCCAGCCGCAGATCGACGGCACGGCGACGTCCGACGAGGACCGCAAAGCCCTGTCGCGGCTCCAGGCGCAGCCGCGGCTTCGCGGTGGACAGTTCGGCGCCAACGCGCGTAGTAAACACGGCACGCGAAGCCGGTCTTCGGTGCTGAGCTGGTTCGACACGCAGTCCGGCCGGTACTTCACCCAGGCGACCCGCGGTTCCGACGGACGGGACTGGATCACCATCGCGCCCGCGGATCCGGCGACGTTGCGGCACCGGCTCACGGAGATGCTGGGGAAGATCGCGGCTGAGTCCTCTATCGCGCGCTGACGGAAACTCGCCGAAAGGGCGCCGAGCCGCTTCCAACTCGGGTGGAGAGCGAGGCGCCCTTTCATCGAGTTTCCGTGGGCTTTCGGCCCAAAAGAGGGCGCGCGACGGTGAAGTCTCCGTCGGGCGCGGGGCGCCCTTGGGGAGACCCGTCTCGGTCGCCTTGCCGTCCCGCTAGCGTCACTTCCCGCATCCGGACGACGACTGTCGTACCCCTTCGCTATCGTGAACCCTCTGGGCGTCCCGAGGCCCAGAAGCCGAGGTGCCGGGAGGGCACGGAGCAATGCACCAGGAACACTTCACGCCGATGGCGTTCGACTTCCTCTGGGAGTCCGCCGAGCTCGGTGACCTGCCATACCCGCTGCGCGTCCGGTCGCACGGTGCGACCGAGCTCGAACGGCGGGCGCTGCGCCAGCGCGTCGACAACGAACTCCAGGCCCGCGGCCTCCGCGACGGCCGGGGACGGCTGGACCGCAAGATCGAGGATTGGCTGTACCTCCTCGCCCGCGGTTCGCTGACCATCGACGCGCTGCACATCCCCGACTTCCAGGTCCCGACGATCGCCGTGCTCGGCGCCACCGACGGCCGCGACGCGGTGATCGCGATCCAGGACCAGTCCGGGATCTGGCTGCGTGAGGCGCCGGCCGACGGGCTCCCGACCGCGGTCGTCGACCTGCTGCCCCCGGGGCAGCGCGGGTCGGAGGCGTCCGTCACGCTGCCGATCGACGACGCCCGCCGCACCGAGCCGATCCGAGCCGCCATCAACGCGACGAAGCAGTCCGAGGAGCCCGAAGCGGCGAAGAGTCGTCGCAAGGAGAAGGCGCGCGTCTCGCTCAGTGAACGCATCACCGCGGACCCGCGCGAGGCGTTCGGCAAGCTCACCGGCCAGCCGAGGCTCCGCGGCGGTCAGCTCGCAGCGAACAGCCGGTCCCACGTGGGCGCCAAGCAGCGCTCCCGGGTCCTCGGCTGGTTCGACACCGCCAGCGGCCGCTATCTCAGCACGTCACAGGCCGGTCCGGACGGCCGCGAATGGGTCACCGTCTCGCCCGCGGACGTCAAGACACTCCGGATGCGGCTCGGCGAAATGGCCGCCGGTGTGGCGGTCGACACACGTTGAGGCCACGCTCCGGGAACCCTCGCGCGGCGTCCGCCGTTGACGTCCGAGAGGCTCACCACCCTCATCCGTCCAGGCGGGCGGTATCCTGAGGGGCGGGTGTCGGAGCACCATGGGTCGTCAAGATCGTGATGGCGGGTAACAGCAGGAGCCGCCCAACCAGGAAGGGTCGAGGCCACCAGGGCCGAGTCGTATGAACCGGAAGAGCGTGCTCAGGAACCCAGTGCTCTGGATTCTCGCGGCGGTACTGGCGTTTCTCGCATACAACACGATCTTCGACAGTGATCGTGGCTACACCCAGGTGCCGATCTCGGTCGCGAACCAGCAGATCACCACGAACAACATCAAGGAAGCCTCGCAAGAGGACAAGGAGCAGCAGGTCAAACTGCTGCTGAACAAGAAGATCGAGGTCGACGGCCAGCAGGTCGACCAGATCATCGCGCAGTACCCGGCGAACGTCGCGAGCACCATCTACGACAAGCTCATCGCCCTCAAGAGCGGTGACAACCCGGTCAAGTTCACCACCAAGGTCACCCAGCAGAACGTCCTCACCCAGATCCTGATCTTCGCCATCCCGCTGGCGCTGGTGCTGGGCCTGCTGATGTGGATGATGAACAACGCCCAGGGCGGCGGGAACCGCGTCCTCAACTTCGGCAAGTCGAAGGCCAAGCAGCTCAACAAGGACATGCCCAAGACGACCTTCGGGGACGTCGCGGGCGCCGACGAGGCCGTCGAAGAGCTGTACGAGATCAAGGACTTCCTGCAGAACCCGGCGCGCTACCAGGCGCTCGGCGCGAAGATCCCCAAGGGCGTGCTGCTCTACGGGCCGCCCGGTACCGGTAAGACGCTGCTCGCGCGAGCCGTCGCCGGCGAGGCGGGCGTGCCGTTCTACACGATCTCCGGTTCCGACTTCGTCGAGATGTTCGTCGGTGTCGGCGCCTCGCGAGTCCGCGACCTGTTCGAGCAGGCCAAGCAGAACGCGCCCTGCATCATCTTCGTCGACGAGATCGACGCGGTCGGCCGCCAGCGCGGCGCCGGCCTCGGCGGCGGCCACGACGAACGCGAGCAGACGCTGAACCAGCTGCTCGTCGAGATGGACGGCTTCGACGCGCGCGGCGGCATCATCCTGATCGCCGCGACCAACCGTCCCGACATCCTCGACCCGGCGCTCCTGCGCCCCGGCCGCTTCGACCGCCAGATCCCGGTGTCCGCGCCGGACATGCGCGGCCGCAAGGCGATCCTCGAGGTGCACGCCAAGGGCAAGCCGATCGCGCAGGGCACCGACCTGAGCAGCCTCGCCAAGCGGACCGTCGGCATGTCCGGCGCGGACCTGGCGAACGTGCTCAACGAGGCCGCGCTGCTCACCGCCCGCCAGAACGGGCACGTGATCACCGACGCCGCGCTGGAGGAGTCGGTCGACCGTGTCGTCGGCGGCCCCGCCCGCAAGAGCCGGATCATCTCCGAGAAGGAGAAGAAGATCACGGCTTACCACGAGGGTGGGCACGCGCTCGCCGCGTGGGCGATGCCGGACATCGAACCGGTCTACAAGCTGACGATCCTGCCGCGCGGGCGCACCGGCGGTCACGCCCTGCTCGTCCCGGAGGACGACAAGGAATTGATGACCCGTTCGGAGATGATCGGGCGCCTCGTCTTCGCGATGGGCGGCCGGACGGCGGAGGAGCTCGTCTTCCACGAGCCCACCACCGGTGCCTCCTCCGACATCGAGCAGGCGACGAAGATCGCCCGCGCGATGGTCACCGAATACGGCATGAGCGCCCGGCTCGGCGCGGTCAAGTACGGCCAGGAGCAGGGCGACCCGTTCCTCGGCCGCTCGGCCGGCCGCCAGGCGGACTACTCGCTCGAGGTCGCGCACGAGATCGACGAGGAGGTGCGCAAGCTCATCGAGACCGCGCACACCGAGGCGTGGCACGTGCTGAGCACCTACCGCGACGTGCTGGACGAGCTGGTCATCGAGCTCCTCGAGAAGGAGACGCTGACCCGCAAGGACCTCGAGCGGATCTTCGCGACCGTCGAGAAGCGCCCGCACATCACCATCTTCAACGAGTTCGGCGACCGCAAGCCGTCCGACAAGCCGCCGATCAAGACCCCCGGCGAGCTGGCGATGGAACGCGGCGAGCCGTGGCCCCCGCCGGAGGAGAAGAAGGAGCAGCCGGTGCTGCAGCCGGCGCCGACCCCGGTCGGCACCGCGCAGGGCGGCGGCGACCTTCCCGGTGGCCCGCCGTACCCGCAGCCGGATCCGAACGCGAACCCGTACGCTCCGCCGTCGCCGGGCGCCTACCCCAACGGTGGTCGCCCCAACGGTGGGCCGAACGGCACCGGTCACTGGCCCCAGGCATATGGTGGGCAGCAGCCGGGCGGACCGGCAGGCGGTTACCAGGGTGGGCCCGTAGGCGGCCCGCCGAACTACGGGGCTCCTCCCGGATGGACCCCGGCCACGCAGCCGGGCGGCCAGCCGAACCAGCCCTGGCGTCCCGCTGAAGACCGCCCGCGCGACGGCTGGTTCGCTGACCAGCCCGGCGGTCAGCAGGACGAAGGACAGCAACGGCGTGACGACGGACAGGACGACACCAAGCGATAACGGCGACAGCCCGGTCTTCGACCAGGATCGGGCCGAGAAAGCCGTACGCGAACTCCTGCTCGCCTGTGGTGAGGACCCGGACCGGGACGGTCTCCTTGAGACCCCGGCCCGGGTCGCTCGCGCTTACCGGGAAATGTTCGCCGGTCTCTACACCGAACCGGACCACGTCCTGGACCGCACGTTCGACGAGGCACACGAAGAACTCGTGCTCGTGACGGACATTCCGATGTTCTCGACCTGTGAACACCACTTGTTGTCATTCCATGGTGTCGCCCATGTCGGCTACATCCCCAATGAGCACGGCAAGGTCACTGGTCTGTCCAAACTGGCTCGCCTTGTCGATCTCTACGCCAAGCGTCCCCAGGTCCAGGAGCGCATCACTTCACAAGTCGCCGACGCTCTGATGCGCAAGCTGAAGCCCCGCGGCGCGATCGTCGTGGTCGAGGCCGAGCACCTTTGCATGGCCATGCGCGGTATCCGTAAACCCGGCGCCAGGACGACGACGTCCGCCGTACGCGGTCTGTTGCAGACTTCGGCGTCCTCGCGGGCGGAGGCGCTGGACCTGATCAAGGGCCGTCGATGACCGCCCTGCCCCGGCCCGGCCGGTGCGCGGTGATGGGCATCCTGAACGTCACTCCCGATTCCTTTTCGGACGGTGGCCGCTACCTCGGCGTCGAGCAGGCGCTGGACCACGCGCACGAGATGTGGGCGCGCGGCGCGGATCTGATCGACGTCGGCGGGGAGTCGACGCGGCCTGGAGCGTCCCGGGTGGACGCCGAGACCGAGATTTCCCGGATCATGCCGGTGATCCGCTCGCTCGCCGCCGACGGCATCGCGATGTCCGTGGACACCACGCGAGCTGAGGTCGCCTTCGCTGCCGTCGAAGCTGGCGCGTCCGTCATCAATGACGTCTCCGGTGGGCTGGCCGATCCGAACATGGCGAAGGTCGCCGCCGAGACCGGTGTCCCGTATGTGCTGATGCACTGGCGCGGGCACAGCAAGGACATGAACGCGCTGGCGTCCTATGAGGACGTCGTCGCGGACGTGCGCGCCGAACTGCTGTCCCGAGTGGACGAAGCGCTCGCCGCGGGCGTCGACGGCGGTGCGATCGTGCTCGACCCCGGACTGGGTTTCGCGAAGAACGCCGAACACGACTGGGCGCTGTTGAACGGCCTGGATTCCTTTCTGTCACTGGGTTTCCCGGTTCTCGTCGGCGCCTCGCGCAAACGGTTCCTCGGACGCCTGTTGTCCGGAAAGGACGGAAAGCCCGCTCCGCCGGACGGCCGCGAAAACGCGACCGCGGCCGTGTCCGCGCTCGCCGCGGCGGCCGGTGCCTGGGGTGTGCGGGTGCACGAGGTCGGCGCGAGTATCGACGCCGTGACCGTCGCGGCGGCTTGGCGGAAGGGGAGTCCTGGTGTCTGACCGGATCACGTTGACCGGGTTGAGGGTCTTCGGCAGGCACGGGGTCTTCGACCACGAGAAACGCGACGGGCAGGAGTTCGTCGTCGACATCGTGGCGTGGCTGGACCTCGGCCCGGCCGCCGCGTCCGACGACCTGACCAAGACGCTGCACTACGGCGAATTGGCGGAACTCGCCGCCGGGATCGTGGCGGGCGAGCCGTACGACCTCATCGAGAGTGTCGCCGGGAAGATCGCCGAAGAGGTGCTGCGTGACGAGCGGCTGACCGCCGTCGAGGTGACGGTGCACAAGCCGTCCGCGCCGATCCCGCTGAACTTCGACGACGTCGCGGTCACGGTGCGGCGCGAGCGATGAGCCGCGCGCTGCTCTCGCTCGGTTCCAACCTCGGGGACCGGCTCGCTTTCCTTCAGTCCGCCGTCGACGCCGTGCGGCCCGCGGTCGTCGCGGTGTCGTCGGTTTACGAGACGAAGGCATGGGGCGTCGAGGACCAGCCGGACTTCCTCAACGCCGTCGTGTTGGTCGACGACCCGGCGCGGGATCACTGGGACTGGCTGCGCACCGGGCAGGCGGCCGAGCAGGCGGCGGAGCGTGTGCGCGAACTCCGCTGGGGGCCGCGCACGCTGGATGTCGACATAGTGACCGTGGACGGGGTGCGCTCCGACGACCCCCAGTTGCTGCTTCCTCATCCCGGCACGCCGGAGCGCGCGAGCGTGCTGATTCCCTGGCTGGAGATCGAGCCTGGCGCGGTGCTCCCCGGCCACGGTCCCGTCGCCGACCTCCTCGCCGCCCGTCCCGCCTCGGACCGCGAGTCCGTCCGGCTGACCTCGCTCACTCTCGCCTGACCCCTCCCGCATTTCGTCCTCTGAATGCGGTAGTTGGTGTTACGAACTACCGCGGCCTTCGGGGCCCAGGAGTCAGGTGGAGGCATGTCGCGAAAGCCACTTTCGGGACATCAGACGTCGCGAAAGTGGCTTTCGCGACATGTCCGTGTTGGCCAAGCGAGCGACGAAATGCGGGAGGTGGTCCGAGTGGTAGCAAAGGTCCCTTGCTACCCCAGCGCGGAGCGCAGGGCCGCGATGATCCACTCGGCCTGCGGCATCTGCGAGGGGAACGACGGCCAGCCGTTGATCTTCCCCAGCAGCATCCAGTACCGCTCGGCGCGCGGGTCGGTGCTGATCGCCATCCCGTCGGCCAGCCGCTTCCGCCAGGCCGGGTCGGCCGGGTCCTGGCCGTTCCGCGAAGACTGCGTGAAGATCGTCTCCGCCAGTTCGCGCCCTTCGGCCGAGTCCGGCGCGAGACCGGCTTCGAGTGCTTCGGCCGCCTTCGCGCTCCACGCCATCCACAGCTCCTGCTGCTTCGCGCCGAAGTCCGCCTTGTCCTGCTGCCGGAGCTGCGAGTGCCACTCGCTCATCCGGCGGATGGACGCGCGGAACTCCTCGTCCTGCACGAGCTCGGCGAACTCGATCCAGGCCTCCAGCTGCTCGGGCGTCGGGTCGTCGGGGAGTTCCGGTTTCGCCGAGCGCATCCGCTCGTAGAACTCCGGATCCAGTTCGAGTCCTTCGACCATGTCCGCCCAGAACTCGTCGAGCAAACGTTTGCGGTCTTCGTCCGACATCGACGCGAGTTTGTTCATCAGTTCGACCTCCTCCAGTGGTGAGTCCCGTTTGGCCACCGCTCGCAGGACCGCGCGGCGCAGTTCCAGCCGCCGGATCTGCTCGTCCAGGGCGGCGACGTGCTGGACCGCGAGGTCCCCGATGGTCGCTTCCCTGGTCAGCGCCCGCTCCACGTCCGTGAGGCCCAGCCCGAGCTCCCGCAGCGTCCGGACCAGCTCCAGGCGCGCCATCGCGGTGGCGTCGTAGAGGCGGTAGCCCGAATCGGTGCGGTCGGTCGGGGGCAGGAGCCCTTCGTCGGAGTAGAAGCGGATGGTCTTCACCGGCAGGCCGGTCCGTTTGGCCAGCTCCCCGATGGTGAAAACCGCTGCGGTGCCCATATGCCTCATCGTCGACTCTCCAGTTGGTGGAGAGTCAAGCCTGCCAGGTAGCGTTGGACCATGCACTTCACCCGGCCACGCGAGCTGGCGGTGGCCGGCCTCCTGGGGTTGGTCCTGGCCTATCTGCTCTTCCAGGTCGCCTACGGCTCCATCCCCGCGCTTCCGCTCTTCGCCGGAATCACGCTGCTCGTCCTCGCGCTCTGCGAGTTCGTGCTCGCCTTCATCATCCGTTCGCGGATCAAAGAGGGCCGCGTGCTCTCCGCGATCTCCGTCGCCCGATCGGTGGCCCTCGCCAAGGCCTCTTCGCTCGCCGGATCCGCCATGACGGGTGTCTGGCTGGCGGCTTTCGCGTATCTTTTTCCGCGACGTGACGAACTCCTCGCGGCGAGCGGTGATCTCCGTTCGGCGACGGTCGGGATCGTCAGCTCGGTGGCGCTGGTAGCTGCGGCTTTATGGCTCGAACACTGCTGCCGGACCCCCGAGGGCGGTGATCGGGACAGCGATCCCGAGCCGACCGGTTAACGCTCGAGAGCCACCGCTCGAAGTACCGACTAGGTCTCGTTCGGATTACTAGAAGGTACGGTGTTGGGCATGACCGGGGTGGGTGACGACTCGCGCGGCCGCCTTGCGGGTAGGCCGTGGCTTGTCGTCGGCTTGGTTCTCGCCGTCGGCGCGACTCTCGCATTGGTGCTTTCCGACGACCTCCGCTACTTGCGGTTGGGGATCGTCGCGGCGCTGTGGGCCGCCTTGATCGGCGCGTTCCTGGCGGTCCGCTACCGCAAGCACGTGTCGCAGAGCGAGGACGCCGTCGCCGAGGCGCAGGCCGTCTACGAGCTGGAGCTGGAACGCGAGATCGCCGCTCGCCGCGAGTTCGAGCTGGAGATCGAGGCGGAGACCAGGCAGGCCGCCGAGAGCCGCTCCCACGACGAGCTCGAAGCGCTCAGAGCCGAGGTGAGCGCCCTGCGTGAAAGCCTCCAGTCGCTCTTCGGCGGCGAGGTTCTCCTCGAACGCGTCGCGCTCACCGCGCAGGCCACCCGGATGCGGTCCCTCGACAACAAGCAGCTGATGAGCGCGGGGTCCGAAAACGGCAACGGAAAACCCCAGCTCATGGCGGCCAAGAGCACCACGATCGACGTCGACGATCGGGAGCGCGAGCGCCCGACCGAGATGATCGACCGCGTCCTCGAACCCGCTTCCGCGCGGGCCGCCACCCCGCCCGCCGCTCGCCGCAAACCGGCGAACGGCCAGGTCAACGGCACCAACGGCTACGGCCAGAGCAATCAGGGCCAGCGGCCGAAGCCGGTCGACGAGTCGACTCGCCGCAGTATGCGCAAGGCGGACGCCCGCGCCTCCAAGGCGGCCGAGGCGCTCGCCGCCGAAGCCGCCCGCCGCGAGCGGATGGAGATGTCGAACCCCGGCATGTCGCCCGCCGAGATCTCCCGTCCGATGCCGAGGGTCGACGCCCAGCGCAAGACCCCGCCGCCGGTGACGCCGGCCGAGGTGTCCCGCCCGTCGATGCCCGGGGTGTCGCGCGCCGAGGTTTCGCAGCCGTCGATGCCCACCATCGCCCGGCAGCCCCAGCGTCCGGAACCGCAGCGCCCGGAGCCCCAGCGCAACGAACCGCCTCGCCGCCCGCAGCAGTCTTCGCTGCAGCAGCGGCTCGACGCGGGCACTGTGCAGCGTCCTCCCGCGGCGCGGCCCGAGGAGCAGACCCGGAAGCAGACGCCGCCGGTGAAGCCCGCCGCGCAGGCGAAGCCGGTGAAGAAGGTCGAGCCGGACCGTCCCCGGCCGAACCGTGAGCTCGGCCTGACCCGTCCCGGGATGAAGCCGGTCGAGCGGTCTCGTCCGGCCGGTGGCACGCCGCCGCCCGCGAACAAGCCCGCCGCCCCGGAGCCGATCGAGGCCACCGGAGAGTGGAAGCCGTCGTGGACGCAGGAGCGCCCGGTCTCCGATCTGAGCGCGGCGTTCCCCCGGAAGGACGACTTCCAGGACCGGCTGCGTCCCGCGCCGCCGTCAAAGCCCCAGCAGCCCCAGCCGTCGGCCTCGCAGCCGCGTCCGGAACCGCGCCCCGAGCCGAGGCCGGAGCCGCGTCGTGACCCGGAGCCGCCGACCCCGCTGTCGATCCCTGTCGTGTCCGAGCCGCCTCGCCGGGCCGAGCCCGTGCGTCGGCCGGAGCCCGAGCCGGTGCGCCGTCCGGCGGCCGAGGCGCCGTCGCGGCACGGTTCCCCGCCCGCGGAGGAGCCGCCCGCGGTCAACCCGACGTTGCCCGAAGAGATCCGGCTGGCGCAGAACGGCGGCGGCGGACGTCGTCGCCGGGCCGCCGAGGACTCCTCGGTCTCGATCACCCCGGCCCCGAACGTCCCGGAGCCCACCGGTGGCGGCCGTCGCCGCCGTCCGGACGGGGAGCCCCCGGCCTGGCAGGGCACCGAGTCCACCGGCGGCCGTCACGGCGGCAGGCGGGCGAAGCCGGACGAAGACGAGGCGCCGTCCCGTAACGGGTCTTCGCACAGCCGTCCGGACACCTCCGACGCGGGTTCCCACGCCTCCGGCCGTTCGGTGATGGACCTGCTCGCCGCCAACGGCGCGAACGAATCCACTCCGCGGCGCAGGCGGCGTGCCGAAGACTGAGCGCATCCGGATAGGTGAACCCGCAGCGAAATCGACGCAGGGTTCACACGTGTGGCCGGTACTGTGTCGGACTTCAGCTCCACGTCCCGCCCGTGTCCCGTACCGACGGTAGGGTGACCCGCTGTGAGCGAGCCTTCCTCCCCGGCGCCCGGTCTCGACCGGCCACGCCGGTCTCGGTCGATCACCGTGCTGCTGCCGGTGCTCGGGCTGATCGCCGTCGCGCTGTGCGGGCTGTTCGTGTTCGGCACGGTGACCGAGAAGGTCGGGTTGCCCGCGGTGACCATCGGTGTGCTCGCGGCGCTGGTCCCGGTCGCCGTGGTGGTCACCGCGTTCCTGTGGGTCGACCGCTGGGAACCGGAGCCGCCGAAGCTCCTGCTGCTGGCCTTCGTCTGGGGCGCGTGCGTCGCGACGATCATCGCGTTGCTGCTCAACAGCGGTGCCGAAGCCGTCGGTGACCTGCTGCTCGGGAGTGGCGGCGGGGGCAAGATCAGCGGGCTGGTCTCCGCGCCGCTGGTCGAGGAAGCCGCGAAGGCCGCTTTCATCCTGTTGCTGTGGTGGCGCCGTCCGATCGAGTTCGACGGCGTCGTGGACGGCATCGTCTACGCCGGGTTCACCGCGGCGGGCTTCGCCTTCACCGAGAACATCTACTACTTCGGCCGCGCGTTCGCCGAGCACGGCTTCGGCGACGGCACGAGCGCCGGCGTGCTCGCGGCGTTCTTCCTCCGTGGCGTGCTGTCACCGTTCACGCATCCGCTGTTCGCCGTGATGACCGGGATCGGCCTCGGTGTCGCCGCGAGCAGCAAGGTCCGCGCGCTGCGGATCCTGGCGCCGATCGGCGGCTATCTCGTCGCCGTCCTGCTGCACGCGCTGTGGAACGGCGCCGCGCTGCTCGGCGGCGCCAAGACCTTCCTGAACGTCTACTTCCTGATCATGGTGCCGCTGTTCATCGGCGTCTTCTCGGTGGTGGTCATGCAGCGGCGCCGCGAGCAGCGGGTCGTCGCGGCCGCGCTGCCGATGATGGTGGACGCACGCTGGATCGCCCCGTCCGAGGTGCCGCTGCTGGCCAGCCTCTCCGGACGGCGGTCGTGGCGGCAGCAAGCCCGGAAGCAGTCGGGACGGGAGGCGGCGAAGGCCGTCGGCCGCTACCAGGCCAGCGTGACCGAGCTCGCGTTCCTTCGGCGCGGCCGGAAGCTCACCGACGAGGCGAAACAGCGGCAGCGTGAACTGCTGCAGGTGCTCAAGACGTCGCGGGCCGACGCCGTCCGGCTCGCCGACGGCGCGCCGCGCGGGTGACCACTGTCAGGTGAAGCTGGTCACGAGGGCCGGTTCGGACGCGCGCCGGAGGGTTACCCTCGCGCCGTCGTCCGGTACCCGCGACCGCAGAGCGGGACTGGAACGAGTTGAGGAGTTTTCGACCATGAGCGTCCATTGGCGCACGCCATGATGAGGCCCGCTCGCCTGGCCGTCGGCGTCGTTTCCGCGGGGCGCGTCGGCAGTGTCGTCGGCGCCGCGCTCGCCCGGGCCGGGCATACGGTCGTCGCCGCTTCGGGCCTTTCCCACGCTTCGGTGCGCCGGGCGGAGCAACTGCTCCCCGACGTGCCGCTCCTGCCGCCCGACGAGGTCGCCCGCAGGGCCGACCTGGTCCTGCTGGCCTTGCCGGACGACGCGCTCGCCGGGATGGTGCGCGGCTTCGTCGCCACCGGCTCGCTGCGGCCGGGGCAGATCGTCGTGCACACCTCCGGGTCGCACGGCATCGACGTCCTCGCGCCCGCCGCGGAGGCCGGTGCGCTGCCGCTGGCCCTGCACCCCGTGATGACCTTCACCGGCCGTCCCGAAGACCTCGACCGGCTGGCCGCCTGCAGCTTCGGCGTCACGGCGGCGGAGGGTGACGAAGCGGCGTGGAACGTCGGCGAGGCGCTGACCGTGGAGATGGGCGCGGAGCCCGTCCGGGTCCCCGACGAAGCGCGAGCGCTCTATCACGCGGCGTTGGCGCATGGCGCGAACCACCTGATGACCCTGGTCGCCGACTGCGCGGAACTGTTGCGGGAGGCGGGAATCGCCCAGCCCGAACGCCTGGTGGCTCCGTTGTTGTCGGCGGCGTTGGATAATGTTCTGCGACACGGGGACCGGGCGCTGACCGGGCCGGTGGCCCGTGGTGATCTCGGCACCGTGCGCAAGCATCTCGCGGTGCTGGCCGAACGTGGCCCCGACATCGCCCCGAGCTATCGCGCGCTGGCCAGGCGCACGCTGGCGCGCGGTGACGCCGCCGGGCTCTTGGACGCCTCGGCCGCCGCCGAGCTCACCGAACTCCTGAGTGATCCCGCAGATCCCGCCGAAGGGCAGCAAAACCAGTGACCACACCCAAATTCGCCCGAGGCACGCTGCACACCTTCCAGCCGCCGGAGCAGGTCAGCCAGGTGACGCGTGCGCTGCACGGCGTCGGCCGGAAGGTCGCGCTGGTGCCCACGATGGGCGCCCTGCACGCGGGGCACCGTGAGCTGATCCGCCGGGCGAAGCGGCTGCCGAACACGGTCGTCGCGACGTCGATCTTCGTGAACCCCCTGCAGTTCGGGGAGGGCGAGGACTTCGAGGCGTACCCGCGTCCGCTGGACAAGGACCTCGAGGTGCTGAAGGAGGACGGCGTCGAGCTGGGCTTCCTGCCCAAGGCGTCGGATCTGTATCCCGACGGGGCCACCGTCACGGTGCATCCCGGCGCGCTCGGCGACGAGCTGGAAGGCGCGGTGCGGCCGGGCCATTTCGCCGGCGTGCTGACCGTGGTGGCGAAACTGTTCAACATCGTGCGGCCGGACTACGCCTTCTTCGGGGAGAAGGACTACCAGCAGCTGGTGTTGATCAAGAAGATGGTGCGTGACCTGAACTTCGACACCCGCGTCATCGGGGTGCCGACGGTGCGGGAACGCGACGGGCTGGCGTTGTCCTCGCGCAACGTCTACCTGACTCCGGAACAGCGCGAGGACGCGATCGTGTTGTCGGCGGCGCTCACCGCGGGTGCCTTCGTCGGACGCGACGGCGCGGAAGCCGTGCTGGCGACCGCCAGGCAGACCCTCGCCGCGCGACCCGCGGTCGAGGTCGATTATCTGGAATTGAGGGGAACCGACCTCGGGCCCGCGCCCGTGGACGGTGAGGCGCGGTTGCTGATCGCGGCCAGGGTGGGGAGTACCCGGCTGATCGACAACGTCCCGGTGGTCCTCGGCGCGGCCGTGGACCATCCGGAACACGCGCCGGACGCAGGGGAATAGGGAGAGTCCACGATGTATCGCACGATGCTGAAATCGAAGATCCATAGGGCGACGGTCACCCAGGCCGATCTCCACTACGTCGGATCGGTGACCGTCGACGAGGACCTGATGGACGCGGCGGATCTGCTGCCGGGCGAACAGGTGTCCATTGTGGACGTCACCAACGGCGCGCGGCTCGAGACCTACGTGATCGCGGGCGAACGCGGCAGCGGGGTGCTCGGCATCAACGGCGCCGCGGCGCATCTGGTGCACCCCGGCGATCTGGTGATCCTGATTTCGTACGCGCAGATGGAGAACGCCGAGGCGGCCGCGTTCCGGCCACGGGTCGTCTTCGTCGACGCGGACAACCGGATCGTCGAGAAGGGCGCCAACCCCGGCCACGCGCCGGAGGGTTCCGGTCTGCTGAGCGGCACCGTGACCCTGGCCGACGACGACACGATGACCTTCCCGGTCGCCGAAACCGCCGACGCCCGCCGTCTCGACGCGCTGCTGCACGCCGAAAGCTGAGCCCTTGCTGCTCACGGTCGACGTCGGCAACACCAATATCGTTCTCGGCCTGTACTCGGGAAACGAGCTGATCGGTGACTGGCGCATGCGCACCGACGCGCGGATGACGGCCGACGAGCTCGCGCTGACCATGCGCGGGCTCCTCGGCTCGCACGCGGACGCCGTCACCGGGATCAGCGCGCTGTCCACGGTTCCCGCCGTGCTGCGGGAGCTGCGCGTCATGCTTTCGCGGTACTACGCGAAGGTGCCGAAGATCGTCATCGAGCCGGGAGTGCGCACCGGCGTGCCGCTCCTGGTCGACAACCCCAAGGAGGTGGGCGCGGACAGGCTGGTGAACACCCTGGCCGCGCACCATCTGCATCCGTCCACCGCCTGTGTGGTGGTGGATTTCGGGACTTCGACCAATGTGGACGCCATCTCCGCCAAGGGCGAGTTCCTCGGCGGCGCGTTCGCGCCCGGTATCGAGATCTCGGTCGACGCGCTGGCCGCGCGTGCCGCGGCGCTGCGCAAGGTGGAGCTGGTCCCGCCGCGGTCGGTGATCGGGAAGAACACCGTGGAATGCCTGCAATCCGGCATCCTCTACGGTTTCGCCGGCCAGGTCGACGGCCTCGTGAAGCGGATCAAGCGCGAGCTCTCGCCGGGCGGGGCGGATCCGGTCGCGGTGATCGCGACCGGCGGCCTCGCGCCCTTGGTGCTCGGCGAGTCCGAGACGATCACCGAGCACGCGCCGGATCTGACGTTACTGGGCCTCCGGCTGGTCTACGAGCGCAACCACGCCCCGTCCCGTTCGTGACCCGCAACTCGCGTGATCAGAGCCGTAACTCGCGTGCTTGGAGCCGTAACTCGCGAGTTACGGCTCCAAGCACGCGAGTTACGTGCCTGATCACGCGAGTTACGCCTCTGATCACGGCGGGGTGCTCGTCGCCGTGCACCTCGGTCCAGATCCGCGCGGGACCCGCCAAGGCGGGCAGGTCGTGAACGCCGCCTTCCAGTCGGTCATCGTTTACGCGCCCGGAAGACGGTGGTGGTGAGCGGCAGGTCGAATTCCCCCGAGGCGGTTTCCGGGTTCCGGTCGAGGAATTCCCGCGCCGTGCGAAGTTTGGCTTCGCGTTCCTCCGCCGTCGCCACCAGCATGTGCGAATGGGTCGCGAGAGTGGCCACCAGGGTTTCCGCAGTCCTGGGCTGTTTGTGGCCGAACGTCTGCTTCTCGAACGGCTCGAAGGCCTCGTGTTCCGGCAGTGATTCGTAGTCGCTCAGCCAGCGCCTGCTCATCGACGTCTTGATCAGCTTGTTCAGCTCCGCCGGCCAGCCCGCCGACTCGTCGTCGTGGTTCCACAGCGCGGCTACGACGCCGCCCGGCTTCAGCACCCTGGCCATCTCCGGGTAGGCCCGGTCGAGGTCGAACCAGTGGACGGCCTGGCCCACCACCACGGCGTCCACGGACCCGTCCGGCAACGGGATCTCCTCGGCGGTCCCGATGAGCGGGGTCACGGCGGGAAGCGCCTTGGTGAGTTCGGCGAGCATCTTCTCGTCCGGTTCGACGGCGGTGACCGCGACGCCCAGCGTCAAAAGTCCTTCGCTGACCTTGCCGGTCCCGGCCGCCAGGTCCAGGACCCGCTCCGGTGTCCCCGCCGCGCCGGCCAGCCCCCAGGCCAGTGCCTTTCGCGGATAATCCGGCCGATGCGCGGCATAGGCGGCGGCCTCCGCGCCGAACGAGGCGGCGCGGCGTGCGTGCAGTTCTGGTTCGATGCCGGGAGTGGATGAGTTCACGCGATCCAGGTTAATGGAGAGAAAACCAGCCGGTCCGGACCCGGAAAAGGTAATCCGGTTGGCGTAGGGAACCGGCGGGTTCGTACGCTGTGCGCCATGACTGAAATCCCCGCATCCGAGGGCGTGAGCCCCGACGAAGACCTGCCGGAACAGATGCGGGTGCGCCGGGACAAGCGCGACCGGATAATCGCGGAGGGTATCGATCCGTATCCGGTCGAGGTGCCTCGGACGCACTCGCTGGCCGAAGTGCGCGCGAAGCATTCCGGTCTTCCTGTCGACACCGCCACCGGCGACATCGTCGGTATCACCGGCCGGGTCATGTACATGCGCAATACCGGCAAACTGTGTTTCGCGAGTCTTCGTGAAGGCGACGGCACGGAGTTGCAGGCGATGCTCAGCCTCGCGAAGGTGGGCGAGGACGCGCTCGCGGCGTGGAAGTCCGATGTCGATCTCGGTGATCACGTATTCGTCTCCGGTGAGGTCATCACCTCCAAGCGCGGTGAGCTTTCCGTGATGGCCGACTCCTGGCGCATCACGTCGAAAGCATTGCGCCCGTTGCCCGTGGCGCACAAAGATCTCGCCGAGGAAACGCGGATCCGGCAGCGTTATGTCGATCTGATCGTGCGTCCCAAGGCGCGGGACGTGGTCCGCACCCGCGCCGGTGTGCTGCGGTCCCTGCGTGACTCGTTTCACGGTCGAGGATTCCTCGAGGTCGAGACCCCGATGCTGCAAACGCTGCACGGCGGTGCCGCGGCCCGGCCATTCGTCACGCATTCGAATGCCTTCGACCTCGATCTGTACCTGAGGATCGCGCCGGAGCTGTACCTCAAGCGTTGCGTGGTCGGCGGTATCGAGAAGGTCTTCGAGATCAACCGGAACTTCCGGAACGAGGGCAGCGACTCGTCGCACTCGCCCGAGTTCGCCATGCTCGAGTACTACGAAGCGTATGCGACCTATGACTCCAACGCGGTGATGACGCGTCAGCTCATCCAGGAGGCGGCGCAGAACGTTCTCGGCACTCAGGTGGTCACTCTCGCCGACGGTTCGGAGTACGACCTGTCCGGCGAGTGGACCACGCTCGGAATGTACGAGTCGTTGTCCGAGGCGTTGTCGGAAGAGGTCACTCCCGAGACACCGGCGGACAAGCTGCGTTCCTATGCCGAAGCGCGAGAGCTGGAGCTCGACCCAAAGTTAGGCCACGGCAAACTCGTCGAAGAACTTTGGGAACATCTCGTCGGCGATCATCTCCACGAACCCACTTTTGTCCGTGATTTTCCGGTCGAGACATCCCCGCTGACCAGGCAACATCGCAGCAAGCCGGGGGTCGCCGAGAAGTGGGATCTCTACGTGCGCGGATTCGAACTGGCCACCGGATACTCCGAGCTGGTCGATCCCGTGGTAGAGCGTCAGCGTCTGGTGGAACAGGCCCGGCTGGGTGCGCAGGGCGATAGTGAGGCCATGAACCTGGATGAGGATTTCCTCCGTGCGCTGGAGTACGGAATGCCGCCGAGCGGTGGTGTCGGAATGGGGATCGACCGGTTGCTGATGGCGCTGACCGGCCTTGGTATCCGGGAGACCATCCTGTTCCCGCTCGTCCGACCTGAATAACCCGTCCGCGTGAGGAGATACCTCGATCGTTCTCGTAAACAAGATTTGCGTTATGAGTCGGTAGCGGGTATTAATGTCGCTAGACAAAGTCTTCTGTCCGGGGCATGCCCCGTACCAGATCATTCGTGTAAGCCCCCAGCAGGAGGAAACAGATGGCACAGAAGGTGCTCGTCTCGCTCGTCGACGACCTCGACGGCACTGAGGCGGAAGAGACCGTCGAGTTCGGTTTGGACGGTGTGAGCTACCAGATCGACCTTTCCGCGGAAAACGCGGAAGAGCTTCGTGACGCGCTGGCCCAGTATGTGGAGCACGCCCGCCGCGCGGGTGGCCGTAAGCGCACCGCCATTCGTCCGGTCGCCGGCGTGAAGGCCGCCGCCCGTCCCGCGACCGTGGACCGCGAGCAGAACCAGGCCATTCGCGCCTGGGCCCGCAAGAACGGCTTCCAGGTTTCCGACCGCGGACGTATCCCGTCCGAGGTCGTGGAGGCCTACCACAAGAAGAACTGAGGTCTTTCAGACCAGACGGCCGCCGGGAAACTGTTCCCGGCGGCTTTCTTGTTCTTGTACACGGTTCAAGCGGGCGTACTCGGTGGGCGCCCATCCGGTCACGGAGCGGAAATCCCGGATGAAGTGCGCTTGGTCGCTATAGCCCAGCTCCGTCGCCAGTTCCGCGTAGTCCGGCCGTTCCTCGGCGGCGATCCGTGCCGCCGCCTCGTTCAATCGGTATACCTGAATCGCCCATTTGGGGGCGGTACCGACATGTTCGGCGAACAGGCGTTGCAGGCTTCGTTGAGACAGGCCCGTCCGGCTTGACAGCTCGGCGACCCGGGTAATGGCCGGGTCGGCCGCGATTGTTTCCACCGCTTCGATGGCCGTCGTGGCCGCGGCGGTGAGCACAGGGCGTTTCGCGAGGAGCAGTTCCTCGGCGGTACGGACCATTTCGAAGTCGTCCGTCGCATTCCGTACCGATTCCGTCACTCCTCCGGCCCCCGGGAAGAGATCGGTGAGCGGAACGGAACCGCCGGAGATCATCGAGACCGGACCGGTGAGGAATGCCCGGAACGCCCCCGGCCGGAATCGCACGCCGATCCCGTGGTCCGTGCCCGCGACGACGTAGCGGAAAGGTCGTTTCCCCGGACCGAACGCGCCCGCCGCGTCGCGGAAGAACGTGACGTTCACCGCGAGATTGGGCAAAACCAGCTGTTCGTGGGGCGGGCCGTCACCCAGATCCCAGCGCAGCACCCAGTGGTGGTCGACGAACGGGCGCAGTTCCGGCGCGGGCCGATGACGGACGAGGCCGAACTTCGCCTCCCGCGCGTTGACGATCCCCGCCGGGATCCGGTGCCCCTTCACCGGATCAACCTAACTCTGTCGCGTTTCTTCAAGACAGCGCGCCGGTTCCCGTGAGTTCATGCCCTCATGTCCGAACACGCTGCCCTGATCGCCCCCGCCGCCGCGGAATTCACCGGAATCCTGCGCCGGATCGGCGAGTCCGACCTCTCCGCGCGGACCCCGTGCGCCGAGTACGACGTCCGCGCGCTGCTGAACCACCTTCTCTACTGGGGTCCCTGGCTCGAAGCCGCCGGGCACAAGGCGGCACCGCCCGAGGTGTCCTCCGGTGAGGCCGAAGCGGACCTCGTCGGCGGCGAATGGCTCAGTGCCATCGAGAAGCAGACGGCGCGGCTCGTGGACGTCTTCGGGGCACCCGAGGCGTGGCAGGGCATGACGGCGCTCGGCAAGGCGGAAATGCCGTCCTCGATCGTCGGCGACATGGTGCTCGGCGAGTTCGTCTTCCACGGCTGGGACCTGGCGAAGGCGACCGGCCGCTCGCTCGACGTCGCACCCGAAGCGGCCGAAGCCGTCTTGGCGTCCGCTGTGGCGATGGGCGATCAGGCCCGGGCGATGAAGGTGTACGGAGACGAGGTGACCGTCGCGGACGACGCGTCGGCGTTCGAGCGCGCTTTGGGTGCGACGGGACGAAACCCCGGCTGGACCCGTTAGCGCGTTCGCGGACAACCTCCGCATTCCGATTCCGCGGGAAGCAGATAGTTGAAACAGCAGGCTTCGCGGTTTCTCGTCCACTCGCGGCGTCCGTCGGCTCCCGAGGCCAGCGTCAGCTTCGACGCGGACGTCAGCGGCGGGAACCGCGCTTCGAGGACCAGCGCGGCGTCCGCGACCCCGGCGCCCTCGGCCTCCGGGGTCCCGCCCAGCCGTCCCGCCGACCACAGCGCGTTGTCGAGCGCGTCGGTCGCGGCCGCCCACAGCTGTCGCCGCCCGAGCCTCGTCAGCGGCCCGTAGACATCGATGAACCGGCTCGCGTGCGCGACGAACCGGCCCCGCAGGACGGTCGCCAGCGCCCGCTCGTCCGGGACCACGACGGCCCTCGGATGTGCTGAGCCGGGGTCCGTCGGCAGGCAGTGGAAGCCGCTCCCGAGGACGGCCACCGAGTCGGGATGGGGCCGGTCGGCGCCGATCCGGAACGCCAGCGCGGACGGCGCCAGCGACGGGACGCGACGTTCGTGATGGAGCAGCATCGCGCCGGCGATGGCCGGGACGTGCAGGTACCAGGACAGGATCCAGCTCGCCGGGGTCCGTTCGGGGATCGCGGCCGCCTCCGGGTACGTCACGGCCAGCCGGCCGCGGAGGCGCTCCCGCCAGCGCACGAGACGGACCGGTTCGCGGAGCAGATCACCGCAGCGGACCCAGTCCGGCTCGCCCTCGGGCACGTCCGCGCGGAGCCGGGCGTCTTCGGGCATCCTCGACAAGGAGGCCGCGAGCCCGTCTTCGGGTGACGCGAGCGTCTGAGGATGCGACACGTCGGCCTCCCGTCATTAGGTACGCCTAACCTTACATACCGTCCGTGACTACTCCGGACGGGTGTCCATCCACTGGGCGGAGCCGTGTTCGCGCTCAGCGGACAACGCTCGTCCGGCGGAATCCGGACGCGTGTTCGCACGTTGGGCTTGACGTAAAGGTGCAGGGCAACCGGAAGATGAAAGAGCGCACGGCCGGAGAACGGCCGGGGCGCGAACGGGCCGCAATCAGCCGTAGTGGTACGCCAGCGCGACCGCATGGCTACTAGAGTGGTCTCACGGTGCTGAATCCATCGCGGTGAAAGCACGATGGAAACGGGCCGCCGTCGCAGCAGTCGAGGGAGTGCACATGTTTGAGAGGTTCACCGACCGCGCGAGGCGGGTGGTCGTCCTGGCCCAAGAAGAAGCCAGGATGCTCAACCACAACTACATCGGCACCGAGCACATCCTCCTGGGTCTGATCCACGAGGGTGAAGGTGTCGCCGCCAAGGCGCTGGAATCGCTGGGCATCGCGCTGGAGGGCGTCCGCCAGCAGGTCGAGGAGATCATCGGCCAGGGGCAGCAGGCCCCGAGCGGGCACATCCCCTTCACCCCGCGGGCCAAGAAGGTGCTTGAGCTGTCGCTGCGCGAAGCGCTGCAGCTCGGCCACAACTACATCGGCACCGAGCACATCCTGCTCGGGCTGATCCGCGAGGGAGAAGGCGTCGCCGCACAGGTGCTCGTCAAGCTCGGCGCGGACCTCAACCGGGTGCGTCAGCAGGTTCTGCAGCTGCTGTCGGGCTACCAGGGTGGCAAGGAGTCGACCGAGACCGGCTCCGGACGCGGTGAAGGCACCCCGTCGTCGTCGCTGGTGCTCGACCAGTTCGGCCGCAACCTGACCGTCCAGGCCCGCGAAGGCAAGCTCGACCCGGTCATCGGCCGGGGCAAAGAGATCGAGCGGGTCATGCAGGTGCTGTCGCGGCGCACCAAGAACAACCCGGTCCTCATCGGTGAGCCCGGCGTCGGCAAGACCGCCGTCGTCGAAGGGCTCGCGCAGAACATCGTCAAGGGCGAGGTGCCCGAGACGCTGAAGGACAAGCAGCTCTACACCCTCGACCTCGGCTCCCTGGTCGCCGGTTCCCGGTACCGCGGTGACTTCGAAGAGCGCCTGAAGAAGGTGCTCAAGGAGATCAAGACCCGCGGCGACATCATCCTGTTCATCGACGAGCTGCACACGCTCGTCGGCGCGGGTGCCGCCGAGGGCGCGATCGACGCCGCGTCGATCCTGAAGCCGATGCTGGCCCGTGGCGAGCTGCAGACGATCGGCGCGACCACGCTCGAGGAGTACCGCAAGTACATCGAGAAGGACGCCGCGCTGGAGCGCCGCTTCCAGCCGATCCAGGTCGGCGAGCCGTCGCTCGAGCACACGATCGAGATCCTCAAGGGCCTCCGTGACCGGTACGAGGCGCACCACCGCGTCTCGATCACCGACGGTGCCCTCGTGCAGGCCGCCACCCTCGCGGACCGCTACATCAACGACCGCTTCCTGCCGGACAAGGCGATCGACCTGATCGACGAGGCCGGCGCCCGGATGCGCATCCGCCGCATGACCGCGCCGCCGGACCTGCGCGAGTTCGACGAGAAGATCGCCGACGTGCGCAGGGACAAGGAGTCCGCGATAGACGCGCAGGACTTCGAGCGCGCCGCCCGCCTTCGCGACGAGGAGAAGACCCTCCTCGGCCAGAAGGGCGAGCGGGAGAAGCAGTGGAAGGACGGCGACCTCGACGTCGTCGCCGAGGTCGACGAGGAGCAGATCGCCGAGGTCCTCGCCAACTGGACCGGTATCCCGGTGTTCAAGCTCACCGAGGAGGAGACCACGCGTCTGCTCCGCATGGAGGACGAGCTGCACAAGCGGATCATCGGCCAGGAGGACGCGGTCAAGGCCGTCTCCCAGGCGATCCGCCGCACCCGTGCCGGCCTGAAGGACCCGAAGCGCCCCTCCGGCTCGTTCATCTTCGCCGGCCCGTCCGGTGTCGGTAAGACCGAGCTGTCCAAGGCGCTCGCGGCGTTCCTGTTCGGCGAGGACGACGCGCTCATCCAGATCGACATGGGCGAGTTCCACGACCGCTACACCGCTTCGCGGCTCTTCGGTGCCCCTCCGGGCTACGTCGGCTACGAAGAGGGCGGCCAGCTGACCGAGAAGGTGCGGCGCAAGCCGTTCTCGGTGGTGCTGTTCGACGAGATCGAGAAGGCCCACCAGGAGATCTACAACACGCTCCTGCAGGTCCTCGAAGACGGCCGTCTCACCGACGGCCAGGGTCGTACGGTCGACTTCAAGAACACCGTGCTCATCTTCACCTCGAACCTGGGTACCTCGGACATCTCCAAGTCCGTCTCGCTCGGGTTCTCGTCCGGCGGTGACAGCACCAACCGGTACGAGAAGATGAAGCAAAAGGTCAACGAGGAGATGAAGAAGCATTTCCGGCCGGAGTTCCTGAACCGGATCGACGACATCATCGTCTTCCACCAGCTGACCAAGGAACAGATCATCGAGATGGTCGATCTGATGATCGCCCGGGTCGAGACGCAGCTCAAGGCCAAGGACATGGAGCTCGAGCTCACGCCCAAGGCCAAGTCGCTGCTCGCCAAGCGCGGCTTCGACCCGGTGCTGGGCGCGCGGCCGCTGCGTCGCACGATCCAGCGCGAGATCGAGGACCAGCTGTCCGAGAAGATCCTGTTCGGCGAGGTCCAGGCCGGCCAGATCATCCTGGTCGACGTCGAAGGCTGGAACGACGAAGAGGGCGAGAAGGACGACAAGGCGCACTTCGTCTTCCGCGGCGAAGCCCGGCCCTCGTCGGTCCCGGACGCCCCGCCGGTGAGCATCGGTGCCGGCTCGACCGAAGAGAACGGTGAAGCCGAGGGCGAGTAAGTCCCTCTCGGTTCCGGAAGTGCCCGTCGCGGGTTTCGCCCGCGGCGGGCACTTTCGCGTGTCGGCCTTCTGATCACGCGAGTTCGCCGCCCAATCACGCGAGATCGCCTTCTGATCACGCGAGTTACGTGTTCAAGCACGCGAGTTCGCCTTTTCCGCACGGAGAGCCTGGGTGTGGAAGGGGCTCGCGTGATCGGGCGGCGATCTCACGTGATTGCAGGGCGAACACGCGTGATCAGGGGCGTAACTCGCGTGATCAGGGGGCGAACTCGCGTGATCGGGGGCGTGAGACGATGCCCTCGAGGCCGGGAGGGGGTCAGGTGGACGTTCTGGCGATCGATTTCGGTACCTCCAGCACGGTGGGGGTGCTTTCGATCCACGGCAGGGGGACGCAGGTCGTCGAGATCGACGGGTCGGTGACGATGTCGTCCGCGATCTACGTCGACAAGGACGGCACGGTCTTCGTCGGCCGGGACGCCGAACGCCGGGCCCGGCTGGATCCGAGCCGGTTCGAGGCGAATCCGAAGCGGCGCATCGACGAGGGCGCTCTCCAGCTCGGTGACGTCTCGCTCCCCATCGCCGACGCTTTCGCCGCGGTCCTGCGCCGGGTCTGCGAAGAGGCCGAGTTGCTCCGCCAGCGTCTGCCCGCGCAGGTGCGCATTTCGCATCCCGCGGGCTGGGGCCCGGATCGCAAGCAGATCCTCCGCGACGCCGCGCTCAAGGCCGGATTCCCGGCGACGGTGCTCATTCCCGAGCCGGTCGCGGCCGCCGCGCATTACGCCTCGCTCAACAACGGCCGACGGCCGCCCGGCCCGATCGCGGTGTACGACCTCGGGGCGGGCACCTTCGACTGCGCCGTCGTCGGGGTCAGCGCGCAGGGGTTCGCCGTGCTGGCCGAGGACGGCCTGCCCGATCTCGGCAGTCTCGACATCGACCAGGCGCTGCTGGTGCACATCGGCCGCGAGGTGTCGCATTCCGATCCCGCGCAGTGGCAACGGATCCTGCGCCCGCAGTCGGTCAGCGACCGCCGGACGCGCCGGTCGCTGCTGCAGGATGTCCGTGACGCCAAGGAAAGTCTCTCCCGGCACCAGCAGACCGAGATCCCGATGCCGGAGCCGTTCGGCGACGTGCGGGTGACGCGGATGGAGCTCGAGGCGCTCGTCCGGCCGAGCTTCCTGCGCAGCGGCGAACTCCTGGCCACCACGATCCGGCGCGCCGGGCTGTCCCCGGACCGGCTCGGCGGCGTCTACCTCGTCGGCGGGCCGAGCCGGATGCCGCTGCTCGCGAGCCTGCTGGCGAATCAGCTCAGGATCGCGCCGACCACGCAGGACCAGCCGGAGACGGCGGTCGCGTTCGGGTTGCATCACGTGCCTGCCGGTGGCGAGGACTCCCAGCTGACCGTGCCCGCCTTCGCGCCGGTGCGGCCGCAACCCGTTCAGCAGCAACCGGTTCAGCAGCAGCCCCCGGCGAGGCGTCCGCAACCGCCGCGCTGGTCGCCGCCTCCGCCACCGCCGGGCCGGAGCTGGCAGAAGCCCACGACCTACGGCGTCGTCGCGCTCGCCCTCGCGGCGATCGTGACGACGATCGTCCTGCTCAGCGGCGGCGAGGAGCAGCCGGTCGCCGGACCGGCCCCGGCGAATCCGGTGAGCTGTGATCAGCCCGGTCAGAAGGACGCGCAGGGGTTCACGGACTGTCTCCGCCGGATCGCCGCCGTCATCCCGCAGCGGGACGACTGCCGGGACGCGCCGGACGCGGCCGCCACGGTGGGTGCGGCAGCGGCGGTCACTTGCGTGTTCAAGGACGGCAAAGGGTCGAACGCGATCAACTACTACCAGGGCGTCGCGATGACCGGCCTGGAGGACGGCGTCCGGCAGCGGATGACCAAGGGCAAGCCCGCGGAGGGCACCTGGGCGGCCGACGGTCTCCGAGGGCGCTACGTGGCGGGCGTGGGCGCGCGAAGCGGCATCGTGCTCTTCGGGACCGAAGACGCGCCGTTGAGCGCGATGCTCGTCTCGACCCGCAGTGACGGCTCCGCGCGGACGACCGCGGAGATGGCCGAGTTCTTCACCGCGCAGCTCAAGCCCTGATCAGTGCAGGGTGCCCGCCGGTGTCGAAAGATCCTCGGTCACCGAAAGCGCGGTGTCCACGATGATCTCCAGCGCCTCGGCCGCGCGGTGCACGGCCAGGCTCGGCGCGGTGGTCCGCGCGGCCTGCTCCGGCGTGTAGGGCACGTGCACGAAACCGCCGCGCACCCCGGGAAAGTCGTTGTCCAGCAAGTGCATCAGCCCGTAGAAGACCTGATTGCACACATAGGTCCCGGCGGTGTGCGAGACCGAGGCGGGAAGCCCCGCGTTCTCGATCCCCGCGACACACGCCTTCACCGGCAGAGTGGTGAAGTACGCGTTGGGCCCGCCGGGGATCACCGGGACGTCGACGGGCTGCGAGCCCGCGTTGTCCGGGATGCGGGCGTCGATCAGGTTGATCGCGACCCGTTCCGGGGTGACGTCGGGGCGCCCGCCCGCCTGCCCGACGCAGATCACCAGATCCGGGCGGTATTCGTCGATCGCGTCGCGCAAGGTGACCAGCGAACGCGAGAAGACGCACGGCAGTTCGACGGCCACCGCGTCGTGCCGGCGGCCGGTGAGCAGGGAAACCGCCTGCCATGACGGATTCACCCGCTCACCGCCGAACGGCTCGAAACCGGTGAGGAGCACAGACGTCATGCCCTCACCCTAACGTGTGACGGACGTCAGGCGGCCGGCTTGAGGTCCCCCGGGTAGAGGAACTCGGGCGCCGGCTTGGTGTTGCCGTAGAACCACGCGTCGAAGAAGCCCTGAAGGTCCTTGTGCGCGACGCGCTCGACGTACTTCTGGAACTCCGGCAGGCTCGCGTTGCCGTCGCGGTGGATGGCGGGCCACGTCTTCAGCACGCGGTCGAACGGCGCCGCGCCGATGTAGTTCTTCAGCGCGTGCAGCGCGACCGGGCCCTTCGAGTAGACGTAGGTGAATTCGTTGCCGGGCCCCATGTCGTACAGCTTCCCGGCCCAGAACCGGTCCGTCGCCTTCTGCACGGCGGTCAGATAACGCGCCTTCAGATCCTGGCCGGACTTGGCCTCGGACCACAGCCATTCCGCGTACGAGGCGAAGCATTCGTTGAGGCAGACGTCCTTCCACTTGTCGACGGCGACCGAGTCGCCCCACCACTGGTGGGCGTTCTCGTGCACGATCGTCGGGATGTTGCCCGCCGCGCCCGAGTAGATCGGCCTGCTCAGCGTCTCCAGCGAGAACCCGATCGGCTCGGCGAGGAAGATGCCGCCCGCCGCGTCCACCGGGTACTTCCCGAACTTCGACGCCAGGAAGTCGATGATCTCCGGCAGCCGCGCCTCGGCCTGCTTGGTCGACGCGGGGGTGCCGGGGGCGTAGGCGTTGACGACCGGGGTGCCGTCGGACAGCTTCGTCCGCTCGAACTCCCATTTGTCGATCGCGACCGTCGTCATGTACGGCACGGCCGGGGTCTCTTCGGCCCAGACGTACGTGGTGTTCTTGCCCGAAGCGAACTGCCCGCGCTCGCGGCCGTTCGAGATGACGCCCCATTCCGAGGGCACGGTGATGGCGAGGTGGAAGGTCGCCTTGTCACGCGGGGTGTCGTTGACCGGGTACCAGGTGGTCGCGGATTTCGGCTCGCCCGCGACGAAGGCGCCGCCGGATTTCGCGTACTGCCAGCCGTTCGCACCCAGCGACGGATCCTCGATCGGCTGCGGGACACCGTGGTAGGCGATCTCGGCGGTGAACCGCTCGTGGTTCCGCAGCGGACGCGCCGGGGTGATCACGAGTTCGTGGTCGCCGGTGCGGGTGAAGGTGGCCTTCCGCCCGTTGACCTTGACCGAGTCGACGGTCAGCCCGTGCAGGTC
The DNA here is from genome assembly GCF_044765885.1 of Amycolatopsis sp. NPDC102389. Classification (NCBI taxonomy): domain Bacteria; kingdom Bacillati; phylum Actinomycetota; class Actinomycetes; order Pseudonocardiales; family Pseudonocardiaceae; genus Amycolatopsis; species Amycolatopsis sp. NPDC102389. The sequence continues at coordinate 27,598 of NZ_JBIWKX010000072.1, forward strand.
GAGGTTGAACGAGCTCAGCGCCTGCGTGGTCCGTCCGGTGATCGTCTGCAGGCCGGTGAGCTGCTTGGTGGCGGGCTCGTAGCCGACCTTCAGGTCGTAGTCGCCGACGTCGTAACCGCCGTTGCCGTCCTGTGGGTAGTAGCTGTCGCCCGCGCCGTCGGCGCCGGGTTTCCCGGTGTCGGCGAGGGCGGTCCCGCCGCCGAGGACACTCGCGGCCAGAACGGCGGCGATGACGGCCGCACTCCGGTACCTCATTCACACTCCCAGTCGATCGGCTGTGACTTGGCCCTGAACGTAACGCCGTGACCTCGGTCGTCCGCCCGGAAAGCTCCTTCGTGCCCGGATAATCCCCACTTCCGTCGCCTATAGGGCTATCCGTTTGCCGCTTCTGGAAAGCTGGGGTCCGTGCGTGTGACGTTGTTGGGCCCGGTCGGCGCGGAGGCCGGTGACGGCACCCCGGTCGACATCGGCGGTGCCCGCCTTCGCATGCTCTTGGCCAGGCTCGCGCTGGAGCCCGGCCGCGCCGTCCCGGCGACGGCCCTCATCGACGGGCTCTGGGGCGCGGAGCCGCCCGCCGACGCGGCGAACGCGCTGCAGTCCCTGGTCTCGCGGCTGCGGAAGGTCCTGCGTGCCGACGACGTCGCCCTCGACTCGGGGCCTGGCGGCTACCGGCTGGACGTCGCCCGCGAAGACGTCGACGTGTGCCGCTTCGAGCGGCTGGCCGCGGAGGGCCGTGCGGAACTCGCGGCGGGCCGGGACGCCGGTGCGGCCGCGATCCTCGCCGAGGCGCTCGGCCTCTGGCGTGGTCAAGCGCTGTCCGACGTCCTCGACGCTCCTTTCGCGCAGGCACCGGCGACCCGCCTGGAGGATCTGCGCCTCGAAGCCACCGAAGACCGTTTCGAAGCGGAGATCCGGCTCGGCGGGCACGACCGGGTGCTGGCGGATCTCAAGGAGGCCGCCGCGCGGCATCCGCTGCGCGAACGGCTCGCCGGGCTGTGGATCCGGGCGCTGTGCGCGGCCGATCGCCAGCCCGACGCCCTCGCCGTCTACGAGGAGGTCCGGGCCGCGCTCGCCGACCAGCTCGGCGTCGACCCTTCGGCCGAACTCAAGGAGATCCATCTCGCCGCGCTGCGCGGTGAACTCGGCCCGCCACCCGTGGTCGCCGATCATCTCCCGGTCCGGCTGACCAGCTTCGTCGGCCGCGACGACGAGCTGAAGCTGGTCGCCGAGCTGCTCGCGGGCGCGCGGCTGGTGACGCTCGTCGGGCCCGGTGGCGCCGGGAAGACGCGGCTGGCCACGGAGGTCGCGACGCGGCATCCGGCGCACGCGCGCGGACGCGTCTGGTTCGTGCCGCTCGCCGGCGTCCGCGATCCCGGCGACCTGCCCGGCGCGGTCTTCGCGGCGCTGGAGCTGTGGGATCTCGGCCTTTCGCACGGCGGCGATCCGATGCGCCGCCCGGTGGACGCGCTGGCCAGGGCCGTGGAGACGCTCGGCGCCGGTGAATCGGTGCTGGTACTGGACAACTGCGAGCATCTGGTCGACGCGGCGGCGGAGCTGACGAATACCCTGCTGCGGCGCGTGCCGACCCTGCGCGTCCTCGCGACGAGCCGTGAGGCGCTGGCCATCGACGGCGAGACGCTGTGCCCGCTCGGTCCGCTGTCCGTCCCGGAGGGGACACCGACGGTTTCCCAAGCGGCCGAGGCGGGCGCGATCCGGCTGTTCGTCGACCGTGCGGTGGCCGTGCGCCCGGATTTCGTCCTCGACGAGTCCACTGTGGACGACGTCGCGCAGATCTGCCGCAGGCTGGACGGGATGCCGCTGGCGCTGGAACTGGCCGCGGCGCGGCTGCGGTCGATGACCGTCGCGCAGATCTCGCAGCGTCTCGACGACCGGTTCCGCCTGCTGACCTCCGGCAGCCGGACGGCGCTGCCGAGGCAGCGCACGCTGCGTGCCGTCGTCGAGTGGAGCTGGGACCTTCTCGACGACGCCGAACGCGTGCTCGCCAGACGGCTTTCGGTGTTCGGGGCCGGTGCCGAGGTCGAAGCGGTCGAAAGCGTCTGCGCCGACGACGGCCTGCCCGCCGAGGACATCCTCTACGTCCTCGGCTCGCTCGTCGAGAAGTCCATTGTGGACGCTCTCGCGGGAGAGCACGGCGAGCCGCGCTACCGCATGCTGGAGACCATCCGGGCGTACGCGGCGGAACGTCTCGACGAGGCCGAAGAGCGGGAACAGCTGACGAAGGCCTATCACCGCTACTACGCCCAGCTCGCCGAGCGGCTGGAGCCGATGCTGCGGACGGCGGATCAGCTCGTCGCCATCTCACGTTACGACGCGGAGCACGGCAACATCGTGACCGCGCTTCGCCAGGCCATCGACGCGGGCGACGTGGAAATGGCGACACGCCTGTTCGGCAGCACGTTCTGGTACTGGCTGATCAAGGGCGACAGCGATCGGGTCGAATCCTTCGTCGCCGAAGTGCTCACTTTCGGCGACCGGCTGGAGGACGATTTCGCGGCCGCGTTCCGGGCGATGGGCGAGATCACCTCGATGGTGCCCGGGGTCGGCGATCCCGAGGCCGTGCGGGGGCTCATCGACGAATGCGTGCGGACGAACGCGTACACCCGGTTCGCCGGGCTGGCCATCGGCCTGCCCATGCTGGCGTTCTTCAGCCAGGACAAGGAACTCGCGCACCGCGAGGTGGAGCGGGCGTTGTCGAGCCCGGACCCGTGGTCGAGGTCGGCCGGGTCGTGGGCGCAGAGTTTCATCCTCGCCGACGACGGCGATCCGGAGGGTGCCGACAGGGCGAGGGACCGGGCCTTCGAAGGGTTCTCGGCCGTGGGCGACCGCTGGGGCACCGCGATGGCCGTGGGCATGAAGGCGGGCGACATCTCGATGTCGGGCGATCACGAGGCGGCGCTCGCGCTGTACCGGCAAGGGCTCGCCCTCGCGCTCGAACTGGGGTCGCAGGACGACGTGATCCAGCAGCGCTGGCGGCTCGCGACGGAGTACGCGCGGGCCGGAGACATCGAGACGGCGATGCGTGAGATGCGCGACGCGGAGCGCTACGCGATCGACACGGGCAACGACCAGCTCTCGGTGATGGTGCTGGTGGGCAAGGCCGATCTGCTCAGCCGCGCCGGACGGATCGACGAGGCCCGCGCGGTCGCCGTCCGGTTCCGGGAGCTGATGGCCACGGTGCCGCTGCCGGGCCTGTTCGGCGCCGAGTTCGGCGGCTACATCGACACCGAGATCGCGCTGGCGGCCGGAGATCTGGCCGGGGCCGAGCGCGGTGCCGCGGTCGTCGTGAAGTCCACCGCGGAACGCGGCGACATGCCCGATCTCGGCCGGATCGTCGAGGTCTGCGGCCTGATCCGGTTCCGGCAGGGGAAGCCCGAGGCGGCCGTCCGGCTGCTCGGCGCGGCGAAGCTCCTCCGCGGCAGGCTGGACCTCGGGGAGCCCGCCATCCGGCAGCTGATCGACGACCTTCGCGCGCACTTCGGCGAGGAGCGCTACGAAGAGCTGCTCGCGCAGGACACCGGTCTGTCGCGTCCGGATCTGGTGGCCTGGATCAGCCAGGAAGTGAACGCGTGACGAAGGGCCCCTCGCCCGGCAGTGGCGAGGAGCCCTTCACGCGCGTTCCCCCTGACCCCCGTCAGACGCGCTTCCGGTAAGCCCATGTGGCGAGCGGGAAGAAGACCGCCAGCGCGGCCGCCATCCAGATCAGCGACCCGGTCAGCGGCCCGGCGATCGGCCCGCCGTTCATCAGCCCGCGCAGGACGTCGGACATCTGCGTCACCGGGCTGATGTCGGCCCATGCCTTCAGCCAGCCGGGCATCGTGCTCGTCCCCACGAACACGTTGCTGCCGAAGGTCAGCGGCATCAGCACCACGAACATCAGGCCCTGCACCGCGCCGGGGCTCTTCAGCAGCATCCCGACGAACACCGAAGCCCAGCAGAACGACAGCGCGAACGCGATGACGAGCACGATCGCCAGCGCGAACTCGGCCGGTCCGGTCTGGATCCGGTAGCCCATGATCGTCGCCACCACCATCAGCACGACCAGGCACACCAGGTACCGCACGATATCGGCCAGCACGGCGCCGATCAGCGGCGCGGACCGCGAGATCGGCATCGCGCGGAACCGGTCGAACACGCCCTTGGTGACGTCGGTGTTCAGCTGGACGCCGACGGTCATGCTGGCCTGCAGGATGTTGAACACCATGATGCCGGGCACGATCATCTGGAGGTAACCCTCGGTGCTGCCCATGATCGCGCCACCGAAGAGGTAGACGAACATGACCAGGAAGATGATCGGCGCGAGCGTGACGTCGGCCAGCTGTTCCGGGTTCTTGCGGATCTTCAGGACACCGCGCCAGGCAAGGGAAAGCCCGTGCTGCACGCTGCTCGACAGTGATACGCGCCGTGGTGGTGCGGGCGCTGCGATGGTCGTCATACCAGGCTCCCTTCCGGAGTGGCGTCCTTTGTGGACTCGTCGGTCTTCTTGCCGGTCAGCGCGAGGAACACCTCGTCGAGGCTGGGCAGCCGCAGCGCCAGCTCGTCCGCGGTGATCCCGGCTTCGTCCAGCTTGCGGACCAAAGTGGACAGCAGGACGGGGTCGGCGACGGGCGCGGTGAGCAGCCCGGTGTCGTCGTCCCGGTTCGGCCGGGTCCCGGTGAGGCCGGCCAGGATGCGCTCGACGGCGTCGAGGTCGGCGAGCGCGGTCGGCCGGACCTGCAGCGTCTGGCCGCCGGTCCGCCGCTTGAGCTCGTCGGCCCGTCCGTTGGCCACGACGTGCCCGTGGTCGAACACGGTGATCGTGTCGGCCAGCTGGTCGGCCTCCTCCAGGTACTGCGTGGTGAGCAGCACCGTCGTGCCGTCGGCGACCAGCGTCCGGACCACGGCCCAGACCTCGTTGCGGGCGTGCGGGTCGAGCCCGGTGGTCGGCTCGTCCAGGTACAGCACCTTCGGCCGGCCGACCAGGCTCGCGGCGAGGTCGAGCCGCCGCCGCATCCCGCCCGAGTAGGTCTTGATCGCGCGGCCGGCGGCGTCGGTCAGCTCGAACCGCTCCAGCAGATCGGCCGCGCGCTTCTTCGCGTCCGCCCTCGAGAACTCGAGCAGCCTGCCGATCAGGACGAGGTTCTCCGTGCCGGAGAGGTCCTCGTCGACCGACGCGTACTGCCCGGTCAGCCCGATCATGCTCCGGACCGCCATCGGGTTCTTGACGACGTCGTACCCGAAGACGCTCGCGTGGCCGCGGTCCGGCCGGATCAAGGTGGCCAGGATCCGGACGGCGGTCGTCTTCCCCGCGCCGTTCGGCCCCAGCACCCCGACCACCTTGCCCGCCGGGACCTCCAGATCGACCCCGTCGAGCGCCTTCGTCTCCCCATAGTGTTTGACCAGGCCCTCGGCCCTGATCGCGTGAGTCATCGTTTCCTCCTGTGGTCTCGCCCCGCGGACAAAGGTGCCCTCCGCGCCTGGCAGACCGCGCACAGCGCGCTGGCAGCGGCTGACAGGAACTGATAAGCGCTGGTAGGCACCGGGTGAGGAGGTTGTGAAGGTGTTGTGGAGACCGCCGCCACCCCGCGCTCGATCGGCATACTCGACGGCATGGTGATCGAAGAACGGGCGGTTCGTCCGGCGGTGCGTCCCGGCACGGGACGGAAGCTGGTCAGCGGGCTGCTCATCGCGGCGGTCGTGCCGTTCGCGGTGCTGACCGCGCTGCGGCTGGTCGGCTACGACGGCAACGAGTACACGATCGCGGCGCTCGCGCTCACCCCGTACGCCGGGATCGCGACGCTGGTGCTCGGCGTTCTCGCGCTGGGGCTGCGCCGCTGGTGGACCGCGGTCGTCGCGCTGGCGCTGACCTGCACGATCGCGTCGCTGGTCCTGCCCCGCGCGTTCGCGGACGAGCAGAAGGCGCTCGACGGCAAGCACGTCCGCGTCCTGGCGTCGAACATGCTCGGCGGCCAGGCGGATCCGGCCGTGATCGTCGGCTACGTGAAGGAACACCAGGTCGACGTCCTGAGCCTGACCGAGCTGACGCCCGAGGCGATCACCGCGCTCGATCGGGCCGGGTTGTTCCAGGTCCTGCCGTACCACGTGCTGCATCCGGCGGAGTGGGCGTTCGGCTCCGGGCTGGTGTCGAGGTATCCGCTCACGCCGCTGACCCTGAGCGGCGATTCGGACCGCAAACAGCCCAGCGCGAGCGCGGATCTCGGGGACGGCGTCCGCGTGGAGGTCGTCGCGGTGCATCCGTCGGCACCGATGTGGAACCGGCACGAGTGGGTCGCCGAGGCCAAGGACCTGCCGTATGCCGACGCCGAGCACGACATCCGCATCCTGGCCGGCGACTTCAACGCGAGCCTCGACCACGCGCTCTTCCGTGAGCTGCTGACCAGGGGATACGTGGACGCGGCCGATCAGCTGGGAAAGGCGCTGCAGGGGACCTGGACGAACGGGATGGTGCCGCCGGTGGCGATCGACCACGTGCTGGCGGACAAACGGACGGCCATCGCGGACTTCAAGGTGCTGGGGACGCCCGGCAGCGATCACGACGCCGTCTACGCGGAAATCGTCCTGCCCGGAAAGTGACCTTCCGCTGGCAGGCTTCCCGCTCATGAGGAAGCTCTGGGGAGTTCTCGCGCTGTCGCTGCTCGCGGGCTGCGTCCCGGGGCAGTTGCCGCCGAGTGAGGCGAAAAGCGCGCTGGGCTTCGACGCCCGGCCCGGCGAGGGGAGATCTCTCGGCCTTCCGGACCCGGTCGCCGAGATCCAGCGGCTGTTCCGGCCGGGCCCCGACCGGACCGGGGTGGCGCTGACCCGCGCGGGCCGCACCGTGATCGGGGTCGGCTTCCGGGAGTTCCCTGGTGAAAGCCGCTCGGAACCGATCGCGTGGGTGTCCGCGGACGAAGGCCGTAGCGTGCGCGAGATCGTGTTGCCGCAGGACAGGCCGGGGCATTGGGCGCCGGCGGCGATCGCCGCCGAAGGAGATCAGGTCCTCGTGGCCGGCTCGCTCGGCGGGGACGTGCGGGTGTGGGCCTCCGGCGACGCGGGCGCGACCTGGACGGTGTCGCCGGTGCGCGTGCGGGGAAGCGACCTTTGGTTCTCCACGGCGCTCCGGACGGGCGGGAAATGGCTGCTGGCCGGGGGTTCCGCGGCCGGGGCGCTGGTCGTGACCGGCGCGCCCGGCGCCTGGCAGACCGTTTCCCCCGGCGACGGCCGGATCCTCGGCGGGACGGTCGACAAGGCGGGTCGGCCGGTGTTGTTCGGCGACCGCATCGAGTGGAACCGGGGCCAGACGTCGAACCGGTCGTGCTTGGTGGTGTGGGTCCCGGATGGCGGCTGGCAGCGGGGTGAGCTGGGCTGCCCGGCGGGCCGGCTCGTCGCCGCGGCGACCCTCGACGACGGGCGGGTGATGCTGAAAGGCGACCGCGACCTGTGGATCCGGCCTAGCTGAGCAGCGCGTCCAACGCTTCGAGGGTCTCAAGGCCGTTGGTCGCCAGGGAAACGCCGCGGCCGTGCCGGATCCCGGGTTCACGCGGGTTGATCCGCACCAGGGCGCCGGTCGCGGCGCTGGCCAGCTCCGAATACCGCCGCACCGTCGGCACGGCCTGTCCGGCGCCGAGCTCGACCACCACGAGGTCGCGATGCGCGCGGCGCCACGCGTTCAGCTCGTCGAGCTGGGCCTGGCTGCGCTGCCCGAGCCAGTCGTAGTCGCCGAACATCAGGATGTTGGGCCGGGCGAGACCGCCGCAGCGCGGGCAGGACGGCAGCGGCTCCAGCGCGCGCATCGTGTCTTCGTCGATCGGGACCTCGACGTCGTCCGCGGGCCAGATCTCCTTGGTGCAGCGGTGAAGGCACTGCAGGTGATGGATGGATCCGTGCGCCTCGGCGACGTGCGGATGGCCCGCCTTCTGGAACTGTCCGTCCACATTGGACGTGAACGCGCGCGTGCCGCCCGGTTTGCGTGCTCCCCAGGACCGCAGGATGCGGAACCCGTCGTGCGGGACGGTGGCGCGGTACAGCGCGAGCCGATGCCCGTAGAAACCCCAGGCGAGCTCGGGATCTTCGGCGAAATGCCGCGGGTCCGCGAGCTCGACGAAGCTGATGCCCAGCCGCTCGTACGGTGGATACGCCTTCCAGAAACCCTCATCGCCCCGGAAATCGGGCAGGCCGGAGTCGACGCCCATCCCGGCACCGGCGCAGACGAGCAGCGCGCCGGCGCCGTCGATCAGTTCCGCGGCTCGCTCGAGCTCACTCACCCGGCTTCGAAGCCTGGACGACCTCGAATTCGAGCAGGTTCGCACCGGTGGAGACCGGCTTCGCGCGCTCGCCCGCGTGCGCCTCACGCGCCGGGCCGGACGCCCACGCCTGGTACGCCTCTTCGGACTCCCACTTGGTGTAGACGAAGTAGCGCGACTCGCCGGAGACGGGGCGGAGCAGTTCGAAGCCGAGGAAACCGGGCTGATTGTCGACGGCGTGCAGCCGCGCGGCGAACCGCTTCTCCAGCTCGGGGCCTGCGCCTTCGGGGACCTCGATCGCGTTGATCTTCACGACAGCCATGCCGCCAGCCTACGACGAAACTCTTTTGCGCCGCGATGTGATGCGTGGGACCTTCCAGACGATGGCTGACACCAAGATCCTCATCTCCGGAGCGAGCGTCGCCGGACCGGCCTTGGCCTTCTGGCTCACCCGGTACGGCTTCCGGGTGACCGTCGTGGAGCGCGCGCCGGCGCTGCGCCCCGGCGGCCAGGCCGTCGACCTGCGCGGAACGGCCAAGGAGGTCGCGCGCCGGATGGGACTGGACGAACGCATCCGCGCGGCCTGCACGGACACGAAGGGCGAGACGCTCGTCGACCGGAAGAACCGTACGAAGGCGACCATCCGCGCCGACGATTTCGACGGCGACGGCGTCGTCGCGGAGATCGAGATCCTCCGCGGCGACCTGACCGAAGTGCTCTACGAGGCGACCAAGAGGGACACGGAGTACGTCTTCGGCGACCGGATCACCGCGCTGGACGAGCGGGCCGACGGCGTCGGCGTCACCTTCGCGAGTGGTTCGAGGGCGACGTTCGACCTGGTCATCGGGGCGGACGGGCTGCATTCGGGAGTACGGGCGCTGGCCTTCGGCGAGGAATCCCGGTTCGTCCGGCATCTGGGCTCGTACCTGGCGTTCTTCAGCGTGCCGAACCGGCTCGGCCTGCGGAACTGGGCCGTCGGCTACGACGACGTCGGCCGATCCGCCGGGATCCGCGGCGTCCGCGACGGCGACGAGGCGACGGCGTACTTCGGTTTCGCCTCGCCGGAAATCGACTACGACCATCGCGATATCGAGGCGCAGAAGGCGCTGGTCCGCCGGTTCGCCGCCGGGATGGAATGGGAGGCGCCCTGGCTGCTGGACCGGACGGACGAGGCGCCCGACTTCTACTTCGACTCGTGCGCCCAGGTGATCATGGAATCCTGGTCGCGCGGCCGCGTCGGGCTGCTGGGCGACGCCGCCTTCTGCCCCTCGCCGCTGTCCGGGCAGGGCACGAGCCTCGCGTTCGTCGGCGCGTACGTCCTCGCCGGGGAACTCGCCGCCGGTCTCGACGCCGGGCTCAAGCGCTACGAAGCCGTCATGCGCGAGTTCGTCGAGAAGACGCAGGAGATGGGGCGGGAGAACGCGGAGTCGATCTTCGCGAAGTCGCGGACGGGCCTGCGGATGCGGTACCTGGCGATGCGGGTCATGCGGCTGAAGCCGTTCGCCGCGCTGGCTTCGCGGAAGATGCGGGACGTGGTGAACGGCATCGACCTGCCGGACTACCCCCGCGCCCGGCCGCATTCAGAGGACTAAACGCGCCGGTCGCGGCGGCGTCAGCGGTGGGGAGCGGGTTCACCAAGGAGCCCGGCGCTCTTGACCGTCCATAAAGGACGTCGGCGCGGGCAACGGTGTCCTTTATGGGTGCTTTGTTCGACTTTGAGTGTGGGTCGTGAGTGGCAATGATCGTTCTATTGAGCCGAAGGTCAAACGTGGCGTGTTCTTGGGCGGGCCGATGGTGGGATGAAGGCTCCCTTCGCCGCGTCTAATGCGGTGAAAGGAGCCTTCG
>NZ_JBIWKX010000073.1:0-36942 GCF_044765885.1 Amycolatopsis sp. NPDC102389
AGGAACCTCAAACGAGGTTCAAATACATAAGCTCTACTGGCTTAGTTCACTAGCACACTGTTGAGTTCTCAAGCAACACACCCCAGATCGCACCGCAGTCACACGGCCTTATCCGAAGCAGTCATTCCTAGCAGTTTTTGGTGGGACACCCACTCAATCGCACTGAGCGAGAGCTTGGTTCGTGTCCCGGTCGGCCGCTCGGTTTCCCTGGCGACGAAGAGAACTTTACATGGCCGGAAACCCCCGAAAACAGGGGGGTACCTTAACGACATTCGCGCAGGTCAGGGGCCATAAACGAGCCCTGGTCCGGCGATCACGCGGTGATCGCCCCAGGAGACCCCAGGTGAACTCCCGGGCGAGAACATTGCTCCGAGTACATTGCACCGTATTGATCCCAGAGATTGCTCCGATTAGCGTCGGCCCCATGAGCACTGCGGAACTCGACGGCATCTCCGTCGCTTACGACGACCTCGGCACCGGGTTGCCCGTCGTCCTCGTCCACGGCCACCCCTTCAACCGTTCGATGTGGCGGCCCCAGGTCGAACGCTTCAGCCGGGAGGGCTACCGCGTCATCGCCGCGGACCTTCGCGGGTACGGCGAGACCACCAAGCCGGCACACGACCAGAAGACCGGCCTCGACGTGTTCGCCAAGGACATCTGCCGCCTCGCGGACCGTCTCGGCCTCGGGCGCTTCGTGCTCGGCGGCCTCTCCATGGGCGGGCAGATCGTCATGGAGTTCCACCGCACCTACCCCGACCGCGTCGCCGGGCTCTTGCTCGCCGACACCTCTCCCCAGGAAGAGACAGAGGAGGGCAAGCGCGTCCGCAACGAGATGGCGGACCGCGTCCTCGCCGAGGGACTGAACCCCTACGCGGAGGAAGTGCTGACGAAGATGGTCTCCCCGGAGAACGTCCGCACGATGCCGGACGTGGCGGCGCACGTGCTCGAGATGATGCGCACGACTCCCGCGGAAGGGGCGGCGGCCGCATTGAGAGGACGCGCGGAGCGCCTGGACTACCGGGAGAGCCTCACTCAGGTACGGGTGCCGAGCCTTGTCGTGGTCGGGACCGAGGACGAGTTCACGCCGGTCTCGGACGCCGAGCTCATGCACGAGCTCATCCCCGGCTCCACCCTGGCGGTGATCGAAGGCGCCGCCCACATGCCTAACCTGGAGCGCGAGGCCGAGTTCAACACCGTGTTCGCACAGTTTCTGAAAGAGACAGAGTGATGCCCTCCATGTCCCAGAAGACCGTTTTCGTGACCGGTGCCAGCGCCGGGTTCGGCGTCGAGATCGTCCGCCGGTTCGCCGCCGACGGCGCCAAGGTCGTCGCGGCGGCGCGCAGCAAGGACCGGCTCGACAAGCTGGCCGACGAGCTGGGCGAGAACGTCCTCCCCTTCGAGCTCGACGTCCGGGACGCCGACGCGGTGGCCGCGCTCCCCGGCACGCTGCCCGCCGAGTTCGCCGAGGTCGACCTGCTGGTCAACAACGCCGGCCTCGCGAAGGGGCTCGAGCCCGCCCACCGGGCGAAGCTCGACGACTGGGACCAGATGATCGACACGAACATCAAGGGGCTCGCGCACCTCACCCGCGCGCTGCTGCCCGGCATGGTCGAGCGCGGCCGCGGGCACGTGATCAACATCGGCTCGGTCGCGGGCAGCTACCCCTACCCCGGCGGCAACGCCTATGGCGCGACCAAGGCGTTCGTGCACCAGTTCAGCCTGAACCTGCGCGCGGACCTGCAGGGCACCGGCGTCCGGGTGACCAACGTCGAGCCGGGCCTGGTCGGCGGCACGGAGTTCTCGGTCGTCCGGTTCGAGGGTGACCAGAGCAAGGCCGACAACGTCTACAAGGGCACGACGCCGCTGACGGCCGCTGACGTGGCCGAGTCCGTCTTCTGGGCGGCTTCGCAGCCGGAGCACGTCAACATCAACGTCATCGAGTTGATGCCGGTGGTGCAGAGCTTCTCCGCTCTGCATATCCATCGGTCGGAGTAGGCCAGTCAGGCAGAGCCTGTCCGTTGAGGGTGGTGGTGGGGCGGGGTCTGGGTAAGACCGAAGAGGTCGAAGAGCGCCTGCTGCTCCGGGTTCCGCTCGGTCAGCAGGCGCCGCGTCCTCGGACGGCCGCCGGTGGACGGGTAGCGCAGCACCGTCTCGCCGATCCCCGCGAGGCTGTCCATCAGCTCGCGGACCGACAGGTTCATCCCCGCGCGGTCGGCCTCGCGCCGCATCAGGTGGGTGACCGTGGACGCGAGCACCGTGACCAGCGTGTGCACCGCGATCCGATGCGGCGTCCAGTCCCAGCGCGGGGCGGGGCCGGCGACGGCGGGGCCGGTCAGCCAGCGGAACGTCGAGTCGAGGTGGGTGCGGGCCCGGTACGCGGTGACGACCTCGGACACCGGCCAGTCGTGGTCGGTGACCAGCACCTGTTTACCGAAGAACTCGTCGTGCAACCGCGACACGGCGGCGTCGTCGACCTTCCAGGTCAGCCGGATCTCCCCCGGTTTCGTCCCGGTCAGCGCGGGTGAAAGCACCCGTTCGACGCGGCGGCCGCGCGTGATGCGCGCGATTTCGGCGTTCACCTGGCCGCGGTCGCCTCGGTAGGTGCCCGAGGCCAGCGCGGCGTCGAGGCCGGCGAGTTCGCGCGTCGCGGTGCTCAGTTCCTCGCCGAACGCACGGGCCTGCGCGTTGTGCAAGGTCTCCGAATGGGTCAGGATCACGCGCCGCCGCACGCCCGCGACCACGGCACGGGTGTCGAGCGCGGTCAACCCGGCGAAGCGTTCCGGGTCGACGGGTTTCCGCGCGGACGGCGGTTTCGCCAGCAGCTCCGGATGGTCGGAAAGCGGGAGCGCGCCGACGAAATGCTGACCGAGGTCCAGTTGCGCGGCCTGGCCCGCGGTGAAGACCAGCGTGACGGGGTACAGCGAGCGGAGTTCCTCGGCGAGCGCGGCGAACGGCGGTGCCCCTTCCCTCGGGTACGCGTGCGACGCCAGCGGGATCGCGCCGTCCTTGGTCACCACCAGGCCGAGGCCGGTGAGTTCGCAGCGGCAGGGGTCGGCCGTGGTGAAGGTGGCGAACTGCGGGACGTCGACGGCGAGCGCGGCGTCGCCCGTCCCCAGCCAGGAGAGCACCGCGCCGGCGACCGCGGTCTCGATCCGCGTGATCCGTTCGGGTGTGAGGCGTTGCAGCGCCCGCCAGTGATTCGGCAGGTCGGCCTTCAGGAACTCTCGCGCGACACCGTCCTCCCACCACGAGGCGAGATCCGTGCCGGGCGCCGTCGCGCGGTGCAGGACGGCGAGCGCGAGATGCGTCCCCAGTGTGGTCGCGGCGCGCTGGGCTCCGACGGCTTCGTCGACCCGGCGCACGAAGTCGAGCCGTCGCAGCGTCGCCCATACCGCCGCGACGTCGCCGAAGGTCCGGTGACGCGCTTCGCCGGGCGCGGAGACGTCGCCGTCCATCGCGCGCCCGATCTCCTCGGCCGTGCCGAGATAGCGCTGCGACACCACCCTGGGCTCACCGTCGACCCGCGCGGAGGTGACGAGGTAGTAGTACGTCCGCCCGCCGACCTTCTTGCCGATCACCGAAGCCACACTTTAGGTAATACACTCGCACCCGCTGATCGGCAACCAAGATCATGCTCTGACCAGCGGAAACAGTGACCACACCCACGTGGGTGACGCGGTGGCGGGATGCACACTGGCAGGTGGAGCGAGTCCGGCCATAGCGTGCGGGAATGGCATCGGATGCAGACGCGAACGCCCCCACCACCTCGGCGATGCGCCGCGCACTCGCCAGGGCCCGCGACGGGAAGACCCTCGACATCACCGAGGCCTCGATCCTGCTCCAAGCGCGCGGCGACGACCTCAAGACTCTGTCCGAGCACGCTTCCCGCGTCCGTGACGCCGGGCTCGTCGCGGCCGGCCGTCCCGGCGTGGTCACCTACAGCCGTTCGGTGTTCATCCCGCTGACCCGGCTGTGCCGGGACCGGTGTGGATACTGCACCTTCGCGACCGTCCCCGGCCGGGTCGAGTCGCCGTTCCTCTCCCCCGACGAGGTCCTCGACATCGCCCGCAAGGGTGCCGCGATGGGGGTCAAAGAAGCACTGTTCACCCTCGGCGACCGTCCGGAGGACCGCTGGACGGCGGCGAAGGACTGGCTCGACGCGCACGGTTACGACGACACGCTGTCCTACGTCCGGGCGATGGCGATCCGGGTGCTGGAGGAGACCGGCGTCCTCCCCCACCTCAACCCCGGCGTGCTGACCTGGCAGGACTTCCAGCGGCTCAAGCCGGTCTCGGCGTCGATGGGCATGATGCTGGAGACGACGGCTAAGCGGCTCTACACCGAGAAGGGCGGCCCGCACTACGGCTCGCCCGACAAGGACCCCGACGTCCGCCTGCGGGTGCTGGAGGACGCCGGCCGCAGTTCGGTGCCGTTCACCACGGGCATCCTGATCGGCATCGGCGAGAACTTCGAGGAACGCGCCAACTCCCTGTTCGCGATCCGCAAGGTCGCGAAGACCTACGGTGGCATCCAGGAAGTCATCGTCCAGAACTTCCGCGCGAAGCCGGACACGAAGATGCGCGCGACCCCGGACGCCGATCTCGAGGAACTCGCCGCGACCATCGCCGTCGCGCGGCTGGTGCTCGGGCCGCGGATGCGCATCCAGGCGCCGCCGAACCTGATCGGCCAGCAGTACGAACTGATGCTGAACGCGGGTATCGACGACTGGGGCGGTGTCTCGCCGCTGACCCCCGACCACGTGAACCCCGAACGCGCGTGGCCGCAGATCGACGAGCTCAAACGCCGCACCGAGGCGCTCGGTTTCACCGTGCGCGAGCGCCTGCCGATCTACCCGGAGTACGTCAAGGCGGGCGAGCCGTGGCTCGATCCGCGGATGAACGCGCATCTCGCGCCGCTGACCGACACCGAGACCGGGCTCGCGATCGAAGAGGCCATCCCGGTGGGCATCCCGTGGCAGGAGCCCGACGGCGGCTGGCAGGAGGCCGGGCGCACCGATCTGCACGTCGAGGTCGACACCATCGGGCGTACGGAAGACCGCCGCAGCGACTTCGACTCGGTCTACGGCGACTGGGCCGAGATCAAGGGCAACATCAAGACCGCGCCGCAGCGGTTCGACCTCGATGTCCGGGATGCCTTGCGCAGCGCGGAAAAGGATCCTGCCGGGCTCTCGGACGACGCGGCTCTGGCCCTGCTGCACGCGGACGGGCCGGAGCTCGACGCCTTCACCAAGATCGCCGACGACCTGCGGCGTGAGGTCAACGGCGACGACGTCACCTTCGTCGTCACGCGGAACATCAACTTCACCAACGTCTGTTACACCGGCTGCCGGTTCTGCGCGTTCGCCCAGCGGCGCACCGACGCCGACGCGTACACGCTTTCGCTGGAGCAGGTCGGCGACCGGGTCGACGAGGCGTGGGCCGCGGGCGCGACCGAGATCTGCATGCAGGGCGGGATCCACCCGGATCTGCCGGGCACCGCGTACTTCGACCTCGCGGCGGAGGTGAAACGCCGTCAGCCGGACATCCACCTGCACTCGTACTCGCCGATGGAGGTCGTCAACGGCGCTTCGCGGACGAACCTGTCGATCGAGGACTGGCTGGCGCGCGCGAAGGAGGCCGGCGTCGACTCGCTGCCGGGCACGGCCGCGGAGATCCTCGACGACGACGTCCGCTGGGTGCTGACGAAGGGCAAGCTGCCGACATCCGAATGGATCAACGTCGTCACCACCGCGCACAAACTCGGCATCACCACGACGTCGACGATGATGTACGGCCACGTCGACACCCCGGCGCACTGGGTCGGGCATCTGAAGCTGCTGGCGAAACTGCAGCGGGAAGGCCTGGAGCGCAACGGGCGGCGCGGGTTCAGCGAGTTCGTGCTGCTGCCGTTCATCCACCAGAGCTCCCCGATCTACCTCGCCGGGCTCGCCAGGGCGGGGACGACGCTGCGCGAGAACCGCGCGGTGCACGCGCTGGCCCGGCTGCTGCTGCACGGGACGATCGACAACATCCAGAGTTCGTGGGTGAAACTCGGCGAGGAAGGCAGCCGCGCGGTGCTCCAGGGCGGGGTCAACGATATCGGCGGAACGCTGATGGAGGAGACGATCAGCCGGATGGCGGGCGCGGCCAACGGGTCGTACAAGACCATCAGCGACATGCGCGCGATGGTCGAGCCGCTGGGCCGCCCGCTGCGCCAGCGGACCACCGAGTACGGCACTCCGACGGCGGAGCGGATCGCCGCGGCTGCCGCGTCCGACGGCGTCGCGACCGCGGTGCGGCGGCCACTGTTACCGCTTGTCACCAGCTGACGAAAGCTCCATGACGGCCCCCTTATCCGCGTACGAACGCGGTTAAGGGGGCCGTCACGTTCCGTGTGGCACCGCTCACAAGGCGCGGGGGTCGCGGGCGTTTTCTGTGCTAAACCCGAGAATCACTTCCGGGCAGCCGAGAGGACGTCGATGACCGCGAGCGCAGTCCAGGTGGCCGACACCGCCCGCTATCCGTTGTCCGAACCGGGAAGCCCCGCGTGGCGCGAAATCGTGTCCCGGACCCGCGCCGAACTGCGGGAAACGGGCTGCAGTGTGCTGGCCGACTTCATCCGTCCCGAGTTGCGTGACGTCCTTCGCCACGAAGGCGCGAAGATCGCTCCGGAGGCGTACTCGAAGGTCGAACGCGTCAACGCCTACAACATCGCCATCGACACTCCGTTGCCGGAAGGCCACCCCGGCCGCACGATCATGGAACGCGGCAACGCTTTCGTGGCGCGAGACCGGATCCCCGCGACCGCGATCATCCAGCAGCTGTACTCGAGCCGCGAGTTCCAGCGGTTCGTGGCCGACTGCTTCGAACTCCCCGAACTGCACGAACTCGCCGATCCCCTGGCCGGTCTGGTGCTCAACGTGATCGAACCGGGCCGCTCGCATCCGTGGCATTTCGACACCAACGAGTACACGGTCAGCATGCTCACGCAGGAAGCGGCCGAGGGCGGTGTCTTCGAATATTGCCCGAACATCCGCTCCGCGACCACGGAGAACTTCGACGACGTCCGTGCCGTGCTGGCGGGCGAAGGTGATCACCTGATCCGGCGGCTCACTCTCCGTCCCGGCGATCTTCAGCTGTTTCGCGGACGCTTCGCACTGCACCGGGTGAGTAGTGTTCAAGGGGCAGTCGCCCGCCATTCCGCGATCTTCGCGTACAGCGAGCGCCCTGGGGTCATCGGCAGTCCGGAACGGACGAGACAGCTGTTCGGCCGGGTCCTGCCGGAACACGTCGCTTCGGCGGCGGTCCGGGGCGATCAGCTGCTCGACTAAGTCAGGAGCTTGGCCGTGCCATTGGATTCGACCGGCAAGATCAATTTCGATCACATCTACACCGAGCCCGATCCTCGTGCGTTCTTCGGCACCTTGCGCGGACTGGACTACGACATCCCGCAGCAGGCGAAGGCCTACTTCGCGAAACTGATCGACGAGTACCGCGCGGAGACCGGCATCAAGGTACCGACGGTGCTCGACCTCGGTTGTTCGTACGGCGTCAACGCGACGCTGCACAGATGCGACACCTCGATGGAGCGCCTGTACGACCACTACGCGTCCGCCGGTTCGCTGAGCCGGGACGAACTGATCGCCCGCGATCGGCGGATGATCGAGAACCTCGCCGTGGGCGATGGAGTCCGCTTCATCGGCCTCGACGCCTCCGCGCCCGCTCTGGACTACGCGCTCGCAGCGGGCTTCATCGACGAAGCGATCCACGCCGATCTGGAGAGCGAAGACCCGACAGAGGAACAGCGCGCGTTGCTGTCCGAGGTCGACATCGTCATCTCGACCGGCTGCGTCGGCTACGTCACCGAGAAGACCCTCGTGCGGATCGCGCGGGAAAACCGGCCCTGGATGGCGCATTTCGTACTGCGGATGTTCTCCTACGGCACGGTCGCCGAGAGCCTCGCCGAGCTGGACTTCGAGACGACCGGGGTCGACGGCGTCTTCCCGCAGCGGAGATTCGCTTCGGATGAGGAACGGTCGCAGATCCTGGACAATCTGTCCGTCGCGGGCGTGGACCCGCGTGGGCTGGAGGCCGATGGCCGGCTGTACGCGCGGCTGTTCGTCTCCCGTCCGAACGGCGCGGCGGGCGGGCTCGCCTCCGCGTTGAACGCCCTTCCCCTTCGAGATCAAGGATGATCGTGAGCAGTCCGGAACCGTCCACCCGCACATTCGGCAACGAGGACGACCTGCCGCGGGTCCCCGTCCCCAGCCTGGAGGACACCTGCCGCCGGTTCCTCGAATGGTGTTCGCCGCTGCTCACCCCCGGTGAACTCGCGGAGACCGAAGGCGCCGTCACCGAGTTCCTCGCGGAAGGCAGCCCGGCCCACGAGCTGCAGAGCGCGCTCGAGGCCTACGACAGCCGTGAAGACGTCCGCAGCTGGCTCGACACCTTCTGGCCGTACCGCTACCTCGGCCGACGAGACCGGATCGCGCTCAACGCGAACTTCTTCTTCCTGTTCACCGAATCCCCGCTGGGACAGCTGGAACGCGCGGCCGAACTGGCGGCGTCGGCGGTGGACTACAAGCTGAAGCTCGACGAGGAACTGGTGCCGCCGATCGTGGTGCGGGGACAGCCGCAGTCGATGGTGCAGCACAAGTTCCTGTTCTCGGCGACGCGGATCCCCGGCGCGGTGCAGGACACCGCGCGCACGCCGTACCGCGAGGACTGGCCGGGGCCGTCGAGGGCGCGGCATATCGTGGTCTTCCACCGCGACACCCCGTTCCGGATGGACGCCATCGCGCCCGACGGCCGCCCGTACTCCCCCGAACAGCTGGTCGCGGGGCTGCAGACGATCGTGAAATCGGGGAACTTCATCGAGGATCCGCAGACCGCCGCCGGGCATTTCACCACCAAGGCGAGGGCGGAGTGGGCGGCGACGCGGGAAGCGTTGCTGGCGGCGGGGAACGCGGCCGCGCTCGACGACATCGAGACGGCGCTGTTCTGCCTGTGCCTGGAGGATTTCACGCCGGCGGACACGCAGGAGGCGTGCGACAAGCTGCTGCACGGCGACAGCGGCAACCGCTGGTTCGACAAGGCCGTTTCGCTGATCGTGTTCGAAGACGGCACGGCGGGGATCAACGTCGAGCACTGCGAACTCGACGGGACCACGATCCTCGGCTTCACCGACGCGCTGTTGAGCGGAACTCGGCTGGAGCGGCCGCCCGCCGACGGCGTCCCGGCGTCCGCAGTCATCGAGTTCGTCCTGGGTGACGCGCTGCGCGAAGACGCCCGAGCCGCTGCCGGCGCCTTCGCCGCGTACGCCGACGCGACCGCTACGAAGACGGTGTCCTTCACCGACTTCGGCGCGAAGCGGGCGAAGGAGCTGGGGATGTCCCCAGACGGCTTCGCGCAGATGGCGTACCAGCTCGCCCACAAGCGGGCGAAGGGCATCACCGGCGCGACGTACGAATCGATCGCGACGCGGCAGTACCAGAACGGGCGCACCGAAGCGATGCGTGTGGTGACACCCGAGGTGCTGTGGTTCGTCCAGGTGATGGACGACCCACAAGCCGACCGGCAGACCCGCCAGGCGGCTTTCCGCGCGGCGGCCGCGAAGCACGTCACGCGCGCGAAGGAGTGTCAGGCGGGTGAGGCGCCGGAGCAGCACCTGTGGGAGTTGCAGCTGATCCAGAAGCGGCGTGGCGTCGAGGACTCTCCTGCGCTGTACTCGTCACCCGGCTGGCTGAAGATGCGCAACGACTACCTGAGCACCAGCTCGGCGCCGTCGGTGAACATCCGGTACTTCGGTTTCGGCTCGACCAGCCCGCAGTGCATCGGTGTCGCGTACGTGCTGCTGCCGGAGTCGCTGAATCTGTACCTGTGCACGCCGAAGCACGTGGCGCACGAGATGGAGCTGTTCGCGACGGAACTGGGCAACGCTGTACGGGAACTGCAGGAGTTGCTGGCCTGAGTTCTGCGATGGGCCGCTCGTGCGATCGCTCCGCCATCGCTTTGGGCTTGTCGCGAAAGCCACTTTCGGGACGTCTGATGTCTCGAAAGTGGCTTTCGCGACACAAGTC
The DNA here is from genome assembly GCF_044765885.1 of Amycolatopsis sp. NPDC102389. Classification (NCBI taxonomy): domain Bacteria; kingdom Bacillati; phylum Actinomycetota; class Actinomycetes; order Pseudonocardiales; family Pseudonocardiaceae; genus Amycolatopsis; species Amycolatopsis sp. NPDC102389. Next base: position 10,079 of record NZ_JBIWKX010000073.1, read on the forward strand.
GCCCGACAGCGATCGGTCGACACCGACCTCGGGACCACCGGCAAGCTGACGTTGACGGCTTGGAACCCGAAGCTCAAAAACTGAGCAGCCCCTCGAAGAAGTCCGGCGCCGACACGACCACGAGACCGGCGAGCCCCATCGGCAGAGCGGCCAAGGCGACCTGGGCGGCCTGCCGGGGCGAGCGGATTCCTCGCCAAGCAACGAAAGCGATCGCGAGGGCCGTCGCCACCGCCAAGGTTCCGACACCGGACCGATCGGACCGCCGGAAGAGGTCGGCGACCAGCAGACCCACGACCGCCGCGGTGGCCACGGTGCCGCGTCGGTCGGTCCGCCCCACGGCGGTGAACAGAAGTCCGGCGACGAGCCCACCGGCAACCGCCAGAGCACACCACAGAACGACCGTCGGAAGGTCGACCTGGTAAGGCATGCCCGCGTACTTGACGCCGTACATCACCGCCTTGCCGAAATAGAAGGCGAGTACCGCCGCGATCAGCGCGCAAACCGCTCGAACCACCGCCCGCCGCCGGGGCATCCCGGGGACCACCGCGACGATCAGCACGATCCAAAGGGTGAAGCTGTGCGCCAGCGGCCGGAGCGGCTCACTGTAGTAGGCGTAGGCACCGACCGCGCCGGACGCGGCACCGGCCGCGATCGCCGCCACGTCGGAGAATCTGAAATGACCGGACACGCGTTCACGCGCCGCCTCGACCGACATCGTTCCCCCCTAGCTCGCGGACATGACAGTCAACCAGGGTTTGTGACGAGTTCGCACGGCTCTGCGACGGTTCCGCCGCGGATCCGGGCGACCATGACGGAGCGCCCTTACGATCGGTGAGCCTTTCGATCTTGGGGGAACCATGCCGCGCATCCTGCTCGTCGAGGACGACGTCGCACTGGCCGAAGCGCTCACACTCGCGCTGAAGGCACTCGGGCACGACGTCGTCGTCGCGCCGACCGGGGAGCGGGCGCTGGAGGCGCTGTTCACCGACCGGCTCGAACTCGACTTCGTCCTGCTCGACGTCATGTTGCCCGGGATGGACGGTTTCGAGGTGTGCCGCCGGATCCGGGCGCGCAGCCGGTTGCCGCTGGTCCTGTTGACCGCGCGCGGCGACCCGATCGACATCGTCGCCGGGCTGGAGTGCGGCGCCGACGATTACGTGGTCAAACCCGCCGAACCGCGGGTGATCGACGCGCGGATCAAGGCGATCGGGCGACGGGCCGTCACCGCTCCGGGGCCGTCGGCCGGTCAGTTGCGGGTGGGGCGGCTGGAGATCGACGCGGCCGCGATGAGTGTGACCCGCGACGGCGTCGAACTGGCACTGACGGCGACCGAGATCCGGCTGCTGGTCGAGTTCGCCGAACATCCCAACCAGGTGTTGAGCAGGCAGACGCTGCTGAAACGCGTCTGGGACTACGGCTACGTCGGCGACTCGCGGATCGTCGACGCGGCGGTCGCGCGGCTGCGGGCGAAGATCGAGGACGATCCGGCGAATCCCGTGGTGCTGAAGACCGTGCGTGGCCTCGGCTATCGGTTGGTGGACCAGTGAGGCGGCCGTCGTTCGGGCTGCGGGCGAAGGTGACCGCGGCGGTCGTGCTGGTGACGACGACGGCGACCGCGGTGATGGCCTTCACCGCGTCGAAAGTGCAGGAAGACGACACCGTCGACAGCTTCGTCTACAGCGCCGAGACGACTTTCGGCGCCATGTTCGAGCAGTCGTGGCGCGGGCTCGAAGCGGTGATGAACAGCAGGCTCACGCTGAAAGAGTTCTCGGACACGATGTCCGACAAGACGCACGAGTGGGCGCTGTTCACCAAACGGGCCGACGGTTCGGCGGAGCTGGTCAACTACGCGTCGACCGACCTCTGGTACCGACCGCAGCCGGTTCCGGTCCGCGTCGACGACCGGCAGGGGCTCGTGGCCTCGGTCGCGGATCGGATGCTGGTCCGCACGTCCAAGACGATGGACCTGCTGACCGCGATCACCGTGGACCCGCAGACCGGCAGGCGGCTCCTCGTGGTCAGCGGGAACTTCGTCGACTACTGGATGGTGCAGTTCTTCGACCTCACGCCGCTCGACATCGATCTGGCCGCGCAACGGCAGAAGCTCGTCTACATCGCGCTCGGAGTGGCCGCGCTCGGCGTCGTCGCGGCCCTGTTCGCCGCCTGGAACATCCAGCGGCCGGTGCGCCGGGTCGCCTCCGCGGCCCGCGACCTCGGCGATGGCGCCTTCGACGTTCGCGTCCCGGTGAAGGGCCGCGACGAACTCGCCGATCTCGCCGCGTCGTTCAACACGATGGCCGACCGGGTCGGCACCGCGATCGAGGAACTGCGCGCCAAAGACCGGCAGCAGCAGCGCTTCGTCGCCGATGTCGCCCATGATCTGCGGACCCCGCTCGCGTCGATGGTCGCCACCGTGGACACGCTCGACGCCGCCAGCCCCGAGGTCCGGGCTCGCGCGACCGAGTTGCTCGGCACGCAGGCCCGGCGGCTGGCGCGGCTCGTCGAAGATCTGATGGAGATCTCGCGGTTCGACGCGGGTTCCGCGGATCTGCGACCCGAACTCGTCGACCTGCCCGCCCTCGTCGAGGACGCGATCGAGGTGAGCGTGCCGGAGACGCCCGTCCAGGTGACGAGCACCGGCGACACGACGGTCTCCGCCGACCCGCGCCGCGTCCACACCATCGTGTGCAACCTGCTGGTGAACGCGGAACGGTACGGCCGGACCCCGATCACCGTGTCCGTGGAAGGCCGTTCCGACGCGGTGACCATCCGGATCGCCGACTCCGGGCCGGGGGTGCCCGAGGAGTTGCGCCCGATCCTGTTCGACCGGTTCGTGCGTGGCGATCACGCGCGCCGAGCGACCGAAGGCAGTGGTCTGGGCCTGTCGATCGCCCGTGAGAACGCGCTGATCCACGGCGGGGAGATCACCGTGCACAACGATCGCGGCGCCGTCTTCACCGTGCGTCTTCCACGGGAGTCACCAGAGTGAGCCCCCGCGGCGCGTAGCCGTCGAAGTACGGCATCGGGATATGGGTGAGCACCAGCAGGAGCGCGGTCAAGACCCCTGCCTGGGCCAGGTTCAGTTCCCGCTGATCGAGCCAGAGCCACAGCACGACGACGAAACCGGTGATCAGCAGGAATCCCCAGCGGGCGTCGTCCCAGCCACCGAACGCGAGCAGCGCCGGCGCCCCGATCGCGGCGGCCGGCACCACGGCCGCGAGGGTCGGCCGGTGCAGGAACAGGAAACCGCCGACCACCACGAGCGCGATCGGCAAGAGGTAGAGCAGGACACCGGTGATCGAGTACAGCCGCCAGCTCTCGGCCTGCGTGCGTTCGAACAGATCCAGCGCGTCGACGCGGTAGGGGAAGTCCGCTGTGGACAGTGACCGCCGGAGTTCCTCGACGGCGCCGGGAGCGGCGGGCGGTAACGCGAGGATCCCCAAGCCCAGCACCGAGGCCGGGGCGAGCAGTGCGCAAGCGCGTCGGAACGGAACCTTGCGCAGCAGGGCGAAACCGAAGATCGGCAGCACCGTGAGCAGCGCGATCTCGTGCACCGTCACCGAAAGCGCCATCAGCGCGCTCGCGAGCACCGGCCGGTCCCGGTGCAGCGCCCACAGCGCGCCGAACAGCAGGACGTACAGCACCTGATCGAAGTAGCCGACCTCGTGGAACAGGTAGCCGCCGGTCGGCAGCAGCAGCCAGGCGACGATCAGCAGCCGCCGGCTTTCGGTGCGGCTATGGAAGAAGGCGAGCGCCGCGGCCGCCAGTACCGCGCCGAGGACCACGAAACTGGCGACCGCGAAGACCAGGTAATCGTGCCCGAACGGCTTCAGGAGCGTGCCGACGAGGAAACGCCGATGGAATCCGTCGGTCAGGGACACGGCCTGCAGGGTCGCCGCCCACTCCCCCGGCAGCCGGAACCCGGTGTATCCGGCGACGAGGACGGCGATCCCGAACAGCGCCGTGACGCTTCGCCGCGGGGTCTTCCCGGGCGCGGAAACCGGGGCCCGTTCGAGCAAGGTGGTCATGGCGCCAAGCTAGAAACGGATCATGCCGCCACCATGACCGCCGATCGACGGCTCCGCACGGCTCTGTCACATCGTCGTCGACGTGAGGAAGGCCCGTTCGGAACCGGCGGCCACGAACACGGTCCGCGACTTGGTGGTCGTGGGCAGCTCGCAGGAGAGCCACGCCACGCCGGACGGCATGAGCGCCTTCAACTGTTCCGGCGCCGCCGGAACGCCGGCGTGGCATTTGTAGCCGCTCACCACCTTCGAGGCGGCGTCGATGCGCAGTTTCACCAGCGCGGACAGCCGGAGGTCGGACGGCCCGGGGGCCTCGATCCGGCCTTCCGAGGCGCCCAGCCTCTCCTCGACCCAGGACGCCTCGACGATCTCGCCGATCTCCGGGAAGTCCTCGGCGACCGGCGCCGTATCGGTGCGGACGGCCATTTTCTTCGGTGGTTCCGGGGAACAGGCCGCGATCAGGACGATCGCGGCCGTGATCCCCAAAGTCTTCCCCAGAGTGCGCATGGGGAAGATCTTGCCTCAGGCGGTCAGCTTCAGGATGTCGATTCCGCGAGTGTTGTCGGCGACATAGACGTAACCCTTGTGCCAGTAGGGCGCCCACGCGCTGGCGTCCGCCGGGCGGAAGTAGGCGATCTGCTTCGGGTCGGTCGGGTCGCTGACGTCGAGGAAGCGCGTGCCCTGCGTGTAGAACGACTGCACGAGGACCTTGCCGCGGACGTCGAAGTAGTGCGCGGAGCAGTCACCCGTCGCCGGGTCGCTGCCTTCCTGCCCGGCGACGCTCCAGGTGCCGACGGACTTGAGGCGGAACGGCTTCTCCGGCGTCGAACGCCAGCCTTCGCCGTTGTAGGAGTTCTGCAGCGACGAGATCGTCAGCACGCCGTCACCGGCGCAGCCGTCGAGGAAGCTCTCTTCGGTGGCGTAGATCAGGTCGCGGCCGTGCCAGCGGTTCGAGTCGGCGCCGTCGGCCGAGCGGTGTCCCGACGGGTGGAAGCTGTTGTGCATGAACTTCGACGGCGCCGCCGTCTCCTCGATCCCGCCGCCCGCGTAGGGCACCGGGTCGAACGCCGTCGCGCGGCGGACCTTGCCCTGCACGGGGTCGCGGTGGAAGCCGTTGGTCCAGTAGCCGCGGACACCGCCTCGGCCGGACACCCACGCCACGCCCTCGTCGTCGACCTGGACGTCGTGCACGTAGTCGGTCTTGCCGTCGTTGCGCGCGAGTTCGATCGGGTTCGGGAACGTCTTGGGGTTGCGCGGGTCGCGGATGTCGGTCACCCAGATCGGGCGGCCGCCCCATTCCGCAGGCTGGTTCGCGGCCTTCGCAGGGCCGCCGGTCCAGAGGTACCGGCAGTCGTCGACGCAGCTGGTCGTGTGGCCGGCGGGCACCTTGGTGTAGCTCAGGATGGCCGGTTTTTCCGGGTTCTTGAGGTCGATGATGTAGATACCGGACTCGCCGGTCTGCGTGGTGCCGCCGTAGGCCCGCGGGTCCCGCGCGAGGAAGACGAGCTTGCGCTTGACGTCGACCTCGGTGTCCTCGGTCTCCCACAGACCGGGAAGGCTGACCTCGCCGATCAGCTTCGGGGCGGCGGGGTTCTTCGTCAGGTCGTAGACCTTCAGGCCGAACTCGCCGGAAACCGCCATGACGTCACGCTTGCCGTACTGCAGGAACCCCATGGCGATGGCGCCCTGCGCGTCGGGCACGTTGCCGACGGCCTCGACGTTCTTCACCGCGCCGGGGGCACCGGCGACCCGGACCTTCTCACTCGCCGGTTTGTCCTCCTCACCGCACGCGGCGGCGGGCAGGCCGGTGGCGATCAGGGTCGCGGTGACCGTGGTGAGCGCCAAGCACGAACGAAGCAACCAGTTTCCTCGCACAGAAACCTCCCAGGCTGGTCCCTGCACCCTATGATCGCCACTTTGCTCGCACAACCGCCGATGGTCGGTGTGAGGCTGCTAAGACATGACCATGCGCTTGCGTCTTCTGGCCCCGCTCCTCGCCGCCGCCCTGGTCGCGGCGGGCTGCACCGAATCCGGCGAACCGCCCGCACCGGACGTTCTTCGCGTGGGCCTGGCCGCCCCGGCGACCCTGCTGCCCGCCGACGTCCGCGACCAATCCGGCCGGATGCTCGCCGGTGCGCTGTGGACGCCGCTGGCCGATTACGACCCGGCGACGGGGAAGACGGCGCCGCGCGCCGCCGAATCGTTCTCCAGCTCCGATCGCGTCACGTGGACGGTGAAGCTCAAGGACGGCGGGAAGTTCCACGACGGCACCCCGGTCACCGCGCAGTCCTATGTGGACACCTGGAAGGCGATCGGCGCGGAACACTGGCAAGCGACGCGGGTGGTCAAGGATCTCTTGCGGGCCAAGGAGATCACCGCGCCGGATCCGCTGACCATCCGCCTCGTGCTCGACCGGCCGTCCGGGCAGGTCCCGGCGCTGCTCTCGTCGCCATCGCTGGTCCCGCTGCCCGCTTCCGTACTGGCTTCGCGCGATTGGGCCGGCTTCGCGCAGCGGCCGGTCGGCAACGGGCCATTCCGGCTGGACGGCGCGTGGCAGCCGTCCGGCGGCAAGCTGATCCGCGTGGCGGACGCGCCGGGCAAGGCGCGCGTGCTCGAACTGAAGACCGGCGACGCCGCGGCGCAGTACGACGAGGTCAAGGCCGGAAAACTCGATCTCGCCACGATCGTCCCCGGCGATCGGCACGAGGCCATGCACGCGGATTTCGCGCAGCGGCACGTGATGTGGGCCCTGCCCACCGCCGCCTACCTCGGGTTTCCCTTGACCGCACCACATTTCTCCGACGCGACCGTCCGGCACGGCTTCGCGCTCGGGATCGACCGTGCGGCGCTGGAGGCCGGGGCCCTGGGCAAACAGGTGGATCCGGCGAAATCGCTGCTGCCGCCCGCCGTCGCACCGGGTGAGCGCAGCAGCACCTGCCGCCCCTGCACGTTCGACGCCGGGGCGGCGAAATCCCTGCTGAAACAGGCGGAGTTCCCGGCTACTCCCGTCCACTTCGGACAGTCTCAGGCGAGCTGGCTACGCCCGCTCGCGGAGCAGGCCAGCGCGGCCGTCGGCGTCCAGCTCGCGCCGGAACCGGGACAGGGACCGTTCCCGATCGACGTGGCCCTGGCGACGCCGAGCCCCCAAGAGGTGCTGACCGAGATCGTGAAGGCCACCGGGTATTCCAGCGACGGGTTCGCCGACCTGCTGAAATCGGCCGAGGAGACCGACTCCGCCGAAAGCGGCGAGGTCTACCGGCTGGTGGAGAACCAGTTGCTGCGGGATCTCCCGGTCGTGCCGCTGTGGTCCGGGCACGGGCACGCCGTCTGGGCGGAGCGCGCCGGTGACGTCAAGGCGACGGCGTTCGGGGGCGTGGACCTCTCAGGGATTTCCGTGCGGTGACCCGAGCGTGCACTCCCCCGCGACGACGTCGATGAAGGCCGAGGTCAGCGGGTCGGGCGTGCTGCGGCAATAGGCCGCGAGCGTCCGGCGGATCGCCGGTTCGGGCCGCAGGACGCGGCCGTGGAAACCTTCCGGCAGCACGTTGGCCGGGACCAGCGCGGGACCGAGTCCCGCCGCCGCGAGCACCGGGGCCGCCGCGCTCTGTTCGGTGCGGACCGCGGCCCTCGGCTGGAATCCCGCCGCGGCGCAGGCCTGGTCGACGAGGTCGGCCAGGCCGTTGCCCGGCGCGTAGTGCACCCACGCGCAGCCGGCGAGGGACGCCAGGTCGACGACGCCGGTGCCGTCGTCCTCGCGCGGCCCGTCGATCGGCAGGACGACGACGAACTCATCGACCCCGAGTTCACGCACCGGCCCGTCCCAGTCCGGCGGGACCGGGCCGACCGCGACGTCGGCCTCCCCCGCCGCCATGGCCTCCCGGAGTTCGTCCGCGTGCCGGAACTCCACCAGCCGGACGTCGACTTCGGGCCGCTCCCGGCGCCACACCCGCAACGCCGCGGGAAGGACACCGAGGCCGACCGAGTAGACCGTGGCGATCTGCAGTTCCCCGGCCTCCAGCCCGGACGCCTGCCGGGCCGCGCACCGCGCGCGTTCGGCGTCGGCGAGGGTGGCGCGGGCGTGCGGCAGCATGGCGCGACCCATCGGAGTGAGCCGGACGCTGCGCGGCAGTCGTTCGAGCAGCGGGCCTCCGACACCTTTCTCCAGCGCGCGCACCTGATGTGACAGCGCGGGCTGCGTCACGTGCAGCAGCTCGGCGGCCCGGGTGAAGGAGCCGGTGTCGACGACGGTCACCAGGTACTCGAGTTGCCGCAAGCTCGTCATGAAGAGAGTTTATCGGAGCGGTGATATCTATGCCTTGGACTTATCGCGTGGCCGGGTCCAGGCTCAAGAACATGAACGAAGAACGCAAGGTCGCTCTGGTCGCCGGGGCCAACGGGGTCATCGGCAAGAACATGATCGCGTACCTGGAGACCCTGCCCGGCTGGCGCGTCATCGGCCTGTCGCGGCGCGGCGGCCAGGGCCAGATCGCGGTCGACCTTCTCGACGCGGATGACACCCGCGCGAAGCTCGGCGGCCTGGACGACGTCACGCACGTGTTCTACGCGGCCTATGTCGACAAGCCGACCTGGGCCGAACTGGTCCCGCCGAACCTGGCGATGCTGACCAACCTCGTCGACGCGATCGAGCCGGCCGCATCCGGCCTCCGCCACGTCAGTCTCATGCAGGGCTACAAGGTCTACGGCGCCCACCTCGGCCCGTTCAAGACCCCGGCGCGCGAGGACGACGCGGGCCATATGCCGCCCGAGTTCAATGTGGACCAGCAGCAGTTCCTGGAACGGCGTCAGGCCGGGAAATCCTGGACGTGGTCGGCGATCCGGCCGTCGGTGGTCGGCGGGACCGCGCTGGGCAACCCGATGAACCTGGCGCTGGCCATCGCGGTCTACGCGTCGATCTCGAAGGAACTCGGCCTGCCGCTGCGGTTCCCCGGCAAACCCGGCGCGTACGACAGCCTCCTGGAGATGACCGACGCCGGGCTGCTGGCGAAGGCCACCGTCTGGGCCACCGGTTCGGAGAACGAGGCGTTCAACATCGCGAACGGGGACCTGTTCCGGTGGAACGACCTCTGGCCGAAGATCGCGCGCTACTTCGACCTGGAGGTGGCGCCGCCGCTGCCGATGTCGCTGGACGTCGTCATGGCGGACAAGGAAGCACTCTGGACTTCGATCGCCGCGAAATACGGCCTCGAAGTGCCGTACAGCGCCGTTTCGTCGTCGTGGGCGTTCGCGGACTTCGTGTTCGGCTGGGACTACGACATGTTCGCGGACGGCTCGAAGGCCCGGCGGGCGGGTTTCCACGAATACGCCGAGACACCGGAGATGTTCTTCCGGCTGTTCGACGAGTTCCGGAAGGCGAAGGTGATCCCATGACGCTGTCGTGAGTGGCAATGAGGGTTAGAACCCTCATTGCCACTCACGACTCCCTCGCGGAACCGTGCAGACTACCCAAGTCGGACACTTGCGGCTCGAAAAGTGTCCCTTGTGGACATTCACGGCGCGGTCGGCCCTCGTCGGTCAGCGCGGACCCAGGCCGCAAAAGGTGTGCGGCAGGCTTGACCCGCGGCGACCGTCACCACTCGCGATCAAGAATCATCTAACCTCGCCCGATGTACGGCATCGCGGTCGCCGTGACGGTCAGGAACTGGACGTTCGCCTCCAGCGGCAGCCCGGCCATGTACAGCACGGCGTCCGCGACGTGCCGGGCGTCGAAGGTCGGCTCCGCCTTGACGCTGCCGTCGGCCTGCGGGATCCCGTCGGCCATCCGCAGTGTCATCTCGGTGGCGGCGTTGCCGATGTCGATCTGTCCACAAGCGACGTTCCAGGCTCGGCCGTCGAGGGAGATCGACTTCGTCAGCCCGGTGACCGCGTGTTTCGTCGCGGTGTAGGCGACGCTCGCGGGACGCGGGGCGTGCGCGGAGATGGAACCGTTGTTGATGATCCGGCCGCCGCGCGGATCCTGCGCCTTCATCAGCCGCACGGCCTGCCGCGCGCAGAGGAACATCCCGGTCAGGTTGGTGTCGACGGCGCGTTTCCAGTCCGCGAAGGACAGTTCGTCGACGGTCCCGCCCACCGACACACCCGCGTTGTTCACCAGGAGATCCAGCCGCCCCCATTCCGCGCCGACCGTCTCGAACAGCGCGGCGACGGAATCGGGATCGGCGACGTCGGTGGGCACGGGAAGCGCGTTCGCGGCGCCGCCGGCCGTCTCGGCCAGCGCGTCCGCGCGGCGGCCGGCGAGGGCGACCCGGTAGCCCGCGCCCAGCAACGCGCGGGAGATCTCCCTGCCGAGCCCGGAACCCGCCCCGGTGACCACCGCGGTCTTGCCGTCGCCCATCGATCCTCCTCGCAGACCGTGCCGGACCGATCCGGCTCGGTGATTGTTTTCCGATTACCCGCGTCCGTTCAGGCTAGCGCGCCGCCGCCGGGGGAAAACGTTCACCCGGCGGCCGTCGCGCCTTCACGGAAACCGGTAACCCCTTCACCACATCGAGGCGATTCACCGGATGTGCCCAGGGGGAATTCGGTAGCGAAGAATCCACGCTTTCAGCTGGTCCAGACCGGCGAACAGACCCTTCGTTGGCGACTGCTCGGCGGCAACAACGTGTCGCTGGGTTCGGCGCCCGACGACTATCCACGAGCCGAGGAATGCCTCGTCGCGATCGCCTGGCTCAGCGCGCATATTTCCGAGCTGACCAGCGATTTCAGTCATCTCAGCGGCGGCCGCTGGCGGTGGCGCCTGCATCGGGAAGACCGCATCGTCGCGATCGCGAGCCATGCCTACGGACGGCGTATCGAGGCGCAGCGCGGCCTCGACCGGTTCCGCTCGGCGACGGCCGAAGCGGCCATCGGTGAAGGAATCGAGACGATAGCCGATTGGCGCCGGAAATATCGGCGCGATTCCGGCGGATATTCACCGAATCGTTCTCCGTGACGGCCGATCACGGAAAGTGCGTTCCCCGGAGATTAACCACCATGACGTCGGGCGGGAACGCGAAGCACCGCCGCCGGACAGTGTCGCGGAGCGAGGATTGTGTCAAGTCACGGAATCCCGCGACTACTTGGGGACTAGAGAAAGAGTGCAAACAAGATGCGTGCTCGTACCACTCGGTTTCTCGGCGCCACCGCGATCGCCGCGTGTGCCTGCCTCACCCTGACCGGCACCGCCTCGGCGGTCGCCCCCGCCAACGGCCTCGGCGAGGTCATCGCCGCGGCGGGCTCGGACACCACCGTCGACATCACCGGCGCGATCCTGGCCAACGCGAACGGCGGCGCCTGGAACAGCGACCCCGACAACTTCGTCAACGTGCCGCCGCTGCTGTCCGGCACCCAGACCTTCACCGTCCCGGCCGACCCGTTCGCCGACGAGGTCGTCTACAGCACGACCAACCCGGCCCCGAACGGTTCGTCGCAGGGCAAGGCCGCGCTGAGGGCCTCCGCCGAAGCGGGCGACGGCAAGATCGACATCGCGCGGTCGTCCTCGGCCCGCGGCTCGTCCGACCCCGGCACCTTCGAGTACTTCGCCTTCGCCACCGACGGTGTCACCTGGGCCTCGTCGGCCACCGGTTCGGGCGCCGGCCTGACCCTGACCCTGGCGCAGCTGCGCGGTATCTACGACGGTTCCATCACCAACTGGAACCAGGTCGGCGGCGCCAACTCCGCCATCACCGTCTACCTGCCGCAGACCGGTTCCGGCACGCTGAGCTTCTTCACCGGCACCGTCCTCGGCTTCGACCCGACCACCAAGCCGGTCACCATCAAGCGGTTCCAGGAGCACGACGGCAACTCCATCCCGGCCGCCGACCGCGCCACCGCCATCGCGCCGTTCTCCATCGCGCAGTGGATCGCGCAGGGCAACGCGGTGACCGCGGACAAGCGGGCGGGCTTCACCGTCAACCCGCTGACCGGCGCCGGCTTCAACGGCTCCCCGGTCTCCGGTTCCGCCGGCAACTACACCCCGGCCTTCACCACGGCGTTCCTGGGTTCGCGCAGCGTCTACCACATCGTCGACTCCCGCACCCCCAGCTACGACCAGGCCAAGCGCGCCGTCGGCTTCGACGACGGTGACTCGGCCTCGACCGCCAGCCCGCTGTGCGGTGGCCTGCTCGCCGCCACCATCCAGCGGTACGGCTTCCTGACCGTGTCGGGCCCGAACGGCCTGTCCTGCGTGAAGTCCTGAAATGGCGAAAACGGCCCGGTGCGCGTGCACCGGGCCGTTTTCCTTGTCCTGAAGGTGTTACTTGGGGGCGACGCCCAGCGCGGCGAGCGCCGGGTCGGTCATGATGACGCCCGCCCCGGTCACCGGGTCGTAGCCGGGAGCGCCGAGGTCGATCGCGGTCGACGTCAGTGCCGTGCGGATCTCCGCCGCGGTCGCGGCCGGCTTGCCCTGCTTCAGCAGCGCGGCGATGGCGGCGGCACTCGGCGCGGCGGCGGAGGTCCCGAAGAACGGCTGGAAGCCCGTCACCGAGGTCGCGACGCCGTCGGCCGCGGTGATGTCCGGCTTGTTGCGCGTCGCACCACCGGTCGAGGACACGTTGCCGGGGGTGATCACCGAACCGTCCGGGTTGTAGAACTGGTGACGGCGACCGTCCGAAGTGAACCGCTCCCACTTGCTGGCGGAGGTGAACAGGCCCGGGTACGGGCCGGCCGGGTTCGCCGGGTCACCGGTCTCGAGCGCGCGTCCGAAGGCACCGGCGGCCGGGGCGGCCGCGACACTGAAGGCGTTGACCGCCGCCGAGTGGCCGGCAGTGACACCGTTGGTGCTGAAGGCTTTCAGCGCACCCGAGGTGACGAAGCGGCCGCGGATCACGTTGAGCGCGATGAACCGGTCGGAGCCGCTGTACTTGACCACGGCGACCTTGAAGCCCGAGCCGCTGGCCGGGACCTGGGCGATCTCGTACGGGTTCTGGGTGCCGTTCTGCGAGCCCTCGCTGGAGGCGACGACCGAACCGGACGAGTTCAGGACGAACAGGTCGTAGTCGCTGGTGGCCTTGCCCCACGGGTCGGACCAGAACAGGGTGACGTAGCGGCCGACCGAGTTCGGCGAAAGCGCGTTGTACAGCTGGGTCGTGCTGCTCGGGTCGAAGTCGTGCGGCGTGCCGGTGATCCCGGAGATCTTGCTGCTGGAGCCGCGGAAGTCGCCCTCGTAGTAGCCGCTGGTGCCGTCGGTCAGGTTGCCCGAGTTCCCCGCGGAGGAGAAGTAGAGCGCGCCGGCCGCGGTCACGTCGTTGACGGCCTGCGCGACCGGGCCGTCCTGGAACGGCGACTCGTCGAAGTAGGACACGTCGTCGACGATGATCGTGCACTTGCCGGTGTTCCGCAGGGCACGGATGTTGTCGGCGAAGCTCTGCTCGCTGGTGAACGCGGTCGCGAAACCGAGCGCGGCGCCGGGCGCCATGTCGTGGATGATCTCCAGCATCGCGGTGCCCTCGTCACCGCTGCCGGCCTGACCAGGGAGAACGTCGACGGCCGGAAGCTCACCCGCGGTCTGGGACGCCTTCAGCGACTTGATGCCGTCCGAGAGCACGCAGACCTTCTGGCCCGCGCCGGTGACGCCGTACTTGGTGCGGGCGGTGTCGTTGCCGTGCGCCTTGTCGCCCTCGGCGACCTGCAGCGCGGCGGCGGTCTGCTTGACCGCGGCCTGCCGCCGGTCCTGCTGCGCGGATTCGTTCCAGGTCATCGCCTGGGAAGCGGCCTTGACCTCGGCGACGTCCCCGCGTCCGGCGATCGCGTCGACGGCGTTCAGGGGGAGGTCGGCGCGGACCGCGCCGGAGGGAGAGGCGTAGCGGACGGTGCCGCCAGCCGCCTTGACGGCGTCCACCAGGGACTGTCCGGCGCCCTTGATGTCCACCGCGACGGTGCCGGCGTCGCTGACGCCCAGCCCGGTCCGGTACTCGGGCAGCTTGCCCGCCAGGCCCTTGTCGGCGCGCAGGCGCTTCTCGATGACAAGCTGGCTCGACTGCTTGCGCTCAGCCGGGGTGAGACTCTTCTTGATGCTCTGCAGTGCGGTGATCCCGGTCTGCGTGCGCACCTCCTCCGACGGCTGGGCGCCGGAAACCGCCGTCGACAGCAGCAAAGCGCCGACCGCGACCGGAACCGAGCATGTGACCACCCGGCTGAATCTGCTCATCGAACTCTCCCTGTATTAACGCGACACAGCCCGTAACAGGAAATCCCTTCGGCTGCCCGAATGAATTACCCCTGACCGGGTGTAATGGAGAGAATCTAAAGAGCGATCCGTGACGAGTCCACCGACCAAAGTCTGGATCGGGGGATGATCCACATCGTGGGAGCGATTCCGGTCCGAAAAGACCGATATCCGGTTTACGCCCAGGCCGGGAACAGCCGCCACAACGCCAACGCCGCGAGCGCGGCGAGAGTGAGCAGCACCGGCCCGGTGATGACATAGGTCGAAACCGGACGCCAACGGCGATAAAGGAATGTCGCCCCGGCCGCCGCCACCACGAATCCGCCGAAGGCCAGCACCAGCCCGGCCCACGCGTCGCCGTCGCCGGTGCGGCCGTCCTGCGCGTCCGCCCTGCCGTTCTGCGGAGCGGGCCGGAACGGCCTCCCCTCCAGGGCGGCGGTGACCACCGTCGCCTCTTTCGAGGCCAGCGGCCACCACGAAGCCGACGTCACCAAGGTCAGCCGGTCGTTTTCGGTCTTGCCGTAGTCGGTGCCCTCGTCGAGGGGCCGGGTGGCCTTGTCGGTCACCCGGTAGACGGACTTGCCCTGGGTGGTCGCGACGACGATCTCGTCACCCTTCTCCAAGGCGTCGAGCGAGCCGAACGGGCCGCCGAAACCGGCATTCCGGGCGGCGATCACGGCGTTCCCCGGCTGTCCCAACCCGGCCGTCCCCGGCACGTGCCCTGGTCCGGACGCGGTTTCGCCGCTCGAAGCGCCTTCGATGACGACCTGCTGCACCTTCAGCGCGGGGATCTCCAGGACGGCCACCGGCTTGCCGAACTCGACCGGTTTCGCGGGCGGCGCGGCACCGAACAGGCTCTGGCTGGCGCCCAGCGCCACGCCGATCTCGCCCCGGATCTCCGTCAGCGCCTTCCGCTGGTCGCTCGACTGCAGCATCGGGCCCAGCGCGTAGACGACCAGGGCCAGTGCGACCAGGGTGGTGACCAGCCAGGCGAACACGACCGCGCCGATCCAGCCGGGACCGAACCGCAGGAACTGGCGCTCCTCGACTTCGGTGCTCACGCCACGCCACCCGAGGACTTACGGCGCAGGAGAGCCGCCAGCGCGGCCAGCGCCCTGATCAACCACGACGGCACCGGCCGGCCGGCCGCGAGATACGCCGTCGCGGACGGCAAGGTCGCCAGGATCACCAGTGCCACCAACGGGATCAGGGCACCCAGCGCGCCGGCGCCCGCGAACTTCGGGATGTCGATCGACTCGGCGAGGTTCTTCGCCGCCGCCACGCTTTCCGCGGTCGGGGCGACCGCGGGGACGGGCCCGACGGCGGCCGTCACCGGCGTCCCGGCGGACGAACCCTGTCCGCCGGAAGGTCCGCCCGGTGAGGTGGTGGAAGCGGGCGTGACACCGTTCGCGCCCGGCGGAGGCGGGTTCTTCGCCTCTTCCTTTTCCTGACAAGCCTTTTCGACGGTGCCGGTGCCGATCTTGGCGATCCGCTCGGTGGCGGTGGCGGCCAGCCCCGGGCTCAAGCGGACCATCCCGGACGGAAGCAGCGCCTGCCCGTAGCCCGCCGCGAGTCCGGCGAACGACTTGAGCCGGTCCTGCTTCTCCTTCAGCGGCTTGCAGTTCGCGTCGATCAACGGGTTGACCGGGACGGCCATGTATTCGACGAAGGTGAGCGGGTAGGCGCCCTCCTGGGAAACGGTGCCGGTCTCGGCCGTTCCGTCAGCGCCGATCTTCATCGCGTCGGCCGCCAGTCGCAGGCTCTGCTCGGTCGGCGCGACGAAGTTCCCCTTGCCGTCCGGGAGCGCCACGGGTGTCCAGCGGTTGACCGTCGCCGTCGCGAGATCCGTGATCACCCAGTTCATGCAACCGCCGGCGCAGTCCGCGCCCCTGCCGACGACGGCGTTGTCGACGGTCTTGCGCACCGACAGCTGGCCGGTCTTCGCGTCGACGTTGTTGATCCGGAACTTGCCGGGGTCCAGCGCGGTCAGATCGGTGATCACCCCCGGTGACTTCCCGTCCAGGGCACCGAAGTAGTCCTTCCCCTTCGCCGGGAAGACCCAGGCTTCCGGTGCCGATCGGACGAGAGCCCGGCTCAGGGTCAACGGGACCGCGCCCGGTCCGGACTCCCCGGTCGCGCCGAAGAAGTCGGTGTTCCCGCCGTAACCGGACCGGGCGTTCACCGCGATCACCCCGGCGGGCTGGCCGTCCTTGATGGCCGCGAGCGCCGGATTCCTGGTGACCAGCGGGGAACCGTTCTTGAAGATGCCGCCGCGCCCGTCGGCGTCGGGCACCTGCCCGCCCTTCGTGAACATGTTCGCCAGTTCGTCGTAGGCGAAGGACAGGGTTCCGGTGAACTTCGAGTTGAGCGGGCCGCCGCTGTCGTTGACGTCGGTCGGGGACCAGCCGACCGCGGCGATCACCGCCGCGTTGACCCCGACGGGGACGTACTCCCTCGCCCGGACGGTCTGCGCGGCCAGCGCGTTCCCGCTTCCGGTGATCATGAGATCGGAGGCGCCCTTGTCGAACGCGGTCAGCCCGGTGTCTTCGGTCTCGCTCACGATGTTGGTGGACTGCTCGGCCCCGGTGGGAGCGCACAGCGCCTGGTTCCAGGCGACCGCGGTCCGGCCGAGCCGCTCCGGCATGCTGGCGTTGAGCGTGTTCCGGCCGATCCCCTTGCAGCCCTTGACCCCGATCCCCGGCAGGTACGGGGTGAACTTGAGGGATTCGTCGACCCAGGTCACCGTCTTGCCCGCGGCGTCCTGTGCGGTGATCTGGATCGTGACGGTGCACGGATTGTTCTCGTCACACGCGAAAGAGAACTGCCTTCTGGTCTTCGCGCCGGTCGCCGGATCGACGACGACGGGATTGTCCGCCCACGGCACCTTGGGGAATTTGTCGCCGGGATTCACCGCCTTTTCATAAGTGGTGTAAAGCGGATCCCAGGCCACCGCGTGCGGGCGCAAGGTACCGCGCGGAACGGTCGTGTCGAAGACGATGTCGCCGGTCGTGCTGCTCCGCGCCCTTTCCATCGACTGCATACCCGCGGCCTTGCCGGTGAATTCGTCGCCGAATTCGTCCTGACAGTAGGACTGCACCCTGGTGAGCAGGGTGCTGTCCTTGGGCCACGGCGGGACATACACCTTCTTCATAAGGTTGTCCGGCACGTCTTTCGGGCAGATGACGAGCTTCGCCTTGGCCCCCTTGGGGAGCCCCGAGAGGGTGATCCGCAGGGGATCACCGTTCTGGACCGCCGAAAGATCGGCGGGTTCGGTCTTGAGCCGGTACGGCGGATTCGCGGGCGTCTGCGCCCGCGCGGCGGGAACGGACACCCCCGCGACCGCGAGTATCCCGCAGATCAGCACGATCCCGGCCCGCCTGGCCCGGAACAGGAACACGGACGACTCCCCGGATTTCACGGGACCCAACGTCCACGAGTCACCCGTCGAGGGTCAACGGGTCCACCGCACTGATTCACAAACGCCCCGTCGGGCGTTCTCCGTGCGGACACCTTTCCCGGCCGTGGGCACCACATACTGGCCGCGTCGAGGGGCGCTGCCGTCTGCCCTGAACTCCTTTGCCCGCCAACACGAAGGAAGGCCGCTCGTGACCATCGCGCCACCCCGGCCCGACCCGTCCCCACCGGGTGCCCCGGTGCGGCGGGCGATCACCGAAGTCCTGTCGCGGGCCGACCGCGCGTTCCGCCGGGTCACCACCGGCGCCGGGCTGACCATGCTGGCGATCCTCGTGGTCATCGGCTTCTTCCTCGTCTACCGGTCCGGGCCCGCCTTCGACGCGAGTGGGTTCGGCTTCTTCGCCACCATCCGGTTCGATCCGGCCTCGGGCGTGCTCGGGGTGCTTGGCCTGCTCTACGGGACGATCGTGGTCGCGCTGATCGCGGTCCTGATCGCGGTACCGCTGAGCATCCTGGCCGCGCTGTTCATCACCGAGTACTCCAGCGGGCGGATCCGCGGGTTCCTGACCGGGCTGGTCGACCTGCTCGCCGCGATCCCCAGCCTGCTGTACGGCCTGTGGGGGTTCGCCTTCCTCGGCCCGCGGATCGTGCCGATCTCGTTGTGGCTGACCGAAAACCTCAGCTGGTTCCCGCCGTTCTCGGCCAAGGAGAACGCGCTGTACATCCAGTCGATGTTCATCGCGGGCCTGGTGGTCTCGCTGATGGTCCTCCCGATCACGACATCGGTGATCCGCGAGGTTTTCGCGCAGACGCCTGCCGGCGAGAAGGAGGCGGCGCTCGCGCTGGGCAGCACGCGCTGGGGCATGGTCAGAACCGTCATGCTGCCGTTCGGCCGGGGCGGGATCATCGGCGGTTCGATGCTCGGGCTCGGCCGCGCGCTCGGCGAAACGATCGCCGTTTCCCTGCTGCTGCCGCAGGTTCCGGAGATCACGAAGCACGTCCTCCAGTTCGGCGGCGCGACGATCTCCGGGTTCATCGCCAACAACTCCGGCGCGTCCGGGCTCGCGCTGTCCGGGCTGATGGCGGCGGGCCTGGTGCTGTTCGTCTTCACCTTGGCGACGAACTTCACCGCGTCGGTGATCATCTCCAAGAGCCGCTCCGGCGCGGGGGTGGACGCGTGACGACGACACTGACTCCCCCGGTCGCGCGCAAGCTCGTCAAACGGCGTCCGTCCGAGAGCACCAGGCAGGACCGGCTCGCGGCGCTCGGCTGCGCGGTCTCGGCCACGCTGCTCACCTGGTTCGTCATGCACCTGCTGCTGGACTCCCCCGGCTGGCTGGCCGATCTGACCGTCGCGTACCTGCTGTATCTGTCGATGCTCTACCTGGTCACCCGCGACAGGCTGGGCAGGCTCGCCGCGTCGGACCGGCTCGTGTCCACCGTCGTCGTCACCGGGGCGCTCGTGCTGCTCGCCCCGCTGCTGTCGCTGCTGATCTACATCGTCGTCGAAGGCGCGCCGTATCTGCGCTGGGGTTTCTTCACCCACGACATGTCCACGGTCGCGCCGACCGATCCGGTCGCCGACACGGGAGGTCTGCACGCGATCGTCGGCACCCTCGAACAGACGGCGTTGACGCTGGTCCTCGTCGTCCCGCTGGGCGTGCTCACCGCGGTGTTCCTGAACGAGACGCGGTCGAGGTTCCGGCGTCCCGTGCGGGTCATGGTCGACGCGATGAGCGGCCTTCCGTCCATTGTGGCCGGTCTGTTCGTCTACGCCGCCCTGATCATCCCCGGCATCCAGGCGGGCGTGGGCTTGTTCAGCTACAACGGGATGATGGCCACGTTGGCGCTGACCATGGTCATGCTCCCGACCGTGACCCGGACCGTGGACGTCGTGCTCCGTCTCGTCCCGGACGGCCTGCGCGAGGCGTCGCTGGCGCTCGGCGCGAGCCGGGCTCGCACGGTGTGGTCGGTGGTGCTCCCGACCGCGCGGACCGGCGTGACGACCGCGGTGATCCTCGGTATCGCCCGCGTGGCGGGTGAGACCGCGCCGCTGCTGTTCACCTCGTTCGGCGCGCTTGGGATGAACGCGAACCCGTTCTCCGATCCGCAGGAGAGCATCCCGCTGTTCATCTACCGCTTCATCAAGCAGCCGCTGGAGAACGTCCAGCAGCGCGGCTACGTCGGCGCGCTCGTGCTGATCCTGCTCATCTTCGGCCTGTTCGCGATCGCCAGGGTGGTGGGCCGCGACCGGTCGAAACGCAAGGCGAAGAGAACCACCGTCAAAACACAGGAGAACCGGTGACCGACACTGAAGTGTCCTACGTGGACAGTCCGGCGCGCCCGCCGGTCGAGCTGACCGGTGGCCCGCCGCCCGGCGCGGCGGACCTCGAATCCCGGGAGATCGGCGCCTGGTTCGGTGACCGCCTGGTCCTCGAAGGGGTTTCGCTGCGGATGCCCGCGAAAGAGGTGACCGCGCTCATCGGCCCGTCCGGCTGTGGCAAGTCGACCTTCCTGCGCATCCTCAACCGCATGCACGAACTGGTGCCGTCGGCGTCGCTGACCGGCGAGGTGCTGTTGGACGGCAAGGACATCTACGCCGACGGGACTCGTCCGCAGCAGGTCCGGCTGCGGATCGGCATGGTGTTCCAGAAGCCGAACCCGTTCCCGGCGATGTCCATTCGCGACAACGTGCTGGCCGGGCTGAAGCTCGCCGGTGTCAAATGCGGCGACAAGGACGCGCTCGTCGAGCAGAGCCTGGAGCGGGCCGGGCTGTGGCGCGAGGTCCGCGATCGGCTGAGCTCCCCCGGCGGCGCGCTGTCCGGCGGGCAGCAGCAGCGGCTCTGCATCGCGCGATCGCTGGCCGTGCGGCCGAACGTGCTGCTGATGGACGAGCCCTGCTCCGCGCTCGACCCGACGTCGACCCGGCGGATCGAGCAGACCATCGCCGAGATCGGGCACGAGGTGACGGTCGTGATCGTCACGCACAACATGCAGCAGGCCCAACGGGTTTCGGACCACTGCGCGTTCTTCCTCGCGGCGGAGAACGAACCCGGACGGGTGATCGAACACGGTCCGACGGACACGATCTTCAACGCGCCGTCGGACGAACGCACCCACGACTACGTGAACGGGCGATTCGGATGATCCCGCGGCTGGCCGCGGTGACGGCGTTGCTGTTCTCGGTCTCGGTGGTCACCGCCCCCGGCGCGACGGCACTCACCGCGGTCACCGGTTCCGGGTCCAGCTATGTCGGCCCGGCGATGAACGACTGGCAGAACGGCGCGACGTCACGCGGTATCCCCGTCAACTACTCGGCGAACAGTTCGCCCGCCGGGGTCAACCAGTTCGGCGACCGGACGGTCGACTTCGCCGGGACCGAGGCGGAGGTCTCCTCACTCGTCGCGGCGGGTGGCGGCGGACTGTCCGCGCAGACCCGCGGCTACCAGTACGTCCCGGACGTCGCCGGCGCGATCGCGCTGATGTACAACGTCAACGACCTGGGCGGCAAACGCGTCGACTACCTGCACCTCGGCCGGGAGGTGATCGGCCGGATCTTCAGCCGGGACATCACCCGCTGGAACGATCCCGCCATCACCGCGACCAACGGCGGGAAGCCCTTGCCGGATCAGCCCATCACCTTGGTCGGCCGGAGCGGCCCCTCGGGAACGACGGCGTTGTTCTACGACTTCATCGCGCACGCGGCGCCCGATGCCTACAACCGGTTCGTCGCCCGCAACGTCGGCAACGGTATGGGGAACCTGCCCGCGGGCGTCCGTCCCATCCAGCTCCCGGGGCAGGGACCCGACGCCGAGTGGTACCGGCTGCTCGCGGACTCGGACCAGATCGCGACGGCCGTCAAAAACGCGACCATCCCGTTCTCCATCGGCTATGACGAGTTCGCCTACGCCCAGCGCCACAAGGTGCCGACGGCGTGGGTGCAGAACGGCGCGGGCCAGTACACGCAACCCTTCGCGGAGAACATCGCGGCCGCGTTGAAACACGCGGAACTGCGGCCGGACCTCAGCCAGAAGCTGGACAAGGTCTACACGAACACCGACCCGAAGTCGTACCCCGTCTCGGCGTACTCGTACGTGATGATGCCGTGCACCAGCGGCCGTGACACCTGTCGCGGCGGCTACGGCGACCAGGGCAAGACCGACACGATCACCGCTTTCCTCGAGCACGTCGCCTGCGACGGGCAGATCAACATGGCCCGGATCGGCTACTCGCCGCTGCCGCCGAACCTGTCGCAGGAGATCATGAACTCCAACGCGCGGCTCACCGGGCAGCCGCCGAAACAGCTCAACGCGGGCAACTGCGGCAACCCGACGTTCCACGGCAGCCTCGGCGCCGGCGCGACCAGCCCGGCCGATCCGCTGGTGGCCGCCGGGATCATCAACCCGGACGGCAAACCCAAGGCGGGCACCTCGGGTCCCAAAACCTCCGCAGGGCCCAGCGCCGGTCCGGCGGCCGGTGACAAGACCGCGACCGCGACGGCGTCCCCCGACGAGGAGTCGGCGGGCGGCGGCTCGAAGAACTGGCGGGAAGCCGCACCGGCGGCCTACGACGAAGGCGGGTTCGGCGGTTTTGGCGGCTGGGCGGCGCTGGTGCTCTTCGTGGCGATCGTGACGCCACTCGGGGTGCGCGGGGTGATCCGGAAGTTGCGGAGGGCTTAGCGGTCGTGAGTGGTAAGGACGGTCAGAACCGTCCTTACCACTCACGAGGCTCACGGGAAGGTCAGCACGATCTTCCCTCGCCCGTGCCCGGTCTCGATCTCACGGTGCGCCGCCGCGGCCTCGCTGAACGGATACGTCCGCCGCACGAGGAAGCGCAGCTCCCCCTTGACGTACAACGACGCCAGCATCCCCAGCCGCTCGGCCGACCTCGTCCCGGTGACCACCCGCGCCCCGGCCGCGGGCGCGCGGCCGTGCTCGACCAGGGTGAGCACGCGGTCCGGATTCCCGACCAGCTCCAGCGAAAGATCGAAGGCGTCCCCGCCCGCGCCGTCCAGCGCCGCGTCGACACCGGACGGAGCGAGCGCGCGCACCCGGGCGGCGAGGCCGTCACCGTAGACGACCGGTTCGGCGCCGAGCGAACGGACGTAGTCCTGGTTCGCCTCGCTCGCCGTCCCGATCACCTTCGCCCCACGCAGCACGGCGAGCTGGACGGCGGCCGTGCCCACCGAGCCCGCCGCCCCATGGATCAGCAGCGTCTCGCCGCGGGCGACCCGCAGGGCGTCCAGCGCCAGATACGCCGTCTGCGTCCCCGCGGTGAACCCGCCCGCGACCTCCCACGGCATCTCCGCCGGCTTCGGCGTGACGTTCTCCGCGGGCACCACGATGTACTCGGCGTATGCCTGCACGGCGGTGAACCCGAGCACCTCGGCCCCCGCGACGAGGCCGGTAACCCCGGAACCGACCTCGTCGACGACCCCGGCGAACTCGTTCCCCGGGACACGCGGCCAACGCAGCTCGAACCCGGCGGGTTCCCAGCCCGCCCGCACGGCCGCGTCGTACGGCTGCACCCCCGCCGCCTTCACCCGCACCCGGATCTCTCCCGCCCCGGCGTGCGGCTCCTCCAGCTCCAGCACCCGGAGCACCTCCGGGCCACCGGCTTCCGTGAACGCGGCCGCTTTCATCTTGTTCCTCCAGTTCGTTCCCCGCTGTCGGAACCCAGCCTGATACCTCCAGATAACTGGAGGTCAAGAACTGTCGGTGTGACGTTCTAAGCTGCGCACGTGACGAGCTACCGCATCTCCAGGGCAAGCGCTTCCGACGCAGGCAGGCTGACGGCGTTGATGCACGAATCGGCCGCCTACCAAGGGGAATACGCCTCGATCCTCGACGGCTACCAGGTCACCGAGGACTACCTCGCCACCCATCCCGCGTTCGTCGCCCACGCGCAGCGGGACGTGGTCGGCTTCTACAGCCTGATCGAGTACCCGGCCGAGCTGGACCTGCTGTTCGTCGCCGATTCGGCACAGGGCACGGGCATCGGCGCGTGGCTGGTCGAGCATATGCTCGGGCAGGCCGCGGGCCTCGGCATGACCGAGATCCGCGTCGTCTCCCATCCGCCCGCCGCCGGGTTCTACGAGCGGATGGGCGCCCGCCGCGTCGGTGTCCTGCCGCCCAACCCGCCGAAGATCACCTGGGAGCGCCCGGAGCTGGTCTTCGACGTCAAGCACCCACCGCGCGGCTGAACCGGCCGATCAGTTCGCGCAGGTGGCCGGCGAATTCCGGGGTCCGCCGCACGGGATCACCGTCTTCGCCGAAGACCTCCGTTCCTTCCCGCGAAAGTGTGTCCGCCGATGGAAATCCTGAGCCCCCGGGCCCTCAACCGCGCGACCCTGGCCAGGCAGCTCCTGCTGGATCGCGCCGCTCTGCCCGCCATCACCGCGATCGAGCGGCTGGCCGGCCTCCAAGCGCAGGCTCCCGACTCGGCGTATGTCGGGCTGTGGTCGCGGCTTCGAGGCTTCCAGGTGGACGAGCTGGCGAAACCGCTCGCCGCCCGCGAGGTCGTCCGGTCGACGCTGATGCGCGGCACGGTCCACCTGGTGACGGCCGTCGACTGCCTCGCCCTGTGGCCCACCATCAAACCCGTGGTCGAGCGCGGTTTCCTGGGCCACTACTCGCGGCAGGTCGCCGGGCTCGACCTCGCCGCGATCGCCGAAGCGGGGCGGGCCCTGCTCTCCGAACAGCCCCGCACCCGCGCCGAGATCCGGACCGCGCTGGCCGACCGCTGGCCCGGCGCCGACCCGACAGCCCTCGCGTACGCGATCCAGAGCCTCCTCCCCCTCGCGCACGTGACCCCGCGCGGTCTGTGGGGCCAGACCGGCCCGGCCGCGTTCTCGCTGCTCGAAGATTGGGTCGGCGAACCGATCACGGACGGCATCACCCTCGACGACCTGGTGTTGCGCTACCTCGAGGCGTTCGGTCCGGCGACCGTCCGCGACGCGCAGGTCTGGTCGGGGCTCACTCGGTTGAAGGAGGTCTTCGAGCGGCTGCGGCCGCGGCTGCGCACCTTCACCGACACCGCGGGGAAGGAACTGTTCGACCTTCCCGACGCACCGCGCCCCGACCCCGAAACCCCTGCGCACCCTAGATTCCTGCCCGAGTACGACAACGTCCTGCTCTCCCACGCCGACCGCGTGCGGGTGATCCCCGACGGCCGCCGCGTGCCCTTGCCGCCGGGTAACGGCGGCCGCCGGGGCACCCTCCTCGTCGACGGTGAATTCCTGGCCATTTGGGCGATCAAAGGGGCGACCTTGACGATCGAATCGCGGAAACCTTTGCGGGATCAAGATTCGATCGCCGACGAGGGCGCACGGCTACTGGAATTCGTAGTGCCGGGCGCGGACCAGGACGTACGTTTCGGCATCGGTGGATAACAGTCCGGCCTTTTGCCGTAACGAAGGGCGCCGTTCGGGCGAAGCATGGGCGCAAGAGCCTGAAGGGAGCGGGCCATGGGCAAGAACTACGGATTCATGACGGTGCTTGCGGGGCTGAGCGCGCTCGCGGTCATCGCGGTGGCGGCGGTCATGCGGTACCCGAACACGTCGGACGTCACGGCGGTGATCACCGCGGCGGGAACGGTGATCGGCACCGTGGTGGGCGCGTTCTTCGGCGTGAACGCGGCCTCGGCGGGACGCGTGAAAGCCGAGGAAAGCCGCGATCAAGCGACAGCGGCGCTGGTGAAGGTCGCCGGTGAGGCGGAGAGAGGAAGCGACGTCGCGAAGGCGGCGATGGAGGGCGTCAGCTGACCGTCCTCTATGGACACTCAGTCGAGCGCTTCGAGCAGGGTGAGATCCGGCGGGACGAGGGTCGTGGACAGCACGAGCTCTCGCAACAGGTTGTCGTTCAACGCGTTGCCCACCGGCTCGCCGACTTCTTCGCGCCGCAGACCGAAAACGCCGCCGGCGGACAACCGCGCCCGGACGTCGGTGACGACGTGCTCGACCCGGCGCGCGGTCCACGTCTCGCCCGGCCTGAGCTCGGAGAGCACCTCGGCCGCCTGCTGGCGGGACAACGGCTGCGGATTCAGGTCGTGCAGGAGATAACGCTGCCCGAAGACGACCAGGACCAGGCGTTCTTCCGCGCTGAGGCGCCAGCGGCGGGGCGGCACGGTGACGTCGTCGTGCCGAGTGACGGGATGCCCGCCTTCGGGCCCCGCGACGTACAACTCGAGCAGGTGCTCCCGCCTGCCCGAACCGCGGACGAACAGCGGCGTGTACCCGTCCGACAGGGGAATCGGCTCCTCACCCTGGGAAAGCCAGCGGGAGTTCGGCAAACGGATCGGCAACTGGCCGGTGTTGCTGACCCACCATTGACCGTCGGCGAAGTTCAGCAGCCCGTGCCTGCGGCTGACCTGCAGGTCGTTCTCCCCCACACAGACGTCGACCTGCGGCCGATTACGCCCGAAAGTGATCTCGCCACCCTCGCCGGGATCGACGGACACGCCGCCCGCGAGCGTGAGAGCGAACACCGCGCCGGGAGCCGACCGGGGCACGCCGAGCGCCAGACTCTCGTGCGTCGTCGTGAGCCGCTTCATCGTCCTCCTCCTGGTCCCCGGCATTATGCGGGACGCCGCCGGGGACGGGTCCCCGTGTCGCGTTCGTCCGTATGTTGGAGTACATGATTGACTTCTCCAAGGACACCGTCTTCAAGCTCACGCCGTGCAAACCGAAGGACATCGCGCCGACGGTGCAGCCGATCATCATCGCCGGCGAAGAGATCATCTGGTCGTTCAAAGCGGTGCGCGACTTCGTGGTGTTCACGAACAAGCGGCTGATCGCGGTGAACGTCCAGGGCATGACCGGCAAGAAGAAGGACTTCACCTCGCTGCCGTACAACAGGATCCAGGCCTTCTCGATCGAAACCGCGGGCACCTTCGACCTCGACGCCGAGTTGGACCTGTGGTTCAGCGGGCTGGGGAACGTGCGGCTGGAGTTCCGGGGCTCGGACATCCGCGCTATCGGCCAACTGATCGCTACGCACACGCTCTAGCGCTTGACTGCTTGCGGGAGTCCGGCTGCGGCGGGTGCTGGGTACAGGTGGTCGTGAGTGGCGATTCGGGTTCTAACCCTAATTGCCACTCACGACCCGCTTGACCGGCCTGGCTCCCGGCAGCTCCGGTCGCCGCTCGGTACAGGGGTCGTGAGTGGTAAGTGTCGTGTTGTTGAAGCCTAGCAAAGTAGTAGACCTGAGGAGGTGTTTATTGAGTTTTCGTGTGGTGTGAGACCGACTGCGGGTAGGGGGGAGTTG
>NZ_JBIWKX010000074.1:0-35625 GCF_044765885.1 Amycolatopsis sp. NPDC102389
GGGTTCTAACCCGAAACGCCACTCACGACCCGCGCTTGACCAGGCCGAAGGCTCCTTTCACCGCATTAGACGCGGCGAAGGGAGCCTTCATCCCACCATCAGCCCGCCCAAGAACACGCCACGTTTGACCTTCGGCTCAATAAGTCCGTGAAGGCCTCCTTCCCTACCTTGAGCGTAGGGAAGGAGGCCTTCACGGACTTACGCATTCAGAGGACTAAATGCGTAAGGGGGGTCAGGTGGCGGGAGCCTCGATCAGCGGCCCGCTCACCCCGGCCTGCTCGTGCGTGGCCATCTCCGCGAGCACCCGCGTCGCCATGAACACCAGCGGCAGCGCCGCGACGGCGCCCGTTCCCTCGCCGAGGCGAACGTCGAGGTCCAGGATCGGCTCCAGATCGAGGTGCTCCAGTGCCAGCGCGTGCGCGGGTTCGCCGCCCCGCTGGCCCGCGGCCCACCACTGCCGCGCGCCCGGGACGAGTTCCTCGGCGACCAGCGCGGCCGCCGAGGCGACCAGGCCGTCCAGGATCACCGGCGTCTTCCGGAGCGAGGCCTGCGCGAGGAAGCCCGCCATCGCGGCGATGTCGGCGCCGGCGGCGGTACGCAGCAGCGCGACCGGGTCGGCCAGTACGGACCTCGCCCGCCGCAGCGCGTCACGGACCGCCGCGGCCTTGCGCATCCAGGCGTTGTCGTCGATCCCGGAACCGCGGCCGACGACGGCCACCGGTTCGCTTCCGGTCAGCGCCGCGACCAGTACCGAGGCCGGCGTGCTGTTCCCGATCCCGAGGTCGCCCGCGATGAGCAGGTCGGCCCCGCCGTCGACCTCGGCGTCGGCGATCGCCCGGCCCGCCCGGACGGCGGCGCGCGCCTCGTCGTCGGTCAGCGCGTCCTCGACGTCGATCGAGCCGGATCCGCGCCGCACCTTGAACTCGCCGATCGACCGTGTCGCGGGAGCGTCGCTGTCGACGGCCATGTCGATGACCCGGACGCTCGCGCCCGCGGAGGCCGCCAGGACGTTGATGGCCGCGCCGCCGGTCAGCATGCTGCCGACGAGTTGCGCGGTGACCTCGCCCGGGTACGCCGAGACGCCCTTCGCGGCGATGCCGTGGTCTCCGGCGAACACCACGACCCGGGGCCGGGTGAACGGACGCGGCGGCGACTGACCCTGGCAGGCCGCGACCCAGACGCCCAGTTCTTCGAGCCTGCCCAGTGACCCGGCCGGTTTGATCAGTTTCGAGTGCAGGGCGATCGCCGCCGAGCGCGCGTGTTCATCAGGCTGCTCGACTTCGGCGAACTCGAGGATTTCGTCGTCCAACGCCCTGCCCCTTCGGATCGCTTCGGTGGCCGGGCCCAACCTACCCACCCGCCTGTGTCAGAGTTGCCTGTGGCTCAGACGAAGGCCGCCGGGGTGGTGCTCGCGAGCGGAGCGGGTACCCGGGTCGGCGCCGAACTCAACAAGGTCTATCTGCCGGTGGCGGGCAAACGGGTCGTCGCGTGGTCGCTCGACGCCTTCGCCCGCGTGCCCGGAATCGACGTGCTCGTGCTGGTGATCCGGCCGCAGGACACCGAGCTCGCGCGAGAGGTGCTCGCCGCGCATCCGGGCGAGGTCGAACTCGTCCACGGCGGCGCGACGCGGCAGGGTTCGGAGCTGAATGCCTTGCGCCATATGGCTTCCCGCATCGAGAGTGGCGAGATCGACGCGGTACTGCTGCACGACGCGGCCCGTCCGCTCGTCACCCCGGAACTGATCGCGGACGTCCTCGCCGACACGCGGCGATACGGGGGAGCGGTGCCCGGCGTCGCGGCCGGCGACATCGTGCGCGTCGACGGCGAGACCGTTTCCGGCGCGCTGCCCGGGGCGATCAGAGTGCAGACACCGCAGGGTTTCCGCGCCGGCCCGTTGCTCGAGGCGTACGAAACGGCCGAGCGTGAGGGTTTCGTCGGCACGGACACGTCTTCGTGCATGGAAAGGTTCTCCGCGCTGCCGGTGCGGTGGGTTCCGGGCAGCGCGGAGAACCTCAAGATCACCTACCCGCACGACCTCGTTGTCGCCGAGCAGGTGATCGGCCGAGGTTAGGGATCTCCCTGGTCGGCCTTGGTCGGTATGGCGGGCAGGATCGTGACCGGCCGGCGTGCCTCCATCGGGATCACGCAGTCCGGATGTGGTTGCAGCAACTGGATCGGCGCGGCGGCGTCGCCGGGCGGCGGAATGGTGAGCACGGCGCGCAGGGTCCAGTCGGCCGTCGAGTGGTACTGCCAGGAGACGAGCGCCGGGTGGAAAACGTCGGTATCGGCGAGCGTGGTGACGCGGAAGGCGCTCGCCCGTTCTTCCCCGCGGAGAACGAGGACGTCGGCGCAGGTGTCCCACTGGAACACCGCGGCACAGACCTCCGGTTCCTCCCGGGGGCCGAAGATGTAGACGACCCACCGGCGTCTTCGAAGCTCTTCGAGCAGTTCGTCGATGCTCAGATGGTTCATCGAGCCCCCCAACGGGTTTCGGGAACTCTGCGGAGAGTAACAGGTGTACTAGAGCACCGTCCAGAATGTGTACTAGTACGTAATAATGGGGTGTGAGCAGGATCCTTGGTGCTCGCCCATTGGTGTGCTAGAACGCTTGTGCGCACCGCGCGACCTTGTGAGGAGTCACCTTGCCCGCCGTCGACCGACCCGAACCGCCGTATCTCCAGATCGCGGGGAACATTCGCGACGACATCGTTTCGGGCAGGCTCAAGGAAGGCGACACGGTCCCGTCCGCGCGGGAGATCGCCAGGAACTGGAACGTCGCGATGGCGACGGCGATGAAGGTGCTCTCGACACTTCGCGCCGAAGGTCTGGTCCGCGCGGTTCGCGGGATCGGGACAGTGGTGCAGACCAGGGCGCTGCATCGGTCCGCGCACGATCGGACGATCTCGATCGCGCGAACCGGCAAGGTCTATCCACCGGGCCACTACGCGAAAATCCGCGAAGCCGGCCTCCTGCCCGCGCCGGACAGAGTGGCGGGCGCGCTCGGAATCGATGAAGGTGCTCCGGTGATCCGGCGGCGAAGGACGACGTACGCGGGCGAAGGGCGGCCAGTGTCGACGTCGGTTTCGTGGTTCGACGGCGCTGTCGCGTCGAAGGCGCCTTTGCTGTTCGAGCCGGTGCGGATCGTCGAGGGCACGGTCAAATACGTGGCGGACCGGACGGGCCGGGTGCTGACCGCGACTCATTCTCAGCACGCCGCGGGGCTGGCGGGTGCCGAGGACGCGGCGGAACTCGGCGTGGCCGAAGGTTCGGCGATTCTGTTGAGTCGCAACAGGTTCTTGTCCGCCGAGGGTGACGTACTCGAGTACGGCGAATCGGCGGCCTTGCCGGGCCACTGGATTTTCTACGAATACAACATCGAGGACGGGGCATGAAGCACATTCACGCGGGTAAGGTCCGGGACCTTTACGAAATCGACGGCGACATTCTGCTCGTCGCGTCGGATCGCGTTTCGGTCTACGACGTCTCGCTGCCGACCCCGATCCCGGACAAGGGCGCGCTGCTGAACCAGCTTTCCGCCTGGTGGTTCGAAAAGATGGCCGACGTGGTGCCGAACCACGTCGTTTCCACGACCGACGTGCCCGCCGAATTCGCCGGCCGCGCCATGCGCTGCAAGCCGCTGAAGATGATCCAGGTCGAATGCATCGCGCGCGGCTACCTCACCGGTCTCGGGATGCGCGAGTACCGGCGCGACGGCAAGGTCTCCGGGGTCGAACTGCCCGCCGGTCTCGTCGAGGCGGACAAGCTGCCCGAGCCGATCTTCACGCCCACCACGAAGATCTCCGACACCGGTCACGACGAGTTCATGACCTTCGCCGATGTCGTGAACGAGATCGGCCAGGAGACCGCGGACCGCATCCGCGATCTGACGCTCGAGGTCTACACCAAGGGCGCGGAGCACGCGGCGAAGAACGGCATCATCATCGCCGACACCAAGATCGAATTCGGGTTCGACGCCGACGGTGTGCTGACGCTCGGGGACGAGGTGCTCACGTCGGACTCGTCGCGTTTCTGGCCCGCCGACGAATACGAGCCCGGCCGGACGCAGCACGCGTTCGACAAGCAGTTCGTCCGTGACTGGTCCACGACGACCGGCTGGGACAAGACGCCGCCCGGGCCCGCCATCCCGGAGGAGATCGTCGAGGCGACCCGCAAGCGCTACACCGAGGTCTACGAAAGGATCACCGGGAAGACCTGGACTCCCGGCGGTGGTCATGCCTGAACAGCAGGTCTACGACCCGTACCGGCTGATCGACGACGTCGAGGGTCTGCTGATCCAGCGAGGCCACTCACCGGAGCGGCTCGACGGCCGGACCGGTGACCGGGTCGCCGGCGCGAGCCGGTTGTTGCGGGGGCTGGGAATCGATCCCTTGCGCGCCCCTGGTGACGCCCTCGACCTCGACGGTCAGATCGCGTACCAGTCGCGCGTGCACGGAGACTAGACGGAGACAACCCTCGCAGTTAGTCGACTAAACGCGGGAAAAGCGTCCGCGTTTAGTCGACTAACTGCGGTGGGGATCAGGGCGAGCGGGTCAGCGTCGGGTCGGTCTCGGTGACGCCGTCGAGAGCCTCGTCGATCGCGGCGAGCAGATCCGCGTCCAGCTTCACGCCGGCCGCCTTGACGTTCTCGTGCACCTGCTCCGGCCGCGAAGCGCCGATGATCGCCGAAGCGACGTTCGGGTTCTGCAGCACCCACGCGACGGCCAGCTGAGCCATCGTCAGGCCCGCCTTCTCCGCGAGCGGCTCCAGCCGCTGCACGCGCTCGAGGACGTCGTCGTTGAGGAAGCGGGCGACCATGTTGGCGCCGCCCTTCTCGTCGGTCGCGCGGGAGCCCTCGGGCAGCGGCTGACCGGGCTTGTACTTGCCGGTGAGCACACCCTGCGCGATCGGCGACCAGACGATCTGGCTGAGGCCCTCGCGTTCGGACGCCGGGACGACCTGCGCCTCGATGACCCGCCACAGCGCGTTGTACTGCGGCTGGTTCGAGATGAGGGGCACCTTGAGCTCGCGCGCGATCGCCGCGCCCTGGGTGATCTGCTCGGCGGTCCACTCGGAGACGCCGACGTAGAGGACCTTGCCCTGGCGGACGAGGTCGGCGAAGGCGAGGAAGGTCTCTTCGAGCGGGACGGTCCGGTCGAACCGGTGCGCCTGGTAGAGGTCGACGTAGTCGGTGCCGAGGCGCTTCAGCGAAGCGTTCGCCGACTCCATGATGTGCTTGCGGCCGAGGCCCTGGTCGTTCGGGCCCTTGGGGCCGGTGGGCCAGTAGACCTTGGTGAAGATCTCCAGGCTCTCGCGGCGCAGGCCCTTCAGGCCGCGGCCGAGTACCGATTCGGCGGCGGTGTTCGCGTAAACATCGGCGGTGTCGAAGGTGGTGATGCCGACGTCGAGCGCCGCCTTGATGCAGGCCTGGGCCTGGTCCTCTTCCACCTGGGACCCGTGGGTGAGCCAGTTGCCGTACGAGATCTCACTGACATTGAGGCCGCTGCGGCCCAGTCGTCGAAACTCCATGGGCGCGACTCTACCCCAGGCCGTTAGGCACGCTAACGACCTGGGTTTCGCCTGCTCAGACCTGGTCGCCGGGCTTCACGCGCGGCTTCGGAACCCGCAGCTTGCGGATCTGGCTCGCCCGGATGAAGGAGTACCAGCCGACGGAGGTGCCCTTGACCGTCTCGTTCGGGAACTTCAGCCGGACCATCTTCGCGATCCGGCGCCCGCTGAGGAAGCCCTCGACGATCATGCCGAGCAGCATCACGGTGCACAGCAGCGTCGCGTACCGCTGGACCTCCGGGTACGGCAGGATCAGCGCGACGAACACCAGGATCGCCAGCGGCATGAACAACCCGAGCAGGTTGCGCCGCGAGTCGACCAGGTCACGGATGTACGCCTTGACGGGGCCGCGGTCACGGGGGAGCAGGTACTTGTCCTCGCCCGCCATCATCCGCTCGCGGCGTTCCTTGGCGGCGTTGCGCTGCTTCGCCTTGTACTCCGGGTCGGACTTCGCGGACTTGCGGAGCTCCTTGTTGCGCTTCATCGCCTCCCGCATGGTGGTCGGCGGGGGCGCCACCGGGCCGCGGCGCTTGGCTTCGGCCTCACGCCGCTTGGGCGTGGCCTTGCCCTTGCCGGGCGTATACGCCTTGGCCTGGACCTCGACGGCCTCGGTGTCGGGCGTTTCGGTGTCCGTCGTGGCGGAGTCTGTGGTGCTACGGCGCAGGAACCTCACCTCACCAGGGTAGTCGCGGGCGTCACGGTGCCACGCACCAGGCCGAGCGATATGTCACCATGGAGGGGAACAGATCGGGACTCCGACGTGTTGGACCATGTGCAAGACGAGTACCCGCAGCGAGTTCGACCAGAGGGAGAACCATGACGACCGCTGAGCAGGCAGCCGCAGCTCAGGCCGAAACCGCCGAGGAGACGCACGGCGTCACCTTGACCGACGCCGCCGCCGTCAAGGCGAAGGCCCTGCTCGAGCAGGAGGGCCGTGACGACATGCACCTGCGCATCGCCGTCCAGCCCGGTGGGTGCGCCGGCCTGCGCTACCAGCTGTTCTTCGACGAGCGCACGCTCGACGGCGACCTGTTCCGTGACTTCGACGGGCTCCGCGTGGCCGTCGACCGGATGAGCGCGCCGTACGTGTCGAGCGCCGTGATCGACTTCGTCGACTCGATCGAGAAGCAGGGCTTCACGATCGACAACCCCAACGCGACCGGCAGCTGCGCCTGCGGCGACAGCTTCCACTGATCCGCGTCGAGGCATGAAGAAGGGCCGCGAACCTCACCCAGGTCGCGGCCCTTCTTCATGCCCGGAACGGGATCAGACGTAGGCGTCCAGATCGGCGACCTGGGCGAGACAACGCTCGTCCACGGTCCAGGGCGGAGCGCTCTCCCGCGGCAGGGGCAGGTTCTCGGCCTGGAGGGACGACGGGATGCCGGCACAGTCGGCGATGAGTTCGCCGATCGATTCCGGTTCGAGGTGATACGCGGAAGTGGTCACGAACGACAAGCTAATGACTCGTCGGGGAGTCGGACACCACTACCAACCGGTAGTGTTGATGGCCGTGCTCGAAGCAACCCGTATGGGGCATGACCTGCGGGTAACTTAGCCGTCCTCGCCTCGGCGAGGCCGACCGATCAAGGAGAACCGGTGGCAGACAGCGCCAGGATCGCAGTATCCGGCAGTATCGCAACCGACCATCTCATGCACTTCCCGGGCAGGTTCGCCGAGCAGCTCATCGCCGAGCAGCTGCACCGGGTGTCCCTGAGCTTCCTGGCGGACGATCTCGTGGTCCGGCGAGGCGGGATCGGCGCGAACATCGCCTTCGGCCTCGGCGTGCTGGGCAAGCGGCCGATCCTGGTCGGCGCGGTGGGCTCCGACTTCGCCGACTACCGCTCGTGGCTCGAGCGGCACGGCGTCGACACGGCCGGGGTGCTGGTGTCCGAGGTCGCGCACACCGCCCGGTTCGTCTGCACCACCGACGAGGACCTCTGCCAGATCGCGACCTTCTACGCCGGCGCGATGGCCGAATCCCGCAACATCGAACTGCAGCCGGTCGCCGCGCACGCCGGCGAACTGTCGCTCGTGCTGATCAGCCCGGACGACCCCGAAGGCATGGTCCGGCACGCCGAGGAATGCCGCCAGCGCGGTTACGCCTTCGCCGTCGACCCCTCGCAGCAGCTGGCCCGGATGGACGGCGCGCAGGTACGTGAGTTCGTCGAGGGCGCGAAGTACCTGTTCAGCAACGACTACGAATGGGAACTGCTGCTGCAGAAGACCGGCTGGACCGAGGCCGAGGTCCTGGACCGCGTCGGCATGCGGATCACGACGCTCGGGGAGAAGGGCGTCGAGATCATCGGCAAGGACGGCCTCGCGCTGCAGATCGGCGCCGTCCCGGAGCGCGGCAAGGTCGACCCGACCGGCGTCGGCGACGGCTTCCGGGCCGGGTTCATCGCGGGTATCGACGGCGGGCTCAGCCTGGAGCGGTCGGCGCAGCTGGGCTCGCTGATCGCCGTGCTGGTGCTGGAGACCGTGGGTACACAGGAATGGTCCTTCGACCGCGTCGACGTCCTGGGCCGGCTCAAGGAGGCCTTCGGGCCGGAGTCCGCGGACGAGATCGCCGCGATCCTGCCGAAGTGAGCTGAAGGGGACTTTCCCCACATGTGACGTTACGAAGGGCCCTTCGCCGCGTGTAATGCGGTGAAGGGCCCCTTCATTGCGCTAGACGCCAGGGTCCCGGCGAAGTCGAGAGAGTGCAGGGCTGATTCCGGGCGCCGACCGGGCTTCAGTGTCCACAAGGGACAGTTTTCGACTGCATGGTGTCCGCTTTATGTCTACTTGTGCGATCCTGGCTGGGGTCGTGAGTGATAATGAGGGTTAGAACCCTCTTTGCCACTCACGACTCCCTCGTAAAACCGTGCAGACTACCCAAACCGGACGCTTGCAGCCTGAAAAGTGTCCCTTATGGACAGCCAAGAGCGCGCCGAGCCTCTTGGGCGAGCCCGCTCCACCGCGACACGTCCGCCTTTTCCCTTGATGACAGTGGCGCCGACCAGCAGCCACGCGGCTTTGCCGGGACCTTGGCGCTAGACGCAATGAAGGTGGCCTTCACGTACGTCCGGTGAGGATTCCGGCGATCTCGGCGGGGCGGGACATATGCGGGCAGTGCCCCGCGTCGATCTCGATCGCGGTGACCCCGAGCCGTTCCCGCGCGGCGCGCCGCATCCACTCCGGTTTCAAAGTGCGATCCCGCGTGGGGACGATCACCGTCGAAGGGATCTCCGGCGCGGGCCCGGCGGGATGCGTCGCGAGAACCGCGGGAGCGAACAGGCGCAGGCTGTCCAACGCCAGCCGTTCGGTTTCGGGATCGCAGTCGTGGAAGAGGAATTCCGACGCTTTCGCGGGATCCGCCGTCGGGTCCACGCCGATCCAGTCCGGTTCGAGCAGTTCCGGGGCCTCGTCCCGCAGGCTCCGCCCACCGGCGAAGTCGGGGATGTAGGCGGCGACCCACACCAACGCGCGCGCGTCGAGGGCTTCGGCGATCGCGGGAAGCAGGACACCCGCTCCGGAATGGACCACCACGACCGGCCGTTCGCCGTCGTACTGCTCTCGCACGTGTTGCGCGTAGCCCTCGATCGGCAGCTCCGCCGGGGTCAGCAGGTCCACCGCGATCGCCCGGTGCCCGGCGGCTGTGAGCAGCTTCGCCACCCTGTCCCAGCCCGCCGGGCTCTGCGTCGTGCCGTGCACGAGGACGAAGTCCATTCCTCCATGCTGGCCTTCGCCGGGTACGCGGTGAAGGCCGGCATGTCGAGTCGTGACTAGAGCTTCACCGGGTAGACGGGTTCCGGCACCACGGGCTTGATGCGGTTCTCGACGAAGATGCCGTGCCACAGCATGAACACCAGCAGCGCCCACAGCTGACGGCTGCGGTCGAGCTGTCCGGCCTTGTGCTCTTCGAGCAGCGCCAGGACGGCCTTCTTGTCGAGCAGCGCGTCGGTCTGCGAGTCCGAGATGATGCCCTTGGCCCAGTCGTACATCTCGTTGCGCAGCCACAGCCGGATCGGCACCGGGAAGCCGAGCTTGCGCCGGTTCAGCACGTGCCCGGGGATGATCTTCGCGAGCGCCTGGCGCAGCGCGTACTTCGTGGTGCCGTGCGCGAGCTTCTGGTCGAGCGGGATGGTCGAGGCGACCTTGAACACCTCGGCGTCGAGGAACGGCACGCGCAGTTCCAGCGAGTTCGCCATGGTCACCTTGTCGGCCTTGACCAGGATGTCGCCGCGCAGCCAGGTGTAGAGGTCCACGTGCTGCATCCGCGCGACCGGGTCCCAGCTCTCCGAGATCTTGTACCAAGGAGCGGTGACGTCCTTGAAGCCGATCCCGTCCTCGTACGTGCGCAGCACCTTGCGGAGCTGGTCGTCGCGGAAGTTGCGGGCGTTGCCGTAGTAGCGGTCTTCCAGCGGCAGCGCCCCGCGCCGCAGCAGGTCCTTGCCGCGGGTGCCTTCCGGGATCTTCGTGGAGACCTTGCCGATGATCTTCCGCATCCCGCCCGGGATCTTCTCGAACGGCGCCAGCGAGATCGGCTCGTTGTAGATCGTGTAGCCGCAGAAGAGCTCGTCGGCGCCTTCGCCGGACAGCACCGCCTTGACGTGCTTCCGGGCTTCGCGCGCGATGAACCAGAGCGGCACGAGCGCCGGGTCCGCCACCGGGTCGTCGAGGTACCAGACGATGAGCGGCAGCGCCTCCATCATCTCGTCCGCCGACACCGTGCGGACCACGTGCTTCACGCCGATCGCGGCGGCCGATTCGGCGGCGACGTCGACCTCGGAGTAGCCCTCGCGCTCGAACCCGGTGGTGAACGCGATCAGGTTCGGGTTGTGCTCCTTGGCCAGCGTCGCGGTCGCCGTGGAGTCGATGCCGCCGGAGAGGAACGCGCCGACCGTGACGTCCGGGTCGGAGATCATGTGCTTGCCGACCGAGTCGCGCATCACATCGGCGATGCGCTCGTACAGCTCGTCGGCCTCGGCCTGGCTGTTCACCGGCTTCGCGTTGAACTGCGGGTGGAAGTACCGGGTGAACTCGACGTTCCCGCCGGGGACCACCCGGAACGACGT
Source organism: Amycolatopsis sp. NPDC102389 (assembly GCF_044765885.1). Classification (NCBI taxonomy): domain Bacteria; kingdom Bacillati; phylum Actinomycetota; class Actinomycetes; order Pseudonocardiales; family Pseudonocardiaceae; genus Amycolatopsis; species Amycolatopsis sp. NPDC102389. The sequence continues at coordinate 10,623 of NZ_JBIWKX010000074.1, forward strand.
GCCGGATTCGACGCGGCGGACGCCGGTGTGCATCGACTCGGGCTCCGGCACGTACTGCAGCACCAGGTAGTGCTGCAGGGCCGTCTTGTCCAGCTCGTCCTCGACGCCGAGCACGCTCGAGAGCTCCAGCAGGCTCTTCTTCTCGCTGGAGAAGGCGACCTTGCCGGGGCCTGCCGAGTAGAACAGCGGCTTGATGCCGAACGGGTCCCGCGCGCCGAAGACGACCTTCTCCTGCGAGTCCCAGATCAAGAAGGCGAACATGCCGCGCAGCTTCTTGACCGCCTCGTCGCCGAGGTAGTGGTACGCCGCGACGATGGCCTCGCCATCGCCTTCTGTGGCGAACTTCGCACCGTGCTCGGCGGACAGCTCGTCGCGCAGCTCTTTGTAGTTGTAGATCTCGCCGTTGAAGTTCAGCGTGTAGCGCTCGGGAGCCTCCGGCGGGCCCCACACCAGCGGCTGGTGGGCGTGGTCGACGTCGATGAAGGCCAGCCGGTTGAAGCCGTAGACCACCTCGGCGTCGGCCCAGGTGTCGTGCTCGTCGGGGCCGCGGTGCCGCTGGCAGCGCATGGCCGCGTCGACGGCGTCACGGGCGCTCGCAGCGTCGGCTTCGGTCGAACAGATCAGTCCAAGCAGGCCGCACACGTCTAGTTCACACACCTCTTGTTGGCCGAGCGGGGAGAAGGGCCCAGTATGCCGGTGGGTGTGTACCCCCGGATGTGGTGGGGGATACGCGTGTTGGGGTCACCCCTTAGTCAGCGCGGTGCCGCAACTCGGCTAGGCTCCGCCATGTCACAAAGATCGGTCGAGGAGGCTCTGGGTGAAAGGGCAAGGCGCAGTGGGAAATCCAGAGCGCATCCCGGTTAAGCGGGCTGGTCGCGTCGCAGCGCTCGCCGCGCTGGTGATGCTGACCGCGACGGGCTGTTCCGGGGACGAGATCCTCCGCTTCGGCTGGCCGGTCGGGGTGACCCCGCAGGCGCACGACATGCGCACCCTGTGGACGTGGACCGTCGTCGCCGCGCTGGCCGTCGGTGTCATCGTCTGGGCGCTGATCTTCTGGACCGCGATCTTCCACCGCAAGAAGAAGACCGCCGACGGCGCGGAAGAGGAACTGCCCCGTCAGTTCCAGTACAACATCCCGCTGGAGATCTTCACGGTCGTCGTCCCGACGATCATGGTCTGCGTGCTGTTCTTCTTCACCGCGACCACCGAGAACCGCGTGCTCGCCGAGACGGAGAACCCGGACGTCACGGTCGACATCGTCGCGTTCCAGTGGAACTGGGAGTTCAAGTACAAGAGCGACTCCAAGAACCACGAGGACCCCGAGATCACCACGGTCGGCAGCTCGACCGAGATCCCGCTGCTGGTCCTGCCGACGAACAAGACGATCCAGTACAACCTGCGGTCGGCCGACGTCATCCACTCGTTCTGGGTGCCGGAGTTCCACTTCAAGCGGGACGTCATGCCGGACCCGGAGAAGAACAACCAGGACTTCACCTTCCAGAACTCGATCGACAAGGAAGGGTCGTTCGTCGGCCGCTGCGCCGAACTGTGCGGCACCTACCACTCGGGGATGAACTTCGAGGTCAGGGCGCTCTCGCCGGACAAGTACGCGCAGTACATCCAGCTCCGCGGCACGGTGAACCCGAAGAGCGGCAAGCCGAACACGGCGTCCGAGGCGCTGACGGCGATGAACTGCGGCGACCTGTGCTCGCCCTACGCCGTCACCACCACCCCGTTCAACACCGACCGCACCGCGCGGGTCGCGTCCAACTGACCCGGCTGTTCGAGCCCGAAACAGGAGTGAGGCAACGTCCATGAAGGTCGAAGGACGGATTTTCTTCCTCGTCGCGGTCTTCTCCGTCGTCGTGGCGGGTATCTACGCGTACATGACCGGAACGATGACCCGGGACGGCGTCGAGCCGGTCGGTGTGGTAGCCCTGATCCTCACCGGTGGCCTGGCCTTCCTGGCCGGCAGCTACCTGCAGTTCGTGGCGCGGCGCATCGAGCCGCGGCCGGAGGACCGGGAAGACGCCGAGATCAGCGACGGTGCCGGTGAGCTGGGCTTCTTCAGCCCGGGCAGCTACTGGCCGATCGGTCTCGCGGCGTCCGCCGCGCTGACCGGTGTCGCGCTCGCGTTCTTCCACGTCTGGCTGCTGATCATCGCGCTGGGCCTGGTCATCATCGCCATCGGCGGGCTGGTGTTCGAGTACCACACCGGTCCGAACCACGAGTGACGTTCTGACGCCGGAAGCGGCGCCTTGGTCTTCGGACCGGGGCGCCGCTTTTCGCATTCAGAGGACTAAACGCGGACCGGTAGCACCTCGGGTTTGGCCGCTCGCTTCGGCGCCAGGGCGGCCGCCAGGACGGCCAGCATCCCCACTCCTTCCGGCCAGGTCGGCCGGTGCCCGTAGGCGAGGACGTCGACGATCACCGCGACCACCGGATAGACGTAGGACAGCAGCGCCACCGTCGTGGTCGGCAGTTTCCCGATGCTCGCGTACATCAGGACGTACATCAGCGCGGTGTGCACGGTTCCCAGCAGGACCAGCCACAGCAGGCCCGAGGTGTCCGTGGGCAGCGGCGTGACCAGCAGCGCGGGTGCGAGCACGATCGTGCCGGTCACCAGCTGTACGGCCGCAAGGACATGCGGGCGCAGGTGTTTGAGCTGCTTCGCGACGAACGAGGCACCGGCGTAGAGCGCGGCCGCGCCGAGGGCGAGCGCGATGCCCTCCAGTCGCACGGGTTTGCCGTCGGCGCCGTGCGCGGACAGTGAGATGAGGGTCACCCCGCCGAACGCGATCAGCGCCCGGACCAGCTGGCTCTTCGCCATCTTCTCGCCGAGGAACGCCGCGGCGAGACCGACCAGCATCAGCGGCTGGGTGTGGTAGACGACGGTGCTGACCCCGATCGACGACAGCGAGTACGAGGCGAACAACAGCACCCAGTTCCCGACCAGGAACAGGCCGCCGAGGACGGCGAGCAGCAGGTCGCGGCGGGTGAGCGTCCACGGCCGGAGCCAGCCGCGAGCGGCGCTCCACACCAGGAGCAGCAGGCCGCCGACGAGGCTCCTCGCGAACGCCACGGCGGGCGCGTCGGCGCCGCTTTCGAGGACGACGGCGCCGATCGTGCCGGACAGCGCCATCGCGGCCGTCCACTGCAACACGGGGTTGTTCTTGTTCATGGCGACCACTTTCGCCCTCGTGTCCGCGTTCAACCAGTGTCAGAGATGACATCGACCGCAAAACTTGTGACACACTGCCCGGATGGATGTGAAGAAGGTCGCGGTGGTGCTCGCCGACCAGGTCTCGCCGTTCGAACTCGGCGTCGCCTGCGAGGTCTTCGGCACCGATCGCAGCGCCGACGGCATCGAGGGCTGGGACTTCGCGGTCTGCTCACCCGGCGGCGAGAACGTCCTGAGCTGGTCCGGTTTCGGGCTGAACAGCCTGGAGGGCCTGGACTTCGCGGCGTCCGCCGATCTGCTGATCGTTCCGACCTGCGCGCCGCGCAGCGCGAGTCCGCCGGAGCCGGTGCTCGAAGTGCTGCGCGACGCGGCGAGCCGGGGCGCCTGGGTCGCGGGTTTCTGCGCGGGCGTCTTCTCGCTCGGCTACGCGGGGCTGCTCGACGGGCGCAACTGCACCGTCCACTGGGTCTACGAGCAGGAGTTCCGGTCGCGCTTCCCGACGGCGAAGGTCGATCCGAAAGCGTTGTACGTCGACGACGGTGGCGTTCTCACCAGCGCGGGAACCGTCGCCGCAGTCGACTTGTGCCTGCATCTGGTGCGCGAGCTGCGCGGTGTCGCCGCGGCCACGACGCTGGCCAGGCGGATGGTCGCGGCGCCGCACCGGGTCGGCGGGCAGGCCCAGTTCGTGCAGGCGCCGGTGCCCGAGACGGCCGCGCCGGACGACACCGTGCTCGCCGAAGCGCTCGAATGGATCGAGCGGCGGCTCGACCGGCCGTTCACCGTCGCGGAACTCGCCCGTCGCAGCGGTTTGGGGGAGCGCACGTTCCTGCGCCGGTTCTCGGCGGCCACCGGTACGACGCCGCACCGGTGGCTCACCGAACGCCGCCTCGACCGTGCGCAGTCACTGCTCGAAGAGGGGCGTTTGTCCATTGAGGACATCGCGGTCGCCTGTGGATACGCCTCCGCGGCGGCGCTCCGGCACCAGTTCGGCAAGCTGCGCGGGACCAGCCCGAGTGCTTATCGCAGAACGTTTTCCCCCGCTAGATCTCCTGCCCCACGGTGACATGGACATGGTCGGGGACCTCTTCGTGCGCGTCGCCGACCGTGAGCGTTCCCGTCGGTTCGAACAGCAACAGCGACGCACCGTCCACTGAGGACGGTTTGTGATAGGTCCCGCGCGGGACGACGAAAACGGCGCCGCGCGGCAGCGTGACGACCCGTTCGCCCGCCTCTTCACGCAACGCTATGTCCAAGGTGCCGTCGAGGACGAGGAAGAACTCGTCGGTGTTCTCGTGGACGTGCCAGACGTGCTCGCCCGCGACCTTGGCGAGACGGACGTCGTAGTCGTTGACGTGGGCGACGATCCGCGGGCTCCAGATCTCGTCGAATCCGGCCAGCGCGGTTTCCAGATCGATCGGCTGCTTGCTCATGACCCGATCCTCGCCACTGGACCGCCAGGGTAGTGAGTGCTAGGAATCGCATATGTCGCATGATTCCTCGCACAAGGTCGCCGTCCTGGTCGACGAAGGGTCCAATCCCTTCGAAATGGGCGTCGCGACCGAGCTCTTCGGCCTGCGCCGGCCGGAGCTGGGCAGGCCTTGGTACGACTTCACGATGTGCGCCGCCGAGCCGTCCGTGCGCATGCACCTCGGCATGTTCACCCTCACCGGGGTCGCCGGGCTCGAAGCCGTCGAGGACGCCGACACGGTGATCGTGCCCAACCGGCCCGATCCGGAGAGCCCGGCCAGGGATTCGGTGCTGACGGCCGTCCGCACCGCGGCCGAGCGGGGTGCGCGGTTGGTGAGCTTCTGCACCGGCGCCTTCACCCTCGCGCAGGCGGGGGTCCTGGACGGACGGCGCGCGACGACGCACTGGAAATGGGCGGCGCTTTTCCGGCGATCGTATCCCGACGTGCTGCTGGAGCCGGACGTCCTCTTCGTGGACGACGGCGACGTCCTGACCGCCGCGGGCAGCGCGGCCGCGCTCGATCTGGGGCTGCACCTGATCAGCCGCGACCACGGCGCCGAGATCGCCAACGCGGTGAGCAGGCGGCTGGTGTTCGCCGGGCACCGCGACGGCGGTCAGCGGCAGTTCGTCGAACGCCCGCTGCCGCCGGTGCCGGACACCTCGCTGGCGCCGGTGCTCGCCTGGGCGCGGGAACGGCTGGACCGGCCGCTCACCGTCGCCGACCTCGCCGCGCGGGCGGCGGCCAGCCAGGCGACGCTGCACCGGCGGTTCCGCGCAGAACTGGGGACGACGCCGCTGGCGTGGCTCACGACGGAACGGATCGCGCTGGCGTGCCGCCTGATCGAACGCGGGGAGCAGCGGCTCGACCGGGTGGCGCGGGCTTCGGGGTTCGGTACCGCGGCGAATCTGCGGACCCAGCTTCGGCGGGCTACGGGGCTGACGCCCACGGCTTACCGGGCACGCTTCAGCACCGCCTCTTGACCGACGCGTTTCGTCCTCTGAATGCGGTCCTTGCGCGTGCAACTACCGCATTCAGAGGACGAAACGCGTGTCGTGAAAGGCGTGGGTCAGGCGAAGGCGATCCATCGGTTCAGCAGGTCGGCCGCCGCGCCCGAATCGATGGCCGAGGCCGCCCGTGCGAGCCCGGCCGCGAGGTCGTCTTCCAGCGACCCCGAGAACCCGGCGAAAGCCGCCAGCGCGGCCGCCGAGTTGAGCAGCACCGCGTCCCGGACCGGTCCGGTCTTCCCGGCCATCACCTGCCGGAACACCTCGGCGTTGTGCGCCGCGTCGCCGCCGCGCAGGTCGTCGGCGGTGGCGCGGGCGATGCCCAGCGAGGCGGGGTCGAAGCTCCGCTCGGTGATCTCGCCGCCGGAGACCACCCACACCGAACTCGTGGTCGTGGTCGTGATCTCGTCCAGCCCGTCGTCGCCGCGCACGAGCAGCACGGTCATCCCGCGCCGCGCGAACACCTCGGCCAGCACGCGGGTCTTGTCCGCGTACGCGCAGCCGATCAGCGAACTGCGCGGCTGCGCCGGGTTGGTCAAGGGACCCAGCAGGTTGAACGTCGTCGGCACGCCGAGCTCGCCGCGGGTCGGACCGGCGTGGCGCAGGGCCGGGTGGAACTTCGGCGCGAAGCAGAAGCCGATGCCCAGCTCGTTGACACTGCGCTGGACCGTCTCCGGCGGCAGGTCGATGGTGACGCCCAGCTCCTCCAGCACGTCCGCCGCGCCGGACTTCGACGAAGCGCTCCGGTTGCCGTGCTTGGCCACCGGTGCGCCGGCCGCGGCCGTCACCACCGTGGCCATGGTGGAGATGTTGACCGAATTGGACCGGTCGCCGCCGGTGCCGACGATGTCCACCGACGGCCGGTCGATCGTCACGCGTTTGGCGTGCGCCAGCATGGCGTCGGCCATGCCGGAGATCTCCGCCGGTGTCTCACCCTTCGCGCGCAGCGCGACGGCGAACCCGGCGATCTGGGAGGGCGTCGCCGCCCCGCTCATGATCTGGTCCATCGCCCACGCGGTGTCCTCCTCGGACAGATCCGCGCGCGCGATGAGCTGGTTGAGCAGGGACGGCCACGTCTTGACGGCCGCGCTCATCGGCTCAGCCGTGCACAGCCGGCACCCGCCGGGCGCGCAGCACGTCGGCGACGGTCTCGGCGGCGGTCAGCGGGTCGAGCGGGTGGACCAGCACCGCGTCGGCCTGCGACCAGGTCGCGAGCCAGCGGTCGTCCTTGCGCCGCACCGACACCACGATCGGGGGGCAGTCCTCGATCTCGTTCTTCAGCTGGCGGGTCAGCCCGATGCCGCCGGTCGGCTGTGCCTCGCCGTCGAGGATGGCCAGGTCCACGTTGCCCGCGTCCATCTCGACGAGGACCTCGGAGATGCCGGACGCCTCGGTGTAGTCCACCCGGCCGAGGTCGGTGGCGGGCCTGCGGCCGACGGCGTTGATGATCGCCTCGCGCACCTCCGCCTTGTGGCTGAACACCAGGATCCGCATCGCCTGCTCGCCCATGAGCGCGCCTCCGCCTCGTCTAGTCATGTCGACCCCGCGATGTTATCCGCCATGACCGACATCACGTGGACGCACCCGACGGCTGGAGCGCGTCCCAGCCCAGAGAATCGCCGCCGAGCCGTTGCGCGAGCCCCGCCATCCGCGACCGTTCCTGCGCGCAGTGCAGCGCGTCGAGGGTCTGGACGCGCACCGCGTGCACGACGGCGAACTCGCCGTCCGGTCCCTGTTCTCGCAGCTCCCAGCCGTCCTGGGCGAGGATCGAGGCCGCCTCCGCCACCTTTCCGGGCGGCAGCTTCAGGTGATGGCGCAGGATCGCGGGCGCTTCGGCGACCCAAGCGGGTGATCTCGCCAACGCCGAAGAATCCGCCTCGACCGGATCGAAGGCCTCCACGACGATCTCCACGCCGGGCGTGTCGACCGTCAGGCCTGGGACGGAAGGCTTCCTGACCAGGTCACGAAGCCGATCTAGTAAACCCATGAGTAGCCCGGTTCCCACTTTCGTTCAGATGTGACCCGACACGCACGCGACTTGCCGTGGACCCACCCGGCGGGCCCCGTGCGTGAGAGGACATAATGCGACGCGTGACAACGGCAGCTCCCACCATCAGCCAGCGGGTCCACTCGCTGAACCGGCCGAACATGGTCAGTGTCGGCACCATCGTGTGGCTGTCCAGCGAACTGATGTTCTTCGCCGGACTGTTCGCCATGTTCTTCACCGTGAAGGCGCAGAACGCCACCGGTCAGTGGCCGCCGCCGCTGCACGGTGAGCCCTTCGAGTTGAACGTCGCCTTGGCGATCCCGTTCACGGTGATCCTCGTGGCTTCCTCGTTCACCTGCCAGTTCGGCGTGTTCGCCGCCGAAAAGGGCGACGTCTTCGGCCTTCGACGCTGGTACATCATCACGTTGATCATGGGCGCGATCTTCGTCGGCGGCCAGGGTTACGAGTACCTCCACCTGATCGACGAGGGGATGACGATCCCGTCCGGCCCGTTCGGCACGGTCTTCTTCCTCGCGACCGGGTTCCACGGCCTGCACGTCATCGGCGGGCTCATCGCGTTCGTGTACCTGCTCATCCGCACCAAGCTGAGCAAGTTCACCCCGGCCCAGGCCACCTCGGCGATCGTGGTGTCGTACTACTGGCACTTCGTCGACATCGTGTGGGTGGGCCTGTTCGCGGTGATCTACATCCTTCCGTGAACGAAGCCGCCACCACGACCTATCGGCCTGAACTGACAGCAAGGGTTGCCGCAAGATGACCTCCAGCAAGAACACTACGGAGCGCCGCTTCCGCAAGCGGTCGAAGGCACGCAGGCGGTTCGCCGGCGCGCTGGCGCTCGGGATCGCGCTGCTCAGCGTGGGCGGGTTGTACGCCGTTTTCGCCCCGGAGCCGCAGACCGCGCAGGCGCAGGGCGAATCCGCCCTCCTGCGCGAGGGCGAGAAGATCTACAACAACACGTGTATCGAATGTCACGGGCCGAAGCTCGAAGGTGTCACCGACCGTGGCCCGAGCCTCATCGGCATCGGCGACGCGGCCGTGTACTTCCAGACCTCCTCCGGCCGTATGCCCGCGGTGCGTCAGGAAGCCCAGGCGCAGCGGAAGCCGCCGAAGCTGTCCGAGGCCGAGATCAACGCGCTCGGCGCCTACATCCAGGCCAACGGTGGCGGCGCGCAGCGTCCCGCCGAGAAGGGTGACGCGCTGCGCGGCGACGACGTCGCGCGCGGCAGCGAACTCTTCCGCCTCAACTGCGCCTCCTGCCACGGCTTCACCGGCCGCGGCGGCGCGCTCTCCTCGGGCAAGTTCGCCCCGAACCTGGACCCGGCCACGGAAGAGCAGATCTACACCGCGATGCTCACCGGGCCGCAGAACATGCCCAAGTTCTCCGACCGGCAGCTGTCGCCGGAGGAGAAGAAGGACATCATCGCGTTCGTGAAGTCCGTGAGTCACGGGAACAACGCACCCGGCGGTAGCTCGCTCGGCGGTCTTGGCCCGGCTTCGGAGGGCGCGATCGCGTGGATCGTCGGGATCGCCGCGCTGATCGGCGTGACGTTGTGGATTGGATCGAAGGCATGAGCGCCGAAGGGCCGAAGCCGCCGACAGAGGCGGAATTGGCGGACATGGATCGCGACCAGCTCGTCAAGCTGGGTACCGCGCTCGACGGGGTCGAGATCGTGGAGTACCCGCAGCCGTGGCCGGTCGAGGGGACACGGGCGGAGAAGCGCGCCGAGCGCGCTGTCGCCCTCTGGTTCGTGCTGGCCGCGCTGTCCGGCCTCGCGTTCGTGGTCCTCATCGCGTGGCCGCACTGGTTCGAGTACAAGGAGCCGGGCACGACCGGCTACACCAAGTACACGCTGTACACGCCGCTGCTCGGGGTCTCCCTCGGGCTCGCCGTGCTCAGCCTCGGCATCGGTGTGATCCTCTACACCAAGAAGTTCGTCCCGGCCGAGGTCTCGGTGCAGGAGCGCGGTGACGGCGGGTCGAAAGAGGTCGACAAGGCCACCATCCTCGCCCAGCTGGCCGACTCGGGTAACCGTATGACCATCGCGCGCCGCTCGATGATCAAGCGGTCCGCGGGCGCCGGTGCCGGTGTGCTCGGTCTCGCCGTCGCGGCACTGCCGGTCGCGTCCTTCATCAAGGACCCGTGGAAGGACACCGAGAACCGCGATTCGCTGTGGCACTCGGGCTGGAAGAAGAACTTCCCGGACGAGGTCGTCTACCTGCGCCGCAACACCGGCCGTCCGCACGAGGTCTCCCTGGTCAGGGTCGAGGACCTCGACGCGGGCGCCATGGAGACGGTCTTCCCGTTCCGCGAGTCCGAGCGTGAGGACGAGCACGCGCTGTCGGCCGCCTTCAAGCGGGTCGACAACCCGGTCATGCTGATCCGTCTCCGCCCGACCGACGCCGCCAAGGTCGTCAAGCGTCAGGGCCAGGAGGACTACAACTTCGGCGACTACTACGCGTACACGAAGATCTGCAGCCACGTGGGCTGCCCGACCTCCCTGTACGAGCAGCGGACCAACCGCATCCTCTGCCCTTGCCACCAGTCGCAGTTCGACGCGCTCCACTACGCCAAGCCGATTTTCGGGCCGGCGACCCGGCCTTTGGCCCAGCTTCCGATTACAGTGGACAAAGAGGGCTACCTGATCGCGCGCGGAGACTTCAACGAGGCCGTCGGACCGGCCTTTTGGGAGCGTAAGTCATGAGTTCACTCACCACCCCGACCAAGGGGACGAACCCGGTCGAGAAGGCCGCGGGCGCTGGTGCGAAGTGGGCCGACGACCGGTATCACCTGGCCAAGGGCATGCGGCACCAGCTCAACAAGGTGTTCCCGACGCACTGGTCGTTCCTGCTCGGCGAGATCGCGCTCTACAGCTTCATCATCCTGTTGCTGTCGGGTGTCTATCTCACGCTGTTCTTCGACCCCTCCATGGAGGAGGTCGTCTACAACGGCAGCTACACCGGTCTGCAGGGCGTCGAGATGTCGCGGGCCTTCGCGACCACGCTCGACATCTCGTTCGACGTCCGGGGCGGCCTCTTCGTCCGCCAGCTGCACCACTGGGCCGCGCTGATCTTCGTGGCTTCGATGATGGTGCACATGTTCCGGATCTTCTTCACCGGCGCGTTCCGCCGCCCGCGTGAGGCGAACTGGGTCATCGGCGCGCTGCTGCTGGTCCTGGGCATGTTCGAAGGCTTCTTCGGCTACTCGCTCCCGGACGACCTGCTCTCCGGTACCGGTATCCGCGCGACCCTGTCGGGCATCGTGCTCTCGGTGCCGGTCATGGGCACGTGGATCCACTGGGCGCTGTTCGGCGGGGAGTTCCCCGGCAACGAGATCATCCCGCGCCTGTACACGATCCACATCCTGCTGCTGCCGGGCATCATGCTCGGCCTGGTGGCCGCGCACCTCGCGCTGGTCTGGTACCAGAAGCACACGCAGTTCCCCGGCGTGCGCCGCAAGGAGACCAACGTCGTCGGCGTCCGCATCATGCCGGTCTTCGCGCTCAAGGGTGGTGCGTTCTTCGCGCTGGTCACCGGAGTCATCGCGCTGATGTCGGGCCTCTTCCAGATCAACCCGATCTGGAACATCGGCCCGTACAACGCGGCGCAGGTCTCGGCGGGTTCACAGCCGGACTGGTACATGGCCTGGGCCGACGGCATGCTGCGGATCTGGCCCGCGTGGGAGCTCTACCTCGGGAACTACACGGTCCCCGCGGTGTTCTTCCCCGGCGCGGTCGGGATGCCGCTGCTGATCGGGTTGCTGGTGATGTACCCCTGGATCGAGCGAAAGCTGTCCAAGGACACCGCGCACCACAACCTGCTGCAGCGTCCGCGCGACGTCCCGGTCCGGACCTCGCTGGGCATCATGGCCCTGACGTTCTTCGCGGTCATCATGCTGTCGGGCTTCAACGACATCATCGCGTTCGCCTTCGACATCTCGCTGAACGCGACGACGTGGGCGGGCCGGATCGGTGTCCTGCTGCTGCCGCCGATCGCGTACTACATCACCTACCGGATCTGCCTCGGCCTCCAGCGGGCCGACCGCGAGGTGCTGGAGCACGGTGTCGAAACCGGCATCATCAAGCGCCTGCCGCACGGTGAGTTCATCGAGATCCACCAGCCGCTCGGCCCGGTGGACGACCACGGCCACGCGATCCCGCTCGAGTACCAGGGCGCGTCGGTGCCGAAGAAGATGAACAAGCTCGGCTCGGCCGGACACGCCGTCGCCGGTTCGACCTGGTCCCCGGACCCGGTCGAGGAGACGATCGCGCTGGAGCGCGCCCGGTCCAACGGGCACGGCAACGGCAAGGTCGACGACATCGGTGGCGAGCCTTCGCAGGAGCGCAAGGAGATCACCTCCGGGCACTAGCTCGTCGGAAGTACATGAAGGCCCCCTTCACTGCGCTAGACGCGGTGAAGGGGGCCTTCATGTACTTGGGGGAAGCTCAGGCGCCTTCGACGCCGATGTCGAACGCGGACTCGCTGTCGGCCTTCGAGTACGAGCGGAACGCGATGTGCGTGACCGTGCTCAGCACGCCCGGAACCTTGCCGATCTTCGCCGGGATCAGGTCCGCGAGGTCTTCGTGAGCCGCGACGCGGACCGACGCGATCAGATCGACGTCGCCCGCGCAGGAGTAGACCTCGCGGACACCCTCGATGTCCGCGATCGCCTGTGCCGCCTCGGGGATGGCATCGGCTTCGACCTGGATCAGCACGATCGCCGTGATCAAAGGGTCCTCCTACGTCAGTGAATCCGGTGCCGGAATCCTAGCCCGCCACGCGTTCCAGTGCCGTCGCGCTCGATGCCAGGTCGAGCCACTCCTGCCAGCCGCCCGCCACGGCGGCGGGCTCCGCCCAGGGCTGCGTCGTGCGCACCAGCCGGACGCCCGGGCGGGTCAGCCAGCGCAGGAGGATCTGGACCTCCTCCGGGATCGCGCCGAAGAGCGGGCCGGGGCCGGGGATGACCGTCTCCGCCGAGGCCACGAGCATTTCGACGACCGGCATCGGCGGCACCCCGCGCCGCGCCACCCCCGCCGACGCGAGCCTGCCGTGCCGGATCACCGCCAGTTCCCAGCCGCCGTTCCCGTCCGGCCCGGCGGCGATCAGCTCCGGAATGCCCGCCAGCGCCGACTGCCGGTGCGCACGGCCGACCGCGCGGACCAGCCCGGCCAGCTGATCGCGATGCTGGGCGGCCTGTTCGTAGTGTTCGGCGGCCGAGAGCCGGGCCAGCTGGTCGGCGGCGGCCCGCAGCGGCCGTCCGTCCGTGCCGGCGATGAGGCCGGACACCGCCAGCACGCCCGGCCGGTACTCATCGACCGTCTGCAGCCCGGCGCACGGCGCTCCGCAGCGGCCGAGTTCGGCGAGGACACAGGGCGTCCCGCTCGGCGCGGTCGCCGAGATGCGCTGGGTGCACGTCCGCAGTCCCGAGGCGCCGGCGAGGGTGTCCGCGGCGGACCGGGCGTCGGTCTGGGTGCGAAAGGGCCCCAGCATCCCGTCTCGCGGCATGCGGACCACCGACAGGCGTGGGAACGCCTCCTCGGTCAGCGCGACCCACCAGGCGTGCCGTGGGTTCTTGGAACGGCGGTTGTACATGGGGCGGTGGGCGGCGATCAGCCGAAGCTCCCGGACGGCGGCCTCCAGCGCGTGCGCGCATTCGACCGCGTCGACCCGCTCGGCCAGCGCGACCATCTCCCGGATGCGCCCTCGGCTCTCCGAACCGGTGAAGTACTGGCGGACCCGGCGGCGCAGATCGGACGACGTCCCGACGTAGAGGACCTCGTCGCTCGGGCCGCGGAACAGGTAGACGCCGGGCCGCGAGGGCAGATGCTCGGCCAGCGACCGTTTGCGGCGCTGGGCCGCCGTCACCTCGGGCAGGTAGTCCAGCAGTTCCTCGAGGGTGTGGACGCCGAGGTTGCCCACCCTTTCGAGCAGCGCGTGCAGGACGTCGACGGTGGCGCGCGCGTCCGCGAGCGCGCGGTGGTTGGGCGTCGTGCGAGCTCCGAACAGCGCGGCCAGCGCGGAAAGCCGGTAGCTGGGCGTCTCGTCGCGGGAGATGACCCGGCGGGCGAGGCGGACCGTGCAGACGACGGCCGTCTTGGGCCAGTGGTAGCCGTGGCCTTCGCAGGCCGCGCGCATGAAGCCGGTGTCGAAGGCGGCGTTGTGCGCCACGAGCACGGCACCGGAGATGAATTCGAGGAACGCGGGCAGCACGCGCTCGATCCGGGGAGCGTCGTAGACCATCGCGGCGGTGATGCCGGTGAGCTCGACGATCTGGGGCGGGATCGGCATCCCCGGATTGACGAAGGTGGCGAACTCGCCGACGATCTCGCCCGCGCGGACCTTGACCGCGCCGATCTCGGTGATCCCGTCCGGACCGGGTTTCGTACCGGTGGTCTCCAGGTCGAATACGACGAAAGTGATGTCCCGCAAAGGAGTTCCCAGCTCGTCGAAGGCGAGTTGCGCCGCGCCGGGCCGCCGTCCGGTGTCCATGGTGGGGCACAGTAGGGGCGGCCACCGACAATCCCGGTATCCGCGCACGCCGTCCCATCCAGCGCGCCCGGAGGGCATGGGGCCTACGCTGGAGCGATGCAACCGCAGCCCGCAGTGCCCGAATCGCCCGAGGACGCCACCGGCGGCCCCTCGGGTGTCGTGGCGTCGGCGGGTGCGCCGGAAACGTCCGAAGAGGTGCCGGCCGAAGGCTGGACGGCCCTGCCGGAGACGGTGCGGGAGCGGATCGCCGAGCTGGCGGCCGCCGCCGTCGGCAAACTGCCGGTCGCCGACGTGCCGAGGCAGCTGCGTCCGGTCGCGAAGTTCGCCCCGGCGAAACGCGCGAAGCTCGGCGGGACGGCGTTGCTCACCGCGTTGGGGGAGTCGTCGCAGTTCCGGGTCGCGGTGACCGAATGGCTGCGTGACCATCGCAAGGACGCCCTCGACCCGAACGCCGCCGATTCCGTCGCCGCCGCGGCCGCGGCCGTGCTGCTGGGCGAGGCCGGCGCGGCCGGACGGGTCCGGCTGGTGGCGAAGAACGCCGAGGAGACGGCGTTGCGCGCCGAACGCGACGCCGCGCTGGCCCGCAACCAGCGGCTGGAGACCGAACTGGCCCAGTTGCGCGAAGAACTGCGCGAGGCCAAGGAGATCGCCGGTGGTGCGCGGGGCGAACGCGACGCCGAGGTCGAAAAGCTGTTGAAGCGTCTGCGGGAACAAGGTGTCCAGCTGCGCCAGGCGAAGGACGCCGTCGCCGAGGCGCATGCCCGGCTGGAAGCCGGAGGCGCCGAGAGCGCCGAGGAGATCAAGGCGCTGAAGGCCCAGTTGGACCGTGAGAGGCAGCGTGTCGCGACTGAACGGGCGCGGGCGGAGAAGGCCGTCACGGACGCCGAGATCGCCCGTCAGTCCGCCCGTGAGGCGCGACAGGCCGACGAGGTCCGGCTCGGGCTGCTGCTGGACACGATCGAAGGCGCCGTCGGCGGGCTTCGGCGCGAACTTTCGGTGAGCGCGCGGGGGCAGCGTCCGGCGGACATGGTCCGCGGCGCGACGTCGGGCCTCGGGGCGGGCGGCAAGATCCAGGACGTCACCGCACTCGACCGGCACCTCGCGCTGCCCAACGTGCACCTGATCGTCGACGGCTACAACGTCACGAAGACCGGGTATCCGGAGCTGGCGCTTTCCGACCAGCGCGACCGGCTGATCCACCAGCTTTCCGCGCTCGCCGCGCGGACTTCGGCCGAGGTCACCGTCGTGTTCGACGGGGCCGGTGTGCTCTCCGTGCCCGCCGCGGTACCGCGCGGGGTGCGGGTGCTGTTCTCCGAACGCGGCGTGCTCGCGGACGACGTCATCCGGTCCCTGGTCGCGGCCGAGCCGCCGGGGCGGCCGATGGTGGTCGCGAGCACGGACCGCGCGGTGGCGGACTCGGTGCGGGGCAAGGGCGCGCATCCGGTGCCGTCCGCGGTGCTGGTGTCGCGGCTCAGCCGGGTGTGAGATGTCGCGACTCGCGTGTCCGGAGCCGCGACTCGCGTGATCGGAGCCGTAATTCGCGTGATCGAAGGCGTAACTCGCGTGAGTGGGCCGGAACTGTCGGTGGTCGCTCTTAATGTGCACCTCACCACTGAAAGTGAGGAGCCCGAGATGGACGACAAGGCCATCGCCGATATTGCGGACATAGAGACGCTCGTCATCGATTGCGACCGGTGCGCGGTCCGCGGTGACGCATGTCATGACTGTGTCGTCAGCGTCCTCCTCGGCGCGCCGCCCGCGCTCGAATGGGACGCCGACGAGCGGAAAGCGGTCGACGCGCTCGCCGAAGCCGGGATGGTGCCGCGGCTCCGGATGGTCGAGATCGTGGCGCAGGAGCGCCGGAAATCGGCCTGAGGACACACCTCGACCGGGGTATTCGACGAGTGGTCGATCCGATCGGGTGAACGGTAGGTAGTCGCGATCAGCCCCAGGTTGTAACACCCGTCACACCTTTCCGCTCATGCTGGTCCAAAGGTGTTTCGGCGCATCACGGAGAGTTTTTGCGCCTGCCATGGTGGACGTGGTGCCCGTGGTTTCGTAACCTGTCCGAGATCTCGTGGCCGGAAGTCGTCGCCAGACGGCGACACGGGATCGCCACTGAGGCAGCTTTGTCGGGGAGCTGCACCGGAACCAGCCGCGCGCCAAACCTGTTGCGATAGCACTCGGCCAGGCGCGAGGCGGGAACGCGGGGAACCGCGCGGGCCTCACGGCCGGCGTCGCGGCTTCGCGGAAGAGGGCCCCCGACCTCTTCGCCCGGGTTCCGAGTCGGTGGCCGACAGCAAAGGAGACACGCGCGACCGTGCAGTCGCATCCAGTCAAGCGCGTGGTGTCAGGAGCTTTGGCCGCTGCCGCGGTGATCACCGCGGTGACCGTGGCCCAGCCTTCCGCCACCGCAGCCCCAGGCCCCGCCCTCCAACAGCCCCCGTCCGGCTCGGACGCCCTCGCCAAGTACCGCGACCTCGCGGCACAGGCCGAGAAGGCGAACGAAGACCTCCTCAAGGCGAAGGACGACCTCGCCGCGAAGCAGGCTGAGCTCGACAAGGCCACGGCAGACGCCGCCGCCGCCAAGGACCTCGGTGTCAAGGCGGCCGGTGACGAGAAGACGTTCCAGGCCGAGGTCAACAAGTTCGCCGGTGCCTCCTTCACCAGCGGTGTGCAGCTGAACAAGCTGTCGTCGCTGCTGTCGGGCGCGTCGACCCAGGACTTCCTGGAGCGCTCCTCGGCGCTCGAGGTCCTCGCCGCGAACAAGAACACCGCTCTGAACAACCTGAGCGGTGCGGTCGCCCAGGCCGCCGCGGCCGCGAAGCAGGCCGCGGACGCCCAGAACACCGCCACCGCCGCCCGCGACACCGCCGCCAAGCTGACGACGGACATCGAGGCGCGCAAGAAGACGCTGGACGACCAGGTCAAGGAGATCCAGCGGGCCAGCGGCAACCTGAGCGCCGCGGACCGGAGCGCCCAGAAGGACAAGGGCGGCGCCTTCCCCGACGTGCCTGCCCCGGGTCCCGCCGCGGCGACCGCCCTCGCGGCCGCCAAGAGCAAGCTCGGCAGCCCGTACGGCTGGGGCGACACCGGCCCGTCGTCCTTCGACTGCTCCGGTCTGATGCTCTGGGCGTACAAGCAGGCGGGTCTCACCCTGCCGCGGTCCAGCCGTCAGCAGTCCACCTTCGGCGCCGCGGTGCAGCGTTCGCAGCTGCAGCCGGGCGACCTGGTGTTCTACAACTCGCCGGTCTCGCATGTCGGCATGTACGTCGGCAACGGCATGATGGTGCACGCGCCGACCACCGGTGACGTCGTCAAGGTGTCGCCGCTGCAGAACAACTACGTCGGCGCCCGTCGCCCGACGGCCTGACGAACAGACGAAAAGGGGCGGTACCGCGCAGGCGGTGCCGCCCCTTTCGCGTGCGGCGGGCCAAGTAGCCTGCAGGGGTGCTGAGGACCCTGCTGGTGACCAACGACTTCCCGCCCCGGCCGGGCGGCATCCAGAACTACCTGAACTCGCTGGCCACCCGCCTGCCCGCGGACGACCTGGTCGTCTACGCCCCGTCCTGGGAATCGAGCACCGGCTCGCACGGCGAGTTCGACGCCGCCGCCCCGTTCGAGGTGGTGCGCCATCCGACGTCGCTGATGTTGCCGACCCCGGACGTGCTCAAGCGGGCGAAGGAGATCATGCGCGCCCGCGACTGCGAGGCCGTCTGGTTCGGCGCCGCGGCGCCGCTGGCGTTGCTGGGGCATCCGCTGCGTTCGGCGGGCGCCCGCCGGGTACTGGCGTCGACGCACGGCCACGAGGTCGGCTGGTCGATGCTGCCGGGTTCCCGGCAGGCATTGCGGCGGATCGGCGACACCGTCGACGTGATCACGTACGTGAGCAAGTACACGCGCTCCCGCTTTTCGGCCGCTTTCGGCCCGATGGCGGGGCTGGAGATGCTCCCGTGCGGCGTGGACACCGCGCTCTACCGGCCGGATCCGGCCGCGGGCAAGGAGATCCGCGAACGGCACGGTCTCGCCGACCGGCCGACGATCGTCTGCGTTTCGCGGCTGGTGCCGCGCAAGGGCCAGGACATGCTGATCAAGATCCTGCCCGAGCTTCGCAAGCGGATCCCGGACGTGGCGCTGCTGCTCGTCGGCGGCGGCCCGTACCGCAAGACGCTCACCGGGCTCGTCGAAGCGCTGGGGGTCGAAGACAGCGTCGTCATCACCGGATCGGTGCCGTGGAAGGAGTTGCCCGCGCACTACAACGCGGGTGACGTCTTCGCGATGCCGGCGCGGACGCGCGGGAAGGGGCTCGACGTCGAGGGCCTGGGCATCGTGTACCTGGAGGCCTCGGCGACCGGGCTGCCGGTCGTCGCCGGGAACTCGGGCGGTGCGCCGGAGACGGTGCTGGACGAGGTCACCGGGCACGTCGTCGACGGCCGCGACGAGCAACAGCTGCGGGAGACGCTGGCCGCGTTGCTCGCCGATCCGGTGCGGGCACGGCGGATGGGGGCCGCCGGCCGCGACTGGGTCGGCGAGAACTGGCGGTGGGACACCATGGCGAGCAGGCTTTCGGGCCTGCTCGACGGTGACCCCGTCGCGGCGGTGCGCTGAGGAATCAGGGTTCGTAGCGCGCCGGATGCTTCGGATCGTCGACGCGGATCACCACGTCGGACAGCGCCGACGGGTCGACTTCTCGTTCGTAGCGCGCATAGGCGGGGAGCGCCCAGGCGTCGGGCACCCGCCGCTCGAGCGCGGCGGGCGAGAGCCACAGGTGCACGCTCAGATCGAAGGCGAGCCCCGCGCCGAACAGGAACTCGCCGTCCAGCAGGACGACACCGCCCTCGGGCAGCGCGACGCGTTCGGCGCGAGTGGCGCGATCGCGGACCGGGTTCCACAGCGACGGAAGGACCAAGCCGCTGCCGTCCTCGGCGAGCGGGTCGAGGACTTCGCGGCGCAGGGCGCCGAGGTCGAGCCAGTCGCTGTAGCGCGAATCCGGATCCTCTTTGCCGCGTTCGAAGCGCAGTGAAGCGGGGCGCAGGAAGTCGTTCGCCGAGATCCGCAACGCCGCGTGACCGGCGATGCGCAGGGGATCGACCAGGGCGTCCGCGAGTTCTGTGGTGTCGGTCGCACCGGCCGCGCCGTCGATGGCGACCGCGATCCGGCGGCGGCCCGTGATCGAGGTGATGCGTTCGGTCAGTTCGGACACCAGCAGAGCGGGAGAAAACGGACGGTAGCGCACGGAAAGACATCCTCCACCCGGACCGGTGACCGTCGCACGGTACACCCGATGGGATGATGGCCCGGTGACCAAAGCAACGGCCAAAACAGCCGGAAGTGGTTGGCAGGTAGGCGTTTCCCAGACGGTGCCGTACAACAGCACGCAGGTGTGGGACTTCCTGGTCGGACGTGAAGGCGTCGGCATCTGGCTCGGCCCGGGCGCCGAACTCGGCCACGAGCCGGGCGCGGGGTACGAGACGGCCAACGGGACGACCGGTGAGATCCGCCGTCGCTCCGAGGGCGACAAGCTCCGGCTGACCTGGCGCCCGAAGGACTGGGACCACGACTCGACCCTGCAGATCACGGTGAGCGGCACCGACCAGAAGACCACGTTCCGGTTCCACCAGGAATGGCTCGCGGGCGCCGACGAGCGCGAGGAACAGCGGGCATACTGGACCGAAGTGACCGAGCGAGTGGTGGCCGCGCTGGCCGAACGCTGACCGGCGCGCCGGGGAGGCGCGTACCGATGGGGGAACCGAAGAACCTGGACTGGGATCTCGTCCAGGAACCACACCGGGTCTCGGCGCTGCTGCGCGAAGAGGGCCCGGCCCGCAAGGTCCGGATGCCGCGCGGCCTGGAGACCTGGATCGTCACCGGATACGCCGAAGCCCGCGCGATCCTCTCGGATCCCCGTGTCGGCAAGGACCCGGTGGCCATGAGGCGGCTGTTCGAACGCGACGGCTTTGATTCCGCCGGTGACAGCGCCGTGCGCGCGCTCGGCGGGCATATGCTCAACACGGATCCGCCGGACCACACGCGGCTGCGCAAACTGGTCAACCAGGCCTTCACCTCGCGCACCGTTTCCCGGCTGCGGCCGAGGATCGAGCAGATCACCGCGGAACTGCTGGACGGCATCGGCGACGCCGAACGCGTCGACCTGCTGCCCGCCTTCGCGGTTCCGCTGCCGATCCGGGTGATCTGCGAACTGCTCGGCGTGCACGCGGGCGACCGGCCGGCGTTCGCGAAGTGGTCGAACACGATGCTCGCCTGGTCGACGCCCGAAGAGCTCCAAGCCGCGGCCGCGCAGATGCACGCGTACCTCGTCGAACTCATCGAGGAGAAGCGAGCGGAGCCCGTCGAAGACCTGCTTTCCGGCTTGATCCACGCCAGCGACGAAGGCGATTCGCTGTCCGCGGACGAGTTGGTGGCCATGGCGTTCCTGCTGCTGGTGGCGGGGTTCGAGACGACGGTCAACCTGATCGCGAACAGCGTCTTCGCGCTGCTTCGGGAGCCGGACCAGCTGGCCGCGCTCCGCGGGAATCCCGATCTGCTGCCCGGGGCGGTCGAGGAGTTCCTGCGTTACGACGGCGCGATCCACCTGGCGACCATCCGGTTCACCAAGGAACCCGTGCCGGTCGGTGACGTCGAGATCCCGGCGGATGAATTCGTGCTCGTCTCGCTGCTCGGCGCGAACCGGGACGCCGAACGGTTCGAAGACCCGCACCGCCTGGACGTCACGCGCTCGGCGTCCGGGCATCTCGCGTTCGGGCACGGCATCCACTACTGCGTCGGCGCCCCGCTGGCCCGTCTGGAGACCGAGATCGCCTTGCGCGGACTGCTGGAGAGGTTCCCCGCCCTCGACCTGGACGCCGAACCGGAAACCTTGCGGTGGCGGGAAAGCGCCCTCGTCCACGGCCTGGAAACCCTCCCTGTGCGCCTGCGCTGAGGAGGACGTGTCGTAGGGTCGCCGGATGGACGCCGCCGAACTCCTCGCGCTCGACGCGGAACACGTCTGGCACCCGTACGGGCCGATGCCGAGCACGATCGACTCCCTGCTGGTCCGCGAGGCGAGCGGGGTCCGGCTCACCCTCGACGACGGCCGCGAACTGGTCGACGGCATGTCGTCCTGGTGGGCGGCGATCCACGGCTACCGGAACCCGGTGCTGGACGCGGCGCTGGCCGAGCAGGCGGGCCGGATGAGTCACGTGATGTTCGGCGGGCTCACCCACGAACCGGCCATCAGGCTGGCGAAGACGCTGGTCGACCTCGCGCCGGAGGGCTTGCGGCACGTCTTCTTGTGCGACTCGGGATCGGTGTCGGTCGAGGTCGCCGTCAAGATGTGCCTGCAGTACTGGCAGTCGGTGGGGCGCAAGGAAAAGCGGCGCCTGATGACGTGGCGCGGCGGATACCACGGCGACACGTTCACGCCGATGAGCGTCTGCGACCCCGACGGCGGGATGCATGCGCTGTGGCGCGGGATCCTGCCGGAGCAGCTGTTCCTGCCCAAGCCGCCCGGCGGTTTCGCCGACGAGCCGGATCAGGACTACCTCGAGCTGCTCGCGACCGAGATCGAGCGGAACGCGGGCGAACTGGCCGCGATCATCGTCGAGCCGGTCGTGCAGGGTGCCGGCGGCATGCGGTTCCACCCGCCCGCGTACCTGCGCGCGCTGCGCGAGCTCACCGAAGCCCACGACATCCTGCTCATCTTCGACGAGATCGCCACGGGTTTCGGCCGCACCGGCCGGATGTTCGCCGCCGAGCACGCCGGGGTCACGCCCGATGTCCTGTGCCTCGGCAAGGCGCTGACCGGTGGGTACCTGACGATGGCCGCGGCGCTGTGCACGCCGGAGATCGCCGACGGGATCTCGCGCGGTGAACTGCCGGTGCTGGCCCACGGCCCGACGTTCATGGCGAACCCGCTGTCCTCGGCCGTCGCCAACGCCTCGCTGGGGATCCTGGCCGAAGGCGGCTGGAAAGCGGACGTCCCGCGGATCGAGGCCGCGCTGAAGGCCGGGCTCGAACCGGCCCGCGAGCTGCCTTCGGTCGTCGATGTGCGGGTCCTCGGCGCCATCGGCGTGATCGAACTGGACCATCCCGTGGACATGGCGGTGGCGACGGAGATCCTCACCGAGAACGGGGTCTGGCTGCGCCCGTTCCGGAACCTGATCTACACGATGCCGCCGTACATTTCCGAGGGGGAGGACCTCGCCGCGATCACTTCCGCAATGGTCTCGGCCGCACAAAAAGCGTAAAAACGGCAAAGTTCAGCCCAAAGAGTGTGACAGCGGCCACAGCAATCCGGAGAGGCCACGCTGGGTACAGAGCGTGGTCGTGAGTTGATCTTGATCCAGCGAACGGGCGAGTCCGATCGGGGTCCTTCTCGGGTGGTTTGCCGTGAAAGCGTGGTATGCCCTAGTTCCCGGGCGCACAAGCAAACCTGAGAAACCTTTGCGTAGCGGACTTTTGCGCGCCGATCGGGTTTCCTGCCCCCATGATCGACATCGTTGGTGACGAGCACGACACCGGGCCTCCGGGCCGCCGCCATCCCGCATCGACCCTCCTGAAGAACCTTCGCCACGACGTCCCGGCTTCGGTCGTCGTCTTCCTCGTGGCGGTCCCGCTTTCGCTCGGCGTCGCACACGCCGCCGGAGCCCCCTTGCTCGCCGGACTCGTCTCCGCCGTCGTCGGCGGAATCGTCGCGAGTCTCTTCGGCGCCTCCGCCCTGCAAGTCAGCGGTCCGTCCGCCGCGCTGACCATCGTCATCGCGGAGACCATCGCCACCTTCGGCTGGGCCGCCACCTGCGCGATGACCGCCGCGGCGGGCGTGGTCCAGATCCTCTTCGGCCTCACCCGCGTCGCGCGGGCGACGCTGGCGATCTCGCCCGCGATCGTGCACGGCCTGCTCGCCGGGATCGGCCTGATCCTCGTCCTCGGCCAGTTGCACGTCGTGCTCGGCGGTGTGGCGCGGGGTTCCACGATCGAGAACGTCCTCGCGCTGCCCGGCCGGATCGTCGGCCATCACGATCAAGCCGCGCTGATCGGCGTGGTCACCGTCGGCGTCCTGCTGGCGTGGACCCGGATGCCGCTTCCGGTGCGCCGCGTCCCCGGCCCGCTGGCCGCCGTCGCGCTGGCGACCGGCCTTTCCGTCGCGGCGGGGATGGACCTGCCGCGCGTCGACCTCCCGAACGGGCTGCCGGGGCTGGGTTTCGTCCCCCAGGCACCGTCCGGGTCTTGGGCGGCGATCATCGCCGCCGTCCTCTCCATCGCGCTCATCGCCAGCCTGGAGAGCCTGCTTTCCGCCGTCGCCATCGACAAACTTCGCGACGGACCGCGCACCGACCTCAACCGCGAACTGGTCGGCCAGGGCCTGGCGAACGTCGCCTCCGGGTCGCTCGGCGGCTTCCCGGTCACCGGCGTCGTCGTGCGCTCCATGACCAACTTCGAAGCGGGCGCCCGCACCCGGACGTCGGCGATCCTGCACAGCGTCTGGATCCTCGGCTGCTGCCTGTTCCTGGCGGGCGCGCTGCGGGCGATCCCGCTCGCCGCGCTCGCCGGTCTCCTCGTCCACGTCGGCGCCAAACTGGTCAACCTCACCAGCCTCCGCGAGGTCCGCCGCCACGGCGACCTGCCGGTCTATCTCGCGACCCTGCTCGGCGCGGTCGCCGTCAACCTGCTGACCGGTGTCGCCGCGGGGATCGCCGTGTCGCTCGCCTTGATGCTGCGCCGGATGCTGTTCTCCGGCATCCATGTCGAACGGGACGGCTCGCGGACCCGTGTCGTCATCGAGGGCGCGCTCACTTTCCTTTCCGTGCCAAGGCTCACGACCGTCCTTGCCGAAGTGCCCGAGCGCGCGGAGGTGACGCTGGAGCTGTTCGTCGACTACCTCGACCATGCCGCGTTCGACTGCCTGCGCGGCTGGCAGCGCGCGTACGAACGCGCCGGGGGGACCGTGATCGTCGACGAGATCGGGCATCCGTGGTTCGAACGCGGCAAGGCGGGCGTGCCGACCGTGCGCCGCGGCGTCGCGTCCCGCGTGGTGCCGCGCTGGCTCGCGCCGTGGTCGGAATGGCAGGCCGGGCATCTCGAACTGCCGAGCCAGCGCGGCGGCAGTGTTCCGTTGTGCCGCGGCGCTTCGGAGTTCCAGCGACGGACGGCGCCGCTGCTGCGGAGCACCTGGGACGGGCTGGCGAACGGGCAGCGGCCGCATACGTTGTTCATCACCTGTGGCGACGCGCGGATCGTGCCGAACCTGATCACCACGAGCGGGCCGGGGGACCTGTTCACCGTGCGGAACATCGGAAATCTCGTCCCGCACGCCGGCGCCGAAGCGGATTTCTCGGTGGGGGCGGCGATCGAGTACGCCGTCGGGCTGCTGCGGGTGCGGGAAGTGGTGGTGTGCGGGCATTCCGGCTGCGGCGCGATGAAGGCGTTGCTCGGGGACGCGCCCGACGGCCTCGCGCATCTCGGCGGCTGGCTGCGCCACGGCGAGGAAACCTTGCGGCGCAGGGAAAGCGAGGGGCCGGTGCTGCTGGACGGCGCGCGACCGGCGCACGAAGGCGACCAGCTCGCCCTGCACAACGTGGTACGGCAACTGGAAAACCTGCGCTCGTATCCGGTGGTCGAGGCCGCCCTGGCGAGGGGCGAGCTCCGGCTGACGGGGATGTATTTCGACGTCGGGAAGGCGAACGTGTACCTGCTCGACGAAGCGCTGCGGTCGTTCACTTCGGCGGCGACGCCGGTCAAGTCCTGAGCGGGTCGTGTGGGGGGGGGTGGGGGTGTAAAACCAAACCCCACCAACACCCCCAAATACCCGGGGCCCCCCCCGGCAAAACCCAAAAAAGGGAGCCCCAAACCAATTAGGA
>NZ_JBIWKX010000075.1:0-20767 GCF_044765885.1 Amycolatopsis sp. NPDC102389
CGCCCCCCCCGGCGCGCCCCGGGGGCGGGGGCGGGCGGCTGTTGGCGTCGGGTGGGGGGGGTGGGTGTTGGTTGTTGGATTCCTATAACACCACCCACCCCCCCCCCCCCCCCCCACTTGACTCAGGGCATGTGGTGAGTGGTGCTGTCAGGGTTTCGGCGCCCGGCAGTTCGGGTTCGCCAGGTCGAGTTCACTGTGTGAAAGGCAGGAGGTCAGCTGGTAGGTCTGCTCCCCGTAGTTGATGCCCTTCCGCACGGTCACGTTCCCGGCCGCGTCGACCTCGCACGGGTTGTTCATCGTGCACCGCTGGCCGCTTTCGTTGCCGGTGTTGTTGACGCCGACGACCTTCCCGGTCGAGGTCTCGATGATCGGCGACCCCGAGGTCCCGCCGATCGTCTTGCACGCCGAGGTGTACCTGATCGAGTCCTTCCAGACCCAGTCCGCCTCGTGCAGCTCGTGCACGAAGCCGTCGATGTTGCAGGAGTAGATCTTCTTCCAGTATCCCGAGACCACGTCCATCGCGACACCCGCCGACGGACGGGTCGGCGAGAGCGTCAGCGGGGCGATACCGTACGTCGACTTGATCTTGGCGTAGCTCGTGTTGAGCTGGTAGAGCGAGACGTCGGTGTCGGTCATCGTCGCGTACAGCAGCTTCTTCGCCTTGAGTGTGCCCAGCGACGAACGGCCGTCCTTGGACAGCAGGCTGAAGGTCCGTGACGACGGCCGATCGACGATTACTTCTCCGGGGTCCGGGAAACCTTCTTGCAGGCAATGTCCGTTGGACAGGACGAGGGCGGGGTCGTCGAGGCTCGCCTCGGGCGGTTTGACCACCGACCCGGAGCAGTTCGACAACGCCACCGTTCCGGCGAAGGTGGTCGTGGCCGCTTCCGCCTGGGCGGTTCCGACCAGGGCGGACGCGGTCAGCATGGCGAACAGTGTGCCGAGGAGTCGTCGGGTCACGTGGAGTCCTTTCGGGTCGGCGTGGACATCAAGTGAAGCGTTGGCGGCCACGGAGCCACCACCGTCGAACGGAGGGTGTTCACCCCGTCACGCGGGCCCCCGACGGGACGTGTCGGACATCACGTGCTAGGTCTTGAAAGGAAACATCGACGAGGTCAGCGGCGATGCGCTGGACACACGATCGGCGGCGTGTTGCGCCACCTAGCCGTGGTCCGGGCGGTGCGAGCGTGCACACTGACGGGTCGAGAGGCGGCGCGAAGGCGCCGAAGATGAGCGGAGAGCAGGACAGCGTGGCAGGAGCACGGACGAAGAAGACCGCGGCGTCGGACGACGGCGCGGGCCGTCGTCGGCTGGTGATCGTCGAGTCGCCGACCAAGGCCCGCAAGATCGCCCCGTACCTCGGCGGTAACTACGTCGTGGAGTCCTCCGTCGGACACATCCGCGACCTTCCCCGCGGCGCGGCCGACGTGCCCGCCCAGTACAAGGGCGAGTCGTGGGCGCGGCTGGGTGTCGACGTCGACAACGACTTCAAGGCGCTCTACGTCGTCACGCCGGACAAGAAGTCCAAGGTCACCGAGCTGAAGAGCCTGCTGAAGGACGTCGACGAGCTCTATCTCGCCACGGACCCCGACCGCGAGGGCGAGGCCATCGCGTGGCATCTGCTGGAGACCCTCAAGCCGAAGGTCCCGGTGCGCCGGATGGTCTTCCACGAGGTCACCGAGCAGGCGATCCGCGCCGCGGCCGACAGCACCCGTGAGCTCGACGGAGACCTCGTCGACGCGCAGGAGACCCGCCGCATCCTGGACCGGCTCTACGGCTACGAGGTTTCGCCCGTGCTGTGGAAGAAGGTCATGCCGAAGCTTTCGGCGGGCCGTGTGCAGTCCGTGGCGACCAGGATCGTGGTCGAGCGGGAGCGCGAGCGCATGCGCTTCACCTCGGCGTCGTACTGGGACATCTCGGCGACGATGGACGCCGGAGCCGACGCGTCCCCGCGCAACTTCCCGGCCAGGATGATCGCCGTCGACGGCGCGCGGCTGGCCACCGGCCGTGACTTCGGCTCGGACGGCCGGCTGAAGGCCTCGAACAACGAGATCCGCGTGCTGGCCGAGGCCGACGCCGTTCGGCTGGCCGAGGCGCTGAAGAACCGCGACTTCAAGGTCGCGAGCGTCGAGGAGAAGCCGTACACGCGCAAGCCGTACGCGCCCTTTATGACCTCGACCCTGCAGCAGGAGGCGGGCCGCAAGCTGCGGTTCACCTCCGAGCGCACCATGCGGATCGCGCAGAAGCTGTACGAGAACGGGTACATCACTTATATGCGTACCGACTCCACGACGCTGTCGGAGTCGGCGATCTCGGCGGCGCGCAGCCAGGCGACGCAGCTGTACGGCAAGGAATACGTCTCGCCGTCGCCGCGCCAGTACACCCGCAAGGTGAAGAACGCGCAGGAAGCCCACGAGGCGATCCGTCCCTCGGGCGAGGTCTTCCGCACTCCGGGCCAGGTCGCGAAGGATCTGGACACCGACGAGTACCGCCTTTACGAGATGATCTGGCAGCGCACGATCGCGTCGCAGATGGCGGACGCGAAGGGCACCACGATGTCGGTGCGCATCGTCGGCACCGCCACCAGCGGCGAAGAGGTCACGTTCGCCTCGTCGGGCCGCACGATCACCTTCGCCGGGTTCCTCAAGGCGTACGTCGAGGCCGTCGACACCGAGAGCGGTGGCGAGGCGGACGACAAGCAGAGCCGTCTGCCGCAGCTGACCAAGGACCAGGCGCTGACCGCGACCGAGCTGAGCCCGGACGGGCACACCACGTCGCCGCCCGCGCGCTACTCGGAGCCGAGCCTGGTCAGCAAGCTCGAAGAGCTGGGCATCGGCCGCCCGTCGACGTACGCGTCGATCATCAAGACCATCCAGGACCGCGGCTACGTGTGGAAGAAGGGTTCCGCGCTGGTGCCCTCCTGGGTCGCGTTCGCCGTGATCGGCCTGATGGAGCGGCATTTCGAGCGGCTGGTCGACTACGACTTCACCGCCGGCATGGAGGACGAGCTCGACCGCATCGCCGCGGGCGACGAGCACCGCACGCAGTGGCTGTCGAAGTTCTACTTCGGCGGCGACATGGGCGTCGACGGTTCCGTCGGACGGCTGGGTGGCTTGAAGAAATTGGTCGGCTCGGGCGTCGAAGACATCGACGCCCGCGAGATCAACTCGATCCCGCTGTTCAGCGACGCCGACGGCCACACCGTCGTCGTGCGTGTCGGCCGCTACGGCCCGTACCTCGAGCGTGAGGTGGACGGGACGTCGCAGCGGGCGAACCTGCCCGAGGACCTGCCGCCGGACGAGCTGACCCAGGAGATCGCGGAGAAACTCTTCGCGACGCCGCAGGAAGGCCGCGTACTCGGCAAGGACCCGGTCAGCGGGCACGAGATCGTGGCGAAGGAAGGCCGTTTCGGCCCGTACGTCACCGAGCTCCTTCCCGAGCCGGAGCCGCTGCCCGAAGGCGCGACGGCCGCGCAGAAGAAGGCCGCGAAGGCGAAGCAGCCGAAGCCGCGGACGGGCTCGCTGTTCAAGTCGATGTCGATCGAGACGATGACCCTCGAAGACGCGCTGAAGCTGCTTTCGCTGCCGCGCGTGGTCGGCAAGGACCCGGAATCCGGCGACGAGATCACCGCGCAGAACGGGCGCTACGGGCCGTACCTGAAGAAGGGCACGGACTCGCGTTCGCTCACGACCGAGGACCAGCTGTTCTCGATCACGCTCGAAGAGGCGCTGAAGATCTACTCGGAGCCGAAGCAGCGTGGACGGTCCGCGACCGCGAAGCCGCCGCTCAAGGAACTGGGCGACGACCCGGTGTCCGGCAAGCCGATGGTGGTCAAGGACGGCCGCTTCGGCCCGTACGTGACCGATGGCGAGTACAACGCGACGCTGCGGAAGTCGGACAGCATCGAGGAGCTGACCGCCGAGCGCGGCGCCGAACTGCTGGCGGAGAAGCGCGCGAAGGGCCCGGCGCCCAAGCGCAAGGCTCCGGCGCGGAAGCCGGCGGCGTCGAAGACGGCCACCAAGACGACCGCGGCCAAGAAGACCACCGCGACCAAGACCACGGCTACCAAGACCACGGCTACCAAGACCGCGGCGGCGAAGAAGCCCTCGACGCGTTCGACGGCCACGAAGACGAAGTAGCTCACTTAGCGCGCCATGAACGGTCCGTTCCTTGCGAATTTCGCAAAGAACGGGCCGTTCGTCGCATCCGGGTGACCGCTGGGGATCACCTTCGCCGACCGTGCTCCCGCCGTCCTGATCGACATCGCTCTCTTGATCATCTTCGAGGGGCGATGAGCCGGAAACCGCATGGCGTCCGGGGCGTCCGTCGACCGCTCACCGACCGCTCGCCGAACCACCTCACCCGTTCGAACAAAAGTTCTAAAAATTGTCGGTACCAGGGTGTTCAATGGTCAGGTGAGCACTTCAACGACCGCTGTCTTCGACGTCATCGACGAAGTCATCGCCCCGCTGGCAGCCGAGGTTCCGGAGCGTCCCTCGGTGATGGAGTTCTACGATCCGGAGCTCGCCGTGCCGCCGGTGCTGGCCGACGAGGAGCCGACTCCAGGGCTCACCCTGGCCGAGGAGGTGGAGCAGTACACCCGGTTCGTGAGCGGGATGGCGACCATCGGGCTGGCCCCCGGCGGTGAGGTCACGCCCGAGGCCGTCGGGCTGTATCGCGCGCTGCGCGGCGGGTTCATCCGCGGCGTGGTGACCGGGGTGTTCCCGTCGCGCGCGGAACCGTGGGAGGTCCGGTTCTTCGGCGACGACGACTACACCACGGTGCTGAACAAGCACGGCAGGCGAGCGCGGCTGCGGTCCGGTTTCCTCAGCGCGCTGCCGGGCTGGGTGTTCGACGGGCTGCCCGACCATCCGCCGGGCACCGGCGAGACCGTGCGCATCGAGACGGACGCGGGCGGGCTGATCCCGCTGCGGGCCCGCGAGGCCGTCGAGGTGATCCGTGAAGGCGCTTCGCGGCCGCGGCACGGCACGGTCCTCGTCGATCTCGCGGTGCGGAACTCCATCCTCGCCGAGTATCCGCACGGCGCGTTCGGCCTGGTGGACAACGACCTCGGCCGGTACCAGTTCAGCGCGGCGATGGACGGCGAGGGCCGTTGGACGCTCACCTGGGGCCCGGCCAGCCGGTCGACGGCCGAGCAGTGGATCGTGAAGGCGGTGCAGAACCATGCGTGAACCGGCGACCGTGAAGGAACTGATGAGCCGCGCCGCCGAGCCGGTGCTGCGCGTGGTGCCCGAGCGGCGGAGCGTGTATCTCGGCTACGACCCGGAGATCAGCGACGACGAGATCCGCCGTCTGTGCCCGTCCTACGACGAGCCGGCGGATCTCGTCACCCAGGCCGAGCGGTACGCGGCCAAGGCGGCGATGCTCGAAGAGGCCGGCCTGATGGAGAACGGCGAGATCCATCCGGCCGCGGCCCGGATGCACGGCGTGATGCTGCGCGGTTCGGTGCGAGGCGTCCTCACCGGCGTCTTCGCGTCCGCGCCCCGCTCGGTGCGCGTCGATTGCTACGGAGACGGGCAGCAAGCGGTCGTCTGGCGGATGCGGTCCGGGCGGCGGACCACGTTCAGCCTCAGCGATTTCGGCGAGCTGGGAGCCCGGGTCTTCGGCGGGCTTCCGCACGTCCCCGCCGGTGAGACCGAGCCGATGCGCATCAGGATCGACGAGCACGGCGTGCCGCTGCCCGGCCAAGAGGAAGAGGTCGGCCTGGTCGCCGACACGCTGAACCGTCCCCGGACCGGCACGGCGATCCTCGATCTCGTCGCCTTCGGCGGGCTGAACGCCGAGTACCCGGACTACGGCTTCGTGATCATCGACAACGATCTGGGGAGGTTCGTTTTGTACGCCGCCCCTTCCGAAGGGTGGCTGATGTTCGGTGGAATGGACCGCCGGGCACTGGCGGGCTGGCTGCACGAGGCGGTGGACTTGAGCCGGACGTAGCCGCTTCGAGCGACGAACGAGGGGGACGGGCATGGACTTGGACCGGCGCGCGGCCGACGCGTGGTTCCGGCGGCGAGGGCTGCCGATGGTCATCCACCGGCGGCGGCGTGGGGCGGGCATGTTGCGCCGGTCCACGCCCGGGCTGGTGTTCCTGTGCCTGCTCGACCTGCTGCTGGCCGCGTTGCTGAAGCTGCTCGACGTCCCGGAGGACGTGCTCGCGGCCCGGATGCGCGGCAGCGGCGTCGGCTACGTGCTCGGCGTGCTGGCGCTGACGTTCGCCGTGGTCGTGGTGCCGGTGATCGTCGGCAGGCTGATGGCGAAGCTGCTCCGCGTGGTGAGCCGCACCCGGGTCCGGTTGGCCATCATGGCGGCGACGATCGGCTTCTGGCTCTTCGTGCTGCCGCTCGGCGAGCGGCTCACCGGGCTGGTGTCGTGGGACGACCCGTTGTGGGTCGCCGTGCTCACCAACCTCGTCGCGCTGGCCGTGCTGATGCTGCTGGTCCGGATCGGCGTCGGTTCGATCCTGACCTGGGCGGCGCGGAGCGCGGTCGCCCAGGTCAGGGCCATCGGCATGCTCGCGTCGCGGGCGTTGCCGCTGCTCCTGCTGGTGGTGATGTTCAGCTTCTTCACCGCCGAGCTGTGGCAGGCCGTGGAGCGGCTGACCCCCGGCCGGTTGTGGCTGGTGGTCGGCTTCCTCGTCCTGATCGGCGCCGTGTTCCTGGCGTCGATGCTGTCCGACGAGATCAAGGAGCTGAAGTCCTGGACCGTGGAGCCCGGCGCGACCGTCCTGCGCGGCACGCCGTTCGACGACGACACCGGCCTCGAGCAGCGGCGGCGCGCGCTGACGAAGACCGAGCGGCTGAACATCGCCTTGGTGCTGTTCTTCGCCCAAGCGGTGCAGATCGTGGCGTTCGGGGTGCTGGTGTTCGCGTTCTTCGTCGTGTTCGGGGTGCTGATCCTCAGCCCGGAGGTCGTGACCGAGTTCGCCGGCCGTGAATCCGCGCCCGGGACACTGCTGGGTGTCCCCCTCCCGGTGAGTTCCGCGCTCGTCAACGTCTCCGTTTTCCTCGCCGTTTTCTCCGGTTTGTACTTCGCCGCTTCGACCGCGACGGACGCCCGTTACCGGCGTTCTTTCTTCGAACCTTTGCTGGAGGACGTGAAGATCAGCCTCGCGGCGCGTGACATTTATCTGGCCCATTGGGCGGATGTGCGGCGGGCCGAGGTGGTTACCCTGGAAGCAGAGGACATTCCGTAGTGAGGTGGTCACCATGAGCGGGAAGGGCGAAACCCCCTTCTTCGATGCCCCCGACTTCGTGAAAGGCGATGGCACTCAGGCAGATCCTCCGGGCGACAGGTTCGCCGATCCGCTGTCCGGGCTGGTCACGACCGGTACGACGGCCCCATCCGATCCGTCAGCGGAAGCCGACGAGGTCCACGTGCAGGTACCGGGACCGGTCCAGCACGACCCCGAAGTCGTGAGCAGGATGGTCAACGCGGCCATGCTCGCGGACGACCACCCCGCCGAAAGCCCGGGTGCCGAGCTGACCGCGGCTCCGTCGCCCACCAGGGTCGTCAGCACGGTCGGTGAGCAAGGCGCTGCGCCGATCGGGATCCTGCCCCAGCAGCGCACTTGGCCGTCGAGGCCGTCTCAGCTGATCCGTCAGCCCCGTCGGCTGAAGCAGGAAGAGCCGGTCGAGGTCGACGAAGAGGCCGAGGTCGAAGTACGGCGCGCCAAGCGGTCCATGCAGATGCCGAGGCTCGGCAAACCGTCGTCGAACACCGCCGGGGTGATGATCGCGATCGCCCTCATGATCGTCTTCGCGGTCCTCGCCATCCAGCTGCTGGCCAGCCTGTTCAACAGCATCGCGGGGATCTTCGGGTAACCCGTCCGGCGGATACCGCCGGACGGGGCCGTCGGTCCATACCTCACCCATCGGGATACCCTGGCCGTACGGTCGGGGTACCCGGTGTTGACCCGGGTCGCACCCTGGCGCCGCGTGACTAGTGGGGTGGGCGTATCAGCGAGGGCGTGCAGTCGGTGCCCGAGGCGGGCACGAGTGATCCGTCGGGACGTGACGCTTCCACCATGCACCGGGTGCGGCGGGTGCTGGCGATCAAGCCGTTCCGCCGGATCTGGGGTGTCTCGTACCTGTGCAGCGTCGCGGACTGGCTGAACCTCCTCACGCTGACCGGTCTGGTCACCAAACTGACCGACAACTACGCCGCGCAGAACTTCGCGTTCGTCGGGGTCGTGCTGACGTCGCTGCTGCCGGGGCTGCTGTTCGCCCCGCTCGGCGGGCTGCTCGCCGACCGCTTCGACCGGCGCAAGGTGATGGTGCTCTGCGACCTCGGCCGATGCGGTTTCCTGCTGTCGATCGCGTTCGTCGGCACGCCGTGGTGGGTGTTCGTCGGCAACTTCCTGGTCGGCTGCTGCTCGATGATGTGGATCCCGTCGAAGGACGCGGCGGTGCCGAACCTGCTGCGCCGTCCGGACCAGGTCGAGACGGCCAACCAGCTCGGCATGGTGATGACCTACGGCCTCGCGGTGATCACCGCGGCCGGGGCGAACGCCGTGCTCACCGGTAGCAACACCACGTTCCACTTCTTCCAGGGCGACGCGCAGCTCGGCATCGCCAAGGTCGCCGTCGTCATCACCGGCCTGCTGTATCTGACGAGCGCGATCGTGATCGCGACCCGGATCCCCGAGCTGTCGCTGCGCAACGTCCACGCGGTCGAGAAACCCAAGGTCAAGGCGGCCGACGAGGAGAAGTTCGGCTTCCGGCAGATGATCGCCGACGGCGCCCGTTTCGTGCGGACGACGCCGCTGGTGCGCGGGCTGATGATCGGTGCTTTCGGCGCGTTCGCCGCCGGTGGCGCGGTGATCGGCTCCGCCAAGCCGTACTCGTCCAGCCTGCTCGCCGGTGACGCGGCGTTCAACCTGCTCGTGCTCGCCGTCTTCCTCGGGCTCGCCACCGGGATGGCGGTGGCCCCGAAGCTCGCGCGGCGGCTCGCGCACGACCGGCTGTTCGGGATCTCGATCGTCGCCGCCGGCCTGTGCCTCATCGTGGTGGCGCTGTCGCCGCATCTCGCCGTTTCGCTGGTCGCGGTCGCCGCCGTCGGGGTCTGGGCGGGGACGGCGTTCCTGACCGGTGTCACGATCATCGGTTCGCGGATCGAGGACTCCATCCGCGGCCGGATCAACGCGATCTACCAGTCGCTGATGAAGATCGTGCTGTTCGGCTCGACGATCCTGGTCCCGGTGCTGATCAGCGCGGTCCGGACGACCGAGGTCGAGCTGTGGGGCGGCAAGATCACGATCGACGGCACGCGGCCGGTGATGATCGGCGGCGGTATCCTCGCGCTGCTCGCCGGGATCTTCGCGTACCGGCAGATGGACGACCGGCGGGCGGAGCCGATCCTCGCCGATCTCCGCAACGCCCTGCGCCGCAGCCCGCGCCGGGTGAACGGGCTGCTGATCGCGCTCGAGGGGACACGGGCGATCAACACCGAGACGCAGGCCGCGCGGCTGGCCGAATGGCTGCGCGCGGGGACGCGTCCGGTCGTGCTGGCCGCCGACCCGGCGCTGGACGATCAGCGGCTCGCGAAGCTCGTCTCCGGTGCTTCGCTGTCCGGTGCGCGGGCGCAGGCGCTGGCCGCCGCCGCGGTGCGGGCGGACATCGTCGAACGGGACATCCAGCCCGCGCTCGACGCCGGTTCCGTCGTGGTGATGGAACGGTTCGTGGACTCGCCGCTGGCGCATCTGTCCGCGGTCGCCGGGCTGGACAGCCAGGAACTCGAAGGGCTCGCCGACTGGGCGACCGGCAGGCTGCGGCCCGACATCACCATCCTGCTCGACGCCGATCCCGGCACGGTGATGCGGAAGTCGGAGTCGCTGGACGCGCAGTGGCGGGTGCAGCATCTGCTCACGGAGATGGCCGCCGCCGACCCGGACCGGTACGTCGTGGTCGACGCGGAAGGTACCGAGGACGAAGTGAGTGACCGGGTGCGGACCGCGATCCGCGCGGTGCTCGTCGGCAGGCTCGCCGGACTCGCTCCGGCCGAGGAAAAGGTCGAAGCGAGATGACGGAAGCCCCTGCGCTGATCGGTGTCTGGAAGCAGCTCGTCGGCCAGGAGCCCGCCGCGCGCACGCTTTCCACGGCGTCGACGGCGGCCGCGCGGATCATCGACAACCAGCCCGTCGCGCCCGGCGCGATGACCCACGCCTGGCTGGTCACCGGTCCGCCCGGTTCGGGACGCTCCACGGCCGCGAGGGTTTTCGCGGCGGCGTTGCAATGCAGCACCGGCACCGGCTGTGGTGAGTGCCCGGGCTGCCGCACCGTGATGGCCGGGACGCACGCGGACGTGAAGCTCGTCGTGCCGGAAGGCCTTTCGATCTCGGTCGCCGAAATGCGTTCGCTGGTGCAGGCCGCCGCCCGCCGCCCGACCACCGGGAAGTGGCAGGTGGTGATCATCGAGGACTCCGACAGGCTGACCGAAGGCGCGTCGAACGCGTTGCTGAAGGCCGTGGAGGAGCCGCCGGATCGCACGGTGTTCCTGTTGTGCGCGCCGTCGGATCACCCGGACGACGTGTCGGTGACGATCCGCTCGCGGTGCCGCCTGGTCACGTTGCGGACGCCGCCGCCCGAGGCGATCGCGCAGGTGCTCATGGAGCGGGACGGCATCGAGCCCGAGCGTGCGCGGTGGGCCGCGTCCGTCTCCAGTGGACATGTCGGCCGCGCGCGGCGGCTCGCCACCGACGAGGCGGCCCGGCAGCGGCGGGCGACCGTGCTGCGGATCCCGCTCGGCCTGCGTCGTCCGTCCGATGTGTTCACCTGCGCCGATCAGCTGATCAGCGCGGCGGAGGCCGACGCGGGCGAGGAGAGCAAGGTCCGCGACGAGGCCGAACGTTCCGAACTGCGCACCGCGATGGGCGGTGACGGCATCGGGAAGGGCGTCTCCGGAGCGAAACGGGCCGCCGAAGCCGCCGTGAAGCAGCTCGAAAAGCGCCAGAAGTCCCGCGCGACCCGGACCCAGCGGGACACCCTCGATCTCGCGCTGGTGGACCTGGCCGCGTTCTACCGGGACGTCCTCGTGACCGCGAGCGGCGCCGGCGCGACGCTGAACCACCCCGACCACGCCGCGGAAATCGCCCAGGCCGCCTCCGCCTGGGCGCCGGACTCGATCCTGCGCCGGCTCGAAGCCGTCCTGGAATGCCGCGAGGCCATCGACCTGAACGTGAAGCCGAGGATCGCCGTCGAAGCCATGGTCACCACCCTGCGACAGGGCTGATCCGCTTCGCTCGCTACCCCAGCCCCCGCCCTTCCCAGGGGGGCGTCCCCGAGTCCAGTCTACCGGGGGTGGAGGGGGAAAAGGGCTGGTAGCGGGAGTTGTCCACAGGTGGGGATGGTTGTGGACAAGTGCTGTGGGTAAGTGAAGGGGCCTCGGGTTCGGGCGGGTGCTGTGATGTCCCCAATGTGGCATTGGAGACGCTGAGCGTCCCCAATGCGCCATTGGGGACATCACGGGTGGTTGGGGGAAGTGAGCGAAGGCGGCCGAAGCCCCGCGAAGGTGGCGAAGCCCCGCGGGGGCACCGGGCGAAGGGTGAGCGAAGGTCATCCACAGTCGCAGGTAAGCGAAAGGGGCCCTCACCGCATCAAAGCGGTGAAGGCCCCTGACTACCGATAGGCGAGCGGTACGAACGGGCCTCTCACGCGGGGGCATGGCGTGAAAGGACCGTTCATCACCCTCCTCGCCCCGTCTAGTCCCGAGAGTCTTCAGCGTCCCGAGAGCGCGGCCGCGGCGAAGGCTTGAATCCCGGCGAGCCCGGCGAGTTCTTGGCGACCGGAACCACCGCGAGCCGACGCCGTCCCGGCATGGCGGCCACGAGAACGACACCGAGCAGCAGCATCGCGGTACCCGACCAGAACATCGGCACCGTGTCGTAGGCGGCGTTGGTGTACGCCAGGTTCTTGACCGGTCCCTTCGGCGCCGCGCCACCGTTGTTGCCCGCTGGCGGCGGAGTCACGGTGCCGCACTCGACACCGCCGGCCGGCGCGTACGCGCGGGCGATCTGCTCACCGAGCGAGACCTGGGCCAGCGACGAAGGCAGCTTCTTCGCGGCGTCTGGCGGCAGCGCCTTCTGCAGCGCCGTCGTCGGCAGGATCTGCAGGTCCAGCAGCCGTGCCGAGGCGCCCATCTGGAAGCCCTTGAACGGCGAGGTCATGTCGCTCGACTTCTGGTTCAGCCCGGCGATCGACAGCTTCAACACCCCGAGGTCGAGCGTGAGCCCGTTTCCGGCTTCGCCGCCGGGAAGCTGTTTGGTGGCACCGTCCAGCATCTCGGCGAGCCCGCCGACCACCGGCACGTTCTTCAGCTGCTCGAAGCCGGGGACCTGCTTGAGCGACGGCAGCGGGATCCCGATCGGGATGTCCTTGGTCGGGTTGTTCGCGTCGAGGGTGAACAGCACCTTGTCGCCGCGGACGATCTGCAGCACGGGCGCGGTGTACTCGACCTTCGACGTCTTCTTGTCGCCGGTCGAGGTGACCCGCAGCGTCGGCTGGCTGGCGACCTTGATCGTCAGGCCGAGCGGCGTGCCCTTCAGCAGTTCGATGTTGGCCGCCTGCAGGGTCGACGTCGATTCGACGGCCTTGTTCTTCGAGCCGGGGATGTCGACCAGCCGCACGACCGAGCGCGACGACAGCGTGTTCGGCAGGCTCAGCACGGCGCCCTTGCCGTCGGCGCTGGTGCTGTTCCCCGAAAGGAGACCGCCGAGGTTCGAAAGCGGGCCGGGAAGCGCCTTGAGACCGGCCGTGAGCTGCTCCGAAGCCTGGGTCAGCTGGTCGGCGCCCGGGATGTTCGGGATGGTCGGCAGCAGTGCGAGGTTCGCGATCGACGTGCTCGAGTCGGCGATCGTGCCGACGCACGGCCCGAGCGTCGGGCTCCAGCGCGCGTGCGCCTCACCGTTGAGCAGGCCGAGGTTGAACAGCGGGTTCTTCGGCGCGTTGAGGCCGCCGCTGATCGGCTTCGGGTTGTCCGGCAGCGCCGTCTGCACGAGGCTGCCCGGCGTCTGCGGCGCGTTGCCCGCGGCGGACAGGCCGAACGGCGAAGACTGCGCGATGGACTTTTCGTAGTTCAGGTAGGCCTCGGAGTTGGCCTGCGCGCTGGAAAGACCCATCCCGGCTTCGAGCGCCGACTGCTTCGGCAGCAGCTCGCCGGCTCCCGGCAGGATGGCGCTGGTCGGCACCGCGTTCGGCAGCAACCGGAGCACGCCGAGGGCCGCCCCCGCGTCACCCACCGCCTTGCCCAGCGGCTGCGGACCGATCGGCGCCGACATCGGCGGCTGCCCCGGATGCGCCGGATCGGGGATCGGCGTGGTCGGCATGGTCTGGGCGGTGGCCGGCGCCGCGGTCAGCAGAAGCAGGGCCGCGGCGGCCGGAAGTGCCAGCACACGGGGCAGTCGTTGCCGCATGAACAGGTCCTCCAGTGGGGGATGGGCCGATCTTGGGGGACTGAGACCGGCGTCATAGAACCCTAACGACGGTGGCCCCGGAAGGTGACGTTCAAGCCTCCGCTACACTTGTCCCCGTCATCGGGTGCGAGCCCGATGTCCGCCGCCTTAGCTCAGTCGGCCAGAGCGATTCACTCGTAATGAATAGGTCAGGGGTTCGATTCCCCTAGGCGGCTCCGCAGGTCAGGGCCCCATTCGGAACACTCCGGATGGGGCCCTGACGCATTTCGTCCCGGCGACGAGTCCGCGCCGAAAGTTCACCCGTTGGTGTCAGTCCTTGAGGAACATCCGCGATAGCGAAGTACCCACGCCCGTGAGGTGCTCGACGAGCGTGTCCGCGTCGGCGTCGAGCAGCCCGGAGCGCCACGCGAGCATGATCTCCACGAAGCCGCCGATGCCGAGCAGGACGTTGACGCGGAACTCCAGCCCGTCCACGTCCGGCTTCAGATGCGGCCGCGCCAGGTCGATCAGGAGGCCGGTGGTGTCCTGGACGGTCTGCCGCCGCAGTTGCTCCAGCACCGCGCTGCCCGCGTGGTCGCCGAACAGGATCTGCGCCCGCGCCGGCTCTTCCCGCACGTGGTGCACGACGACGTCGACGGCGGCGCGGAGCTGGTCCAGCGCCGGCTGCTCGATGTGGGCGGCGACGGCGTCGAGGACCATCCGCAGGGTTTCGTCGCGGACCTGTTCCCAGGCGGTGGCGAGCAGCGCGTCGCGGTTGGCGAAGCTCTCATAGAAGTACCGGTCGGTCAGGTTCGCCCGCGCACAGACGCCGCGCATGGTGACCGCCGCCCAGCCTTGTTCCTGCCAGATGTCCAAC
Organism: Amycolatopsis sp. NPDC102389; assembly: GCF_044765885.1. Classification (NCBI taxonomy): domain Bacteria; kingdom Bacillati; phylum Actinomycetota; class Actinomycetes; order Pseudonocardiales; family Pseudonocardiaceae; genus Amycolatopsis; species Amycolatopsis sp. NPDC102389. Next base: position 14,283 of record NZ_JBIWKX010000075.1, read on the forward strand.
GCGGCGCCGAGCAGCGCGAGCCGTCGTTCGGCGCGGCGTTCGTCGGCGGTTTTGCCGCTGTAGCGGCGGGACGCGGTCACGTCTCCATCTTGACAGCAGGTGCCCTCAGATTCATTCTGAGGGCATGCGACCGCAGAATGGCCTGCGACCCGGTTTGGCCGCCGCGCTGACGTCCGCTTTCGTGCGGCCGATCGCCAACGCGATCCCGGCCAACCGGGCCGGCGTCGCCTTCTCCCGGGCCTTCATCGCGAGCGGTTTGTGGCTGGCTTCGCCACCGTTGAAGGGAAGCCGCGTCGAGCCCGGCATCCGGGGCGAATGGGTCCGCGCGCCCGAGGTGAGCGAGGGCAACGCCGTGGTCCTCTACATCCACGGCAGCGGTTACGCGCTCTGCTCGGCGCGCACGCATCGCGGGCTGACCACGCGGGTCTCCGAGGGCACCGGCCTCCCGGTCTTCGCCTGCGAGTACCGCCTCGCGCCCCGGCACCGCTTCCCGAACGCCGCCGACGACGTCCGCGCGGCCTACGAACGGCTTCTCGGGCAGGGGTACCGCCGGATCCTCGTCGCGGGCGACTCCGCGGGCGGGCATCTCGCGGTCGATCTCGCCGCCCAGCTGATCCGGGAACGAAAAGATCCGCCTGCCGCGCTGGCCCTCTTCTCGCCGCTGTTCGACGTGACGTTCTCGTTGGCCGCCCAGAGAGAACGCATGAGCCCGGACCCGATGATCTCCGCCGCCGCGGCGGCGCGGTTGGTCGGTCTGTACACAATGGACGCCGACGTCGCGTCGCCGCGGCTGCGCTTCGCCTTCGACGACATCAAGGGCTTCCCGCCGACGATCATCCAGGCGGGCGGCCGCGAAATGCTCGCCGCGGACGCCATCGAGCTGGCCAGGGCCCTGCGTCGCGCGGGCGCGGACTGCGAACTCGACGTGGTTCCCGGCCAGATGCACGTCTTCCAGGCCTTGACCCGCTTCATTCCCGAAGCGAGGCCGGCGATGGAGCGGGCTTGCCGGTTCCTCACCGAGAACCTTCCAGCGATCGTGAGGGCGGCATGACCAAGCGGACCCAGGGAGCACATGCCGTCGTCACCGGCGCGGGCAGCGGGATCGGGAGGGCGATCGCGGCCGAGCTCGTCCGGCGTGGCAGCCGTGTCGTCTGCGCCGATATCGACCTCGAAGCAGCCGAAGAAACCGCGAAAACACTCGAGAACGCGGTCGCCATCGCCTGTGACGTGTCCACTGTGGACGAGGTCACCGAGCTCGCGAACCAGGCTCGGTCATGGTTCGGCCGCGAGCCGGACCTCGTCGTCAACAACGCCGGGATCGGCGCGGGCGGCAGGCTCGTCGGGGAGAGCCCGCTGTCCGATTGGCAACGCACCCTCGGCGTGAACCTCTGGGGCGTGATCCACGGCTGCCACACCTTCGTCCCCGCCATGCGCGCGGCGAAGGCGGGCGGCGTCATCAACGTCGCGTCGGCCGCCGGGTTCACCGCCGCGCCGAGGATGGCCGCGTACAACGTGAGCAAGGCGGGCGTCGTCAGCCTTTCCGAAACCCTCTCCGCCGAACTGTCCGGCACCGGCGTCGCGGTCACCGTGCTGTGCCCGACCTTCGTGCGCACCAACATCTTCGGTGGCGAACTCATCGAAGACGGGGCCCGCGGGCTCGCCCAGCGGGTCTCCGACGTGGTCGGGTTCTCCGCCGAAAAAGTCGCGCGGATGACGCTCGACGCCCACGATCGCGGCCGCCTCTACGTCGTGCCGCAGCCCGACGCCCAGCTTCTCTGGCACGCCAAGCGGTTCGTGCCCGTCCCGTACACGCGGATCGCCGGTCTGCTCGGCCGGTTCCTGCCCGCCGAAAAGGAGAAGTGATGGCCTACGACTTCGCGGCGATGCTCCAGACCATCAAGGACAAGCAGTGGTCGCTGGCCGACATCGACTGGGACGCGCCCGGCGCCGAGACGATGACCGACGAGCTGCGCGCCAAGATGCGGCCGTTCATGGCCGATCTCGTGTGGATCGAGCACGTCGGCGCCCGCGGGTTCGCCTCGCTGGCCAAGAAGGCGCCGACCCCGGTGATCCAGGAGATCTACCGCTACTTCCACGCCGAGGAACAGAAGCACGCCAACGCGGAACTCGCGCTGATGAAGCGCTGGGGCATGCTCGACGAGCACGGTTCGATGCCCGAGCCGAACATCAACGTCAAGCTCGCCATCAAGGTCCTCGACGACTTCGGTGACACGTTGCCGTTGACGGCGCTCGCCACGCTCATCCCACTGCTGGAATGCGCGCTGGACGGCGCGCTGGTGAAGTTCCTGCTGGAAGAGGTCTCCGATCCGGTGTGCCACCAGGTGTTCCGGCATATCAACTCCGACGAGGCCCGGCACATCACGGCCGATTTCGAGGTGCTGGAACTGATCGGCGCCGGCTCCACGACCAAACTGCTCACCGAATCGATCGGTTCGCTCAAACCCCAGATCGTGCTCGGCCTGATCGTGGTGTTCGTCCCGCTGATCAACAAGATGCGGGACAACATCGTCGCGATGGGCCTGCCGGAGAAGAAGCTGTACAACGCGGTGAAGCGGTTCTCCACCATCGGCGGCCGCGGCGAGTTCACCAAACGTATCCCGGCGTACCACGTGCTCAAGGCGCAGGCGGCGATGATCGTCGACCGCTCGCACGTCTACCACCGGCTGCTCGCCGACCCGATGGTGAAGGTGACCCGCCTGATCCCCGCGCGGCTGCTGGGAAAGCCGCAGTCGTGGACCGAGGAGATCACCCACGAACCGGTCGCGTCATGAGCCTCGGCGACTTCCGGGGCGAGGTGCTGCGCGGCACCGAATGGTTCGGGCACGACTTCTCCGGGCAGCGGGTCGCCGTGGTCGCGCCCGGCCGTGAGGCGGCGCAGATCGTGCCCGAGGTGGCGGCCACCGCGCGTTCGGTGAAGGTGTTCCAGGAGGAACCGGACTGGGTGGTCCCGATGCCGGTGCCCGGGCCGAACGTCCTCGGCATCGCCGTCGCCCGGGTCTTCCTGCGCTGGCAAGTGAAAGACCCGTGGATCCGCAGGCTGCTGACGCCCGACCGCCGGTTCGGCTCGCGACGGACGGCGCCGGGTCTCGGCTACTACGGCGCGCTTCGGCGGCCCGGCTGCAAGCTCATCACCTGGCCGGTCTACGCCTTCGCGCCCGCGGGAATCCGTACCGCCGAAGGTATCGAGCACCAGGCCGACGTCGTCGTGCTCGGCGCGAGTTCGCTGTTCGCCAAGGAAGGACTTCCCGTATGACGCCGGACCACGAGATCGCGATCATCGGCGGGGGTTTCTCCGGGATCGGGGCCGCGATCCTGCTGCACCGCGCCGGTTTCGAAGATTTCCTGATGCTGGAGGAGGGCGACGGCGTCGGCGGCGCCTGGCATTGGAACACCTATCCGGGTGTCGCCGTCGACATCCCGTCGTTCAGCTACCAGTTCTCGTTCGAGCAGATCTCCGGCTGGTCGCGGGTCTACGCGCCCGGCCGCGAGCTGAAGGCGTACGCGGACTACTGCGTCGACAAGTACGACATCCGCCGCCGCACGCGCCTCGGCAGCAAGGTCGTCTCTGCTACCTTCGACGACGAAACGCACTTGTGGCGCCTCGAAACCGCCGAAGGCTGGTCGATGACGGCGCGGTTCGTCGTCGGCGCCACCGGCGTGCTCACCCAGCCGAAACCACCGGACATCGACGGGATCGGCGGGTTCCGCGGCACGGTCATGCACACCGCGCGCTGGGACCACGGCGTCGACCTGCGGGGCAAACGCGTCGCCGTCGTCGGGACCGGGGCCTCGGCCGTGCAGGTGATCCCGTCCATCGCGCCGGAGGCGGGCCATCTGACGGTGTTCCAGCGCACGCCGATCTGGTGCCTGCCCAAACCCGACGCCGTCCTGCCGCGGCCGGCGCGGCTCGCCTTGCGGCGGCTGCCGGGCGCGAAACTGGTGTCCCGGCTGGCCAGCCAGGCACTCGTCGAGGTGACCTTCCCGCTGGCCGCGCATTTCCACAATCTCCTGCCGACCGCCGGCGCGGGCGAACGGATCGGGCGCGCGCATCTGCGGCGCGCGGTCAAGGATCCCGTGACCCGCGAGAAGCTGACCCCGCGTTATGCCTTGGGCTGCAAGCGGCCGAGCTTCTCCAACGAGTACCTCCAGACGTTCGACCGGGACGACGTCACGCTGGAGACCACGAGCATCGACGCGATCACCGAGTCCGGGGTGCGCACCGTCGACGGCACCGAGCATCCGGTCGACGTCCTGGTGCTGGCGACCGGGTTCAAGGTGTTCGAGAAGGGCAACATGCCCGCCTTCACCGTGCGCGGATCCGGCGGCGCCGACCTGGAGAAGTTCTGGGAGGAGAACCGGTTCCAGGCCTATCAGGGGGTCAGCGTCCCCGGCTTCCCGAACCTGTTCACCATCCTCGGGCCCTACGGCTACAACGGTTCCTCGTATTTCAACCTGATCGAGACGCAGACCGCGCACATCATCCGCTGCCTGCGCAACGCGCGTAAGACCGGCGCGACCCGCGTGGAGGTCACGAACGAGGCCAACGACCGGTACTTCCGGAGCATGCTGGAGCGGCGCAAGCACCAGGTGTTCTTCCAGGACAGCTGTTCGCTGGCCAACAGCTACTACTTCGACGCGAACGGGGACGTGCCGTTCCGAGCCTCGCCCACGCTGGAAACCATGATGACGAGCCGGTTCTTCGACCTCGACGACTACGCCTTCGCGGACGGCCGGTGAACACTGGCTGAAGTCCGCCGTCCCCGGCCGTGACGGGCCTTAGGTTCGATTCCCCGAACCTGGAGGCTGGTCTTGGAAGGCTTTCCCTGGGACGTCCTGCTCGCGGTGGCCGGGATCGCCGTCCCGGCCGTCGCGTTCCTGTGGGAGTTCGCGCTCGTCGGCCGCAAACGGCTCGGCTACCGCGTGCAGATGGACACCCCGACGGCGTCCGGGCGCGGGTTCGCGCCGACGGCCGACGCGCTGGCGCAGCTTCAGCACGAGAACGGCGAGCGGCTCGTCGACCCGTCGTTCGTGTTGCTGCGCATCGAGAACAACGGCACCACCGACATCGACACCGACGACTACGCGGTCAACGAGAACGATCGCGTCGGCGTCCGCGTGAAGTTCCCGGGCCGCACCGTGGCAGGCATGGTGGTGACCGAGCTCAGCTCGCCGCATCTGCACGAATGCTTCGGCGACGACTCCGGTTTCGGCGCGCGCGACGAGAATCCCGAACGGCCCGCCGGCGTGATCGACCTGCCGAGGGTGCCGCTGAACCGCGGCGCGCACTACAAGATCCTCGCCGTGCTCGACCGCATCCCCAACGGCTCGCCCGACGATTTCGACGATCCTCAGGTCGTCGGCGAGATCAAGGGCGGCAGCCTCCGCGAGACCAAGAGCCGCACCGGGCCGACGAGGTCGGTGATCGCGCTCGTCTGCTTCCTCGTCGTGATCAGCATCTTCCAGCTGACCCGTTCGCTGGTCTTCGACGAGAAGCCGCCTCCGCTGGACTGCGCGGCCGGGAAGCTCACGGTCACCGGATCGACGGCGTTCGCGCCGGTGCTGAAGGAAGCGACGGCTTCGTACGCGAAGACGTGCCCGGGCGCGTCGTTCGTCTTCGACACCCGGGGGAGCGCGGAGGGGCTCGGCAGCCTGAACCAGGCCGGGAACGACGGCGTGCTGGCGTTCTCCGACGGCGCCAAGGGCGAGGGCTTCCCGCAACTGCTGCCGCGTCCGGTCGCGTTCTCACTGTTCACGCTCGTGATCAACAAGGAGGCGGGCGTCCAGGACCTTTCGCTCGCGCAGATCCGCGACGTCTACGACGGCAAGATCGCGAACTGGCGGGAGATCGGTGGCAAGGACCAGCCGGTCCGGCTCGTCGACCGGCATTCCGACTCCGGTACGCGGCGGACGTTCGAAGGCCAGATCCTGGCGGGTAAGCGGGAACCCGGCGACAACTCCGACGACTGCGTCAAACCGGCGCCGGGCGCCCAGCCGGGAGTGGTGAGGTGCGCGAAGCCGTCGACGAACGACGTTCTCGACGCGGTGTCGCGGGTGCCGGGCGCACTTGGCTACAGCGAACTGGGCGCCGCGACGAAACGCGAGGACGTGCTGCCGGTCCGGATCGACGGCCACCAGGCGACCCTGGAGGGCGCGATCCACGCGGCGTACCCGTTCTGGGAGACCGAGTACGCGTACACGTTCGGCGAGCCGAAGGCCGACTCGCTCGTCGCGAGCTTCCTGCGGTACCTGACCAATCAGGTCGGCAAGGACATCGTGCGGTCGCACGGGCACCGGCCGTGCGCCGAGCTGGCGAATCCGGTGCTGTGCCGTCCAGGCGCGTGAAGGCGATGGGGCGGGTTGGTGGTGTGTTGGGCATAGGGTGGTTAAAACCCAAGGCCCCACCACACCCCCAGACGCCGGAGGGGGCGGCCGCGGCGTGGTGTAGCACGGGGGGGGGGGGGAGG
>NZ_JBIWKX010000075.1:20777-33756 GCF_044765885.1 Amycolatopsis sp. NPDC102389
CGGGCCGCCGGCCGCGGCGGGGGGGCGTGGGGGGGGGGGTGGGTGGCGGCCGCCCCCCCCCCCCCCCCCCCCCCCCCCCCCCCCCCCCCCCCCACCACCTGGACCGAGGTCAGGCAGGCGGCTTCAGGGTGACGACGGTGGCGCTGGTCTCGCCGCGCGGCGTCCGGTACGTGATCTCGTCGCCCTCCTTGGCGCCGACGAGCGCCAGGCCGAGCGGGCTGTCCGAGGTGACGGTGGAGGCGTCGGCGTCCTCGCCGGGGATCGTGACGATGTGGAGTTCGTCTTCGTCGCCGTCGGCGAACCTGAGGGTGACGGTGGTGCCGTCGGGGAGCAGGCCCTTGCTGTTGCGCCCGCCGTGTTCGAGTTTCGCCGCGACGTCGGCGATCCGCCGCTCGAGGTAGGCGGCGGCCTCCGCGCGGTCCAGCACCTCCGCCTGATCGGCGGCGTCGCCGGTTCGTTCCTGCTCGCCGACGAGCGGCGCCATCGCGTCGCGCTGCGCACGCAGATCGGCGAGTTCCTTCTCCAGCTGCCGTCGCGCGGCCGGGCTGAACCCGTTGTCCCCTGAGGTCACCATGCCGGGCATTGTCCGCTACGGATCGGCGGCTAGCCACCTAGATTTTTCACCCGCTGTGATCGGCCAGGACGAGTGCCCTAAGCTTCAGGGCTCGTGTCCTGACTACTTGGTGTAAGGAACTTCGTGACCGCCGTTCCCGGCCGCAGCGCGCGGCTCTCCCCCAATCAGCTGCAGAAACAGGAACAGATCGTCGAAGCGGCGCGGGTCGTGCTCGCCAGGGACGGGCTCGCGGGTTGCACCGTGCGGGCGATCGCGGACGCCGGGCCGCTCACGAAGAGTGCGATTCATTACTACTTCGCCGACATCGACGTCCTGATCGACCGCGCGATGGCGGCGCACATCACAACCTTCACCGCCGATTTGCGCAAAATTTCGGCGAAACACGATCACCCGGATGAGCGGCTGTTCGCCGCGCTCGAGGCCTTCCTCGCCGAGTTCTCCGGCCGTCCGAACGCGGCCTTCCTCTGGTTCGAGTACTGGATCGCCGCCGGCCGCGCGCAGCACCCTCAGGCCATCGACGTCATGCTGACCTCGATCACCGAACTGCTCGCGGAACTGCTCGCCCCGCTCGACGTCGAAGACCCCCGGGCGCGGGCACGGGCCCTGCTGTCCTATCTGCTCGGCGCGATCGTCCAGCAGCGCGTGCGGCGGCGGCCGTTCGCCGCACTGCGTGGTGACATCGAAGCGCTCTGTTTCGCGAACTACGGCTAGAAATACGCATTAGATCCGTACCGTTACGGATTGTTCGGTATCCCGGCTCCGGCCATGGTGAGGTTCCCCTTCCCCTGCCCAGAGCTAGGAGACATGCGATGCGCATAAGACGGTGCATGGCCGTGGCGATCGCGGCCGTCGCGGCGTTCACCATCCCGGTCGCCGCGAGTCCGGCGACCGCCGACCAGCAGGCCGAGGACGCGCAGGTCCAGATCTACGAGGTCTTCGGCACGGGGACCTCCCAGCAGCGCACCCAGATCTCCCGGCTGGGCGTCGACGTCCTCGGCTCCGCGGGCGGCACGACCACGTTCATCGGTGAGGCGCGCGACGCGGCGAAGATCCGTTCGCTCGGCTACCGCGTCGAGCAGCGCGGCGTGGTCGACCGGTCGGAGAATCCGGGCACGAACGCGATCAACGACTTCCCGCCGTCGGATTCCGGCTTCCACAACTACGCCGAGGTCACCACCGAGCTGCGCAACGCCCAGTCGAACTTCGGGTCGATCGCGCGGTTGAGCAGCGTCGGCAACTCGTATCAGGGCCGTGCGCTGAACATGCTCAAGATCAGCGACAACGTCGGCACCGACGAGAACGAGCCCGAGGTGCTGTTCACCTGCAACCAGCACGCGCGTGAGCACCTCACCACCGAGATGTGCCTGCGGATCGTGAACCGGTTCACCCAGGGCTACGCCTCGGACCCGGCGATCAAACGGTTCGTCGACAGCACCGAGATCTACGTGATCCCGAACGTCAACCCCGACGGCTCGGAGTACGACATCTCCGGCGGCAGCTACAAGTACTGGCGCAAGAACCGCCAGGGCAACGGCACCGACACCAACCGCAACTGGGGTTACAACTGGGGCTGTTGCGGCGGTTCGTCGGGCTCGACCACCAGTGAGACCTACCGCGGCCCGTCGGCGTTCTCCGCCCCGGAGACCAAGGCGGTGTCCGGTTTCGTGAACTCGCGCAAGATCGGCGGCGTCCAGCAGATCAAGGCGAGCATCGACTTCCACACCTATTCGGAGCTCGTGCTGTGGCCGTTCGGCTTCACCTACAACGACACCGCCCCCGGCATGACCGCGGCCGAAGCGCAGCGGTTCCAGACGCTGGGGCGGCAGCTGGCGGCGACCAACGGCTACACGCCGCAGCAGTCGAGCGACCTGTACATCACGGACGGGACGATCGACGACTGGATGTGGGGCACCCACAAGATCCTGAGCTTCACCTTCGAGATGTACCCGCGGGGTTCGAACCCCGGTTTCTACCCTCCCGACGAGGTGATCGTCCGGGAGACCACCCGTAACGACAAGGCCGTGGACCTCCTGCTGAACACCGCCATCGGCTGAGCGACGTTCCGTGAAGGCCTCCTTGAGGGACTCTAGGTCTCTCAAGGGGGCCTTCACGGACATTCGCGCATAGGGTGCGGGGCATGCCGATGTTCGAATTCGAGGGGCTTCGTCCCCAGGTGGATCCCGAAGCGTGGATCGCCCCCACCGCCACCCTGATCGGTGATGTCGTCGTCGAGAAGGGCGCTTCCGTCTGGTACGGCGCCGTGCTGCGCGCCGACTTCGGGAAGATCCTCATCCGCGAGGGCGCCAACATCCAGGACAACTCGGTCATCCACGTCAACGGCGGCGTGACCGAGGTCGGCAAGAACGTCACCGTCGGGCACCAGTGCCTCGTGCACGACTGCACGATCGGCGAGCAGGCGCTGATCGGGAACGGCTCCACCGTGCTCGACAAGGCGCAGATCGGCGCGAAGGCCCTGGTCGCGGCCGGCGCCACGGTGACGCCCGGCATGGTCGTCCCGCCGGAGACGGTCGCCATGGGCAGCCCGGCGAAGAAGCACGTCCCGCTCGACGGCACCGCCCGTGTCTGGGTCGAGCACAACGCGGAGATCTACCAGGAGCTGGCGCGCCGTCACGCCGAAAGCGTCAAGCCGATCGATTGACTCTCCAGTAACTGGAGACCATAGCTTCGGGTGCATGGCACCGAAGTCGAAGAAGAAAACGCATCAGGCGACCCTCGAGCTGACCGCCGGCAACGCGCCGGTGGTCGACCTCGGGAAGACCCTCGGCCAGACCGGCGTGAACCTCGTCGAGGTCAAGAAGGCCTACGACGCGGCGACGGCGGCGCAGCGGGGCGACATCGTCCCGGTGGTCGTGTCGGTGTTCGAGGATCGGTCCTTCGAACTTCGGCTGAAGACCCCGCCCGCGTCGTTCCTCATCAAGAAAGCCTTGGGCGGCAAGGGATCCGGCCGTCCGGGGCATGAGGTCGCCGGGAAGCTGACCCAGGAGCAGTTGCGCGAGATCGCCGAGCGGAAACTGCCGGACCTCAACACCGGCGACCTCGAAGCGGCCATGCGCACGATCGCGGGCACGGCCCGCTCGATGGGCGTCGCGATCGAAGAACCGTGACGCGCAAGCACGTGATCGTCCCGCCTTTCCACGACCTCGACCCGGCCCTCGAGGTCGCGGAAAGGCTGCTGTCCCAAAGGGAATCCGTGGCTCACCGGCGTCGTCTCGGCACTGCCGGACGAGCACGCCGCCGCCGATCGGCTCAACCGGATCCTCGCCGGGACCGGCGCCGCGCCGCGGCTGGTCGAGTCCGGAAAAGGGTGGCGGTTGGTGCAGGTGACGGCGTGGCCCGGCTGCGGGGACCTGGTCGCCGGAGCCTCCGGGCTGGCGGAACTGGTCGCGTTCGGCGGCTGGCGCCGGATCAAACGCTGCGCCGTGTGCGCACAGGCGTTCTGCGATCGCACGGCGGGCTGCAGCCGCCGGTGGTGCGCCGGACATCGTCCGCACGCCGGGTCCCGCTCCGTGCTCTAGGCTGGTCCGCACCAGCGACTGGCGCCATTTGAGGTGGAGCACCACCGGGAAGCGACGACAAGGCCGGTACCGCGCGCCTGGGTCCGGCCGTCTCTGGCAGGAGTACGTCCGATGACACACCAGCCCGAACTTTCCGCCCTCGCCGCCGCCGACCCGCAGATCGCGGGGCTCGTGGAGGACGAGGCGAAGCGCCAGCACGACAAGATCCGCCTGATCGCGTCCGAGAACTACGTTTCCCAGGCCGTACTCGAGGCGACGGGCACCGTCCTCACCAACAAGTACTCCGAGGGCTACGCGGGCAAGCGGTACTACGAGGGCCAGCAGCTCATCGACCAGGTCGAGAATCTCGCCATCGAACGCGCGAAGGCCGTCTTCGGCGTCGACCACGCGAACGTCCAGCCGTACTCCGGCTCCCCGGCGAACCTCGCGGTGTACCTCGCTTTCGCGAAGCCGGGCGACACCGTGCTCGGCATGGCGCTGCCGGACGGCGGCCACCTCACGCACGGCTGGAGCGTGTCCGCGACCGGCAAATGGTTCACCCCGGTCCGCTACGGCGTCCGCAAGGAGACCGGCCGCGTCGACCTCGACCAGGTCCGCGAACTCGCGCTGAAGCACCGGCCGAAGCTGATCTTCGCGGGTGGCACCGCGATCCCGCGCACCATCGACTTCCCGGCGTTCGCGGAGATCGCCCGCGAGGTCGACGCCGTCCTCGTCGCCGACATCGCGCATATCGCCGGGCTGGTCGCGGGCGGCGCGCACCCGTCGCCGGTCGGGCACGCGCAGGTCATCACCACGACCACGCACAAGACACTGCGCGGTCCGCGCGGCGCGATGATCCTCTCCGACGCCGACCACGCGAAGGCCGTCGACAAGGCGGTGTTCCCCGGCCTGCAGGGCGGCCCGCACAACCACACGACCGCCGCGATCGCCGTCGCGCTGGGCGAGGCGCGGAAGCCGGAGTTCGCCGAGTACGCGCACGCGATCGTCGCCAACGCGCGTGCGCTGGCGGAGGCGCTGGTCGAGCGGGGCTACGACCTCGTGTCCGGCGGCACCGACAACCACCTGCTGCTGATCGACCTGACGAACAAGAACGTGCCGGGCAAGCCCGCCGCGCAGGCGCTGGACCGCGCCGGGATCGAACTGAACTACAACACCGTGCCGTTCGACCCGCGCAAGCCGTTCGACCCGTCCGGCATCCGGCTCGGCACCTCCGCGATCACCACGCGCGGGCTCAAGCCGGAGCACCAGGTCAAGGTCGCGGAGTGGATCGACCGCACCATCACCGCGGCGGCGGGCGAGGAACAGTCCGCTTTGGACACCATCGCCGCCGAGATCCGCGAGTTCCTGGCGCCGTTCCCGATCCCGGGCTACTCGGCGTAGGGGCCGGCCGCAGAGACGCGAAGGGGCCCTTCACCGCATGCGATGCGGTGAAGGGCCCCTTCGGCACTCCGAAAACTAGTGCGCCGGACCGTCGACGGCCTCCTTGGCCAGCCGGTCGGTCTCACGGTCGAGCGAACGCTTGATCTCCGCCTCGGCCTCGGAACGCCCGACCCAGCTCGAACCCTCGACGCTCTTGCCCGGCTCCAGGTCCTTGTACACCTCGAAGAAGTGCTGGATCTCGAGCTTGTGGAACTCGTTCAGGTGGTGGATGTCGCGCAGGTGCTCGAGCCGCGGGTCGTTCGTCGGCACCGCGAGGACCTTGTCGTCCGGGCCCTTCTCGTCGGTCATCCGGAACATGCCGATCGCGCGGCAGCGGATCAGGCAGCCCGGGAAGGTCGGCTCCTGGACGAGCACCAGCACGTCGAGCGGGTCGCCGTCCTGGCCGAGGGTGTCGTCGATGAACCCGTAGTCGGCGGGGTACTGGGTGGCGGTGAACAGTGTCCGGTCCAGCTTGATGCGCCCGGTCTTGTGGTCCACCTCGTACTTGTTGCGCTCCCCCTTGGGGATTTCGATAGTGACGTCGAATTCCACGCCGGCCTCGCTGCTCTCGTCTTTGGTACGCCCCGCCGTCGCGGACGGCTCACCGCGTTCATGGTCTTGTCTTCACTAGTGTGGACCACGGGGGCTCGGGCGGTCGCATCGATGTGGTCGTATGTGAGCTTGGCCCCTTCCCCGGACGGTGGATGAAGGAGTGTTGCGTGCCGGAAAACGATGCCCCGAGGTGGCCGTCGGACGACAAAGACACCTCATCCGCCGAGCCCAAGGGCACCAAAGGGGGGAGCGAGGCCACCGTCTGGCTGCCCATGACGGGCCTGGCCAACGGCAAGACCGAAGAGCTGTCAGTGCCGAAGGTCACACCCGAAAGTGGCTCGTGGTTCCAGCCCGTCGTCGAGGTGGAGGAGGAGCCGGACGTTCCGGAGACCCCGACACCGCAGTGGTCCGCCTTCGAGCCGGCGACGCCGGTCGAGCAGCCGAAGGAGCCTGAAGCGCCGAAGACGGTCTTCGTCCAGCCCGTCCAGCCGCGGCAAACAGACAAACCGGACTGGGATCAGTTCGACCATGGCGCCGAGCCCCCCAGACCCGAGCCCCCGAAACCCGAGCCGAGGCCGGAGCCCCCGCGCCGTCCCGAGCAGAGCCGGGTCGAGCAGCCGCGGCCCGCGCCGGTCCCGTCCGCGACCATGCATGCTCGCCCGGTCCGCATCGAGCCCGCCGAAGAGCGCTTCGACTCTGAAGCGACCGTCGGGATCCAGCGACCCGAGCCGCCGTCTCAGGAACCTCCGGCCGCCGAAACCGAGGCCGCGCCCGCGCCGAAACCGAAGCGCAAACGCAAGGCCCTGCTGATCACGACGCTGGTCGTCGTCCTGCTGCTCGCCGGGATGGGCGGCGCCGCCGCGATGCCGAAGGTGTCGAACCGGCTCGGCCTGCCCTGGGCGCCGAACGCGCCGAAGGGCGACATCCCCAAGCCCGCCGGGGTCACCCGGGTCCTGCACGGACCGGACATCAACGGCGCCGGGCCGACGAAGGAAGGTCTCTCGGCCGCGCTGGCCGGTCCCGCCGGTGCCGCGGACCTGGGCACGCTCACCGGCACCGTCGTGGACGCGGCGTCCGGCGAAGTCCTGTGGGACAAGAACTCCGGCACCCCGCTGACCCCGGCGTCGACCACGAAGATCCTCGTCGTGGCGGCCGCGCTGCTGTCGATGGAGCACGGGACGCAGTTCTCGACGAAGATCGTCCAGGGCGCCGAGCCGGGCACCGTCGTCCTCGTCGCGGGCGGCGACCCCTCGCTGACCGCGCTGCCGCTGGGCACCGATTCACCGCTGTACCCGGGCGCGGCGCACGTCGACGACCTCGTCGCCCAGGTCAAGAAGGCCGTGGGCGGCAAGGTCTCCAAGGTCCAGCTGGACATCAGCCTGTTCAAGGGGCCGACGGCCGCGAAGGGCTGGGACCCGGAGGACACCACCGCCGGGAACACCTACATGGCGCCGGTCCTCCCAGTGATGGCCGACGGCGGACGCACCGACCCGAAGAACGACCACTCGCCCCGCGTCGCGAATCCGGCGGCCGCGCTGACCCAGAAGATCGCCGGGAAGCTCGAAGCCCAAGCAGGCGGTACGACGACGGCGCCGAAGGACGCGAAGGTGCTCGGCGAAGTCAAGTCCCAGCCGCTGACGGAGTTCGCGAACTCGCTGCTGCAGCTCTCGGACAACCTGATGGCCGACGTCCTCGCCCGCCAGGTCGCGCTCGCGAAGGGTGCCGAGCCGTCGTTCACCGGCGGCGCGGCCGCGACGATGGACGTGCTCAAGCAGGCCGGATTCGATCTCACCGGGGTCCAGATCAACGACGGCAGCGGACTGTCCGACCAGAACAAGATCCCGGCGAAGGTGCTCAGCGAGATCCTCGCGGTCGCGGCGGCGCCGGACGGCAAGGACCCGAGGACGCCCAAGCTGCGGCCGCTGCTGGCGGGCCTCCCCGTCGCGGGCGGCAGCGGGACGCTGGAGAAGCGCTACGGCGATCCGGCGTCGTCGGCGGGCCGGGGCTGGGTGCGCGGCAAGACCGGGACGCTGTCCGGGGTGAACACCCTGGCGGGCGTGGTGCTGGACACCGACGGCCGGATGCTGGTGTTCGCGCTGATGTCGTCCGGTTCCGATCAGAACAAGGGCAGGGCCGCGCTCGACGTCGTCGCGGCGACCCTGCACAAATGCGGCTGCAGGTGAGCGACCGGAATCGGAGCGTGAGGAAGTCGGGACGGAATCCGGTCTTTCAGCGGGTAGCGTCATAAGAGTGACTGAGGAAACGCCGACCAAGACACGTTCGATGGTCGACTGGTCCCTGGCCGCCTCGACGGGCGCCCTCCTGGTGCGCGGCGGTCCGGTGGTCGACCGCGAAGAGGCCGATGAAGCCGTCGCCGAGCTACGCGACCTGACGAGCGAGGCCGAAGGGCACGTCCGCGAGCTGACCGGGCTCGGCCTCGACCTGCCGCTGTTGCCCGCCGAAGTCGTCGACAGGCCCGGCTGGGTCCGCTCGGCCGCGGCTGGCCTCGACGCGCTCACCGGCCGCGCGCTGCCGGAAGCGCAGGGCGGCCCGCTGGCGCCCGTGCTGGCCGGTGGCGCCGGGGTCCAGACCGGTCTCGTGCTCGCCTTCCTGGCTTCCCGCGTGCTCGGGCAGTACGACCCGTTCGGCGGGCCGGATCGCCGTGGCCAGCTGGTGCTCGTCGCGCCGAACGTGGTCGCCGCCCAGCGCGCGATGGACGTGCCGGGGCACGATTTCCGGTTGTGGGTCTGCCTGCACGAATGCACCCACCGGCTGCAGTTCACCGCGGTCACCTGGCTGCGCGACTACTTCGCCGACGAGGTCGAGCGTCTGATCGGCGGGCTCGCCGGCCGGGACGCGGACGGGCTGAGCGATCTGGTCGGCCGCCTGCCGGACACCATCAAGCAGATCGGCAAGGGCAAGGCGGGCGGCGCCGGCCTCGCCGAACTCCTGCAGTCGCCGAGCGAACGCGCGGTGTTCGACCGGCTGCTGGCCCTTTCCACCCTGCTGGAGGGGCACGCCGACTTCGTGATGGACGCCGTCGGACCGCAGGTCGTGCCGAGCGTCGAGCTGATCCGTTCGCGGTTCACCGCCCGGCGCAAGGGCGGCGGCCTGATCGACCGCGTGCTGCGCAGCCTGCTCGGCGTGGACGCGAAGCTGCGCCAGTACGAACAAGGCGCGAAGTTCACCAAGCACGTCGTCGACGCCGTGGGCATGGACGGCTTCAACGCGGTGTGGACGTCGCCGAACACCCTGCCGACCAGGGCCGAGATCACCGATCCGGCGGCCTGGGTGCGGCGCCTGCACGGGTGAGCGGACCGGATCCGGCGATCGCGGCCGTGCGGACTGCCGTGCGGGAATTCCTCGCGTCGGCGAGTGTCGCGGAGGAAGTCTGCGTCGCCGTCTCCGGTGGCGCGGATTCCCTGGCGCTGACCGAAGCGGCGGCGTTCGTCGGCTCCCGCGCGGGGCTGAAGGTGCGGGCGCTCGTCGTCGACCACGGTCTCCAGGACGGTTCCGCCGAAACCGCCGCCCTGGCCGCGCGCACCGCGCGAGAACTGGGCGCGGGCACCGCCGAGGTGCTGAAAGTGCGCGTCGAGGGCGCGGGTGGACCGGAAGCCGCGGCCCGCCGGGCACGCTACGGTGCCTTGCGCTCGGCGCTGCCGGACGGACGTGGCCTCGTCCTGCTCGGCCACACCCTCGACGACCAGGCCGAAACGGTCCTGCTCGGCCTCGGCCGGGGTTCCGGACCGCGTTCGCTGGCCGGGATGCGGCCGCACGATCCGCCATGGGGACGGCCGCTGCTCGGCGTCACCCGCGCCACCACCCGGCGCGCGTGCCAGGCGCTCGGCGTCGACCCTTGGCAGGACCCGCACAACGAGGACCCGCGGTTCACCCGTGTCCGGTTACGGACGGAAGTACTGCCCCTTCTGGAGGAGGTGCTGTCCGGCGGTGTCGCGGGCTCGCTCGCGCGCACGGCGGCGCAACTGCGCGAGGACACCGAGGCGTTGGACACACTCGCGGGTGAGGTCCACCTGCGTGCTTTCACCGGCGAAGGGCTCGACGTCGCGGTGCTCGCCACCGAACCGCCCGCGCTGCGGCGACGCGTCCTCCGCAGGTGGCTGCTGGACTCCGGGGTCCGCGAACTCACCGACGCCCATCTGCGTTCGGTCGACGCGCTGGTGGGGAACTGGCGGGGTCAGGGCGGGGTCTGGCTACCGGGCGACTTGGTGGCCGCGCGGGCGCATGGCAGGCTCTCCCTCGAACCACCCCATTCCACCACCTAGAGGGGAACGTCCTGTGTACGAAGGCGAGATCGCCTCCGTGCTCGTCACCGAGCAGCAGATCAACGACAAGATCGCCGAGCTGGCCGCACAGGTCGCCGCGGACTACCCGGCCGACGGCCCCGGCTCCGGGCAGGGAGACCTCCTGCTCGTCGGCGTGCTCAAGGGCGCGGTGATGTTCATGACCGACTTCGCCAGGGCGCTTCCCCTTCCCTCCCAGCTCGAGTTCATGGCGGTCTCCTCTTACGGCTCGGCGACGTCGTCGTCGGGTGTGGTGCGGATCCTCAAGGACCTCGACCGCGACATCGCCGGCCGCGACGTGCTCATCGTCGAGGACATCGTCGACTCCGGGCTGACGCTGTCCTGGCTCCTGAAGAACCTCGCGAGCCGGAACCCGGCGTCGCTGGAGGTCGTCTCGCTCCTGCGCAAGCCGGAGGCGGTCAAGGTCGACGTACCGGTCAAGTACATCGGGTTCGACATCCCTAACGAATTCGTAGTCGGATACGGCCTGGACTACGCGGAGCGTTACCGGGACCTGCCCTACATCGGCACCCTGGATCCGCACGTCTACACGTCCTGAGAACCACTTGCCCGGGTATGCGGGAATGCGGAACCCTGAGCACCGAGAACGCGTCATAGGCTGCGATCAAGTGCGTTAACCTATGCGAAGACCTTTGCCACGAAGCCGTCGTGGCCTGGCCCGGGGGAAACGGAGAGAGCTCAGATGGGGAACAGCAGCCTGGCGGACGCGAACGCGTTCAAGAACGCCGCGGCTCAGGGGCAGGTCGGGATCGACCCGGACGCGGCCCAGACCGCACTGAACAAGATCCGCACCGGAAAGGACACCGTCGAGGCGCTGCTCCACAGCGCCGGTGACCTCGGGCAGGCGCCGAAGCTGGGCAACAACCCGGTCGGCAACGCGATCGCGGCGAAGGTCGCGAACCGGGCCGACGGCGGCGGCGACTCCTACACCGCCGCCCTCCAGAACCTGTACCAGCAGTACGAGGCGGCCGAGTCCGGCATCGTCACCGCGATGGCCCGTTACCACGAGATCGACCAGGCCGCGGCCGAGCCGTTCCGGAACGTCTGAGGGGGAGTCAGAAAGCCATGCCACCGAAGCACAGCGCCGACTCTTACGGCGAGAGCAGCACCAGCACCACGCCGGTCCAGCTCGGCGACAACTCGGAGTCCGCGAACATCGTGTCCTCCGCGCGAGGCCGTTCGGACGGCTTCGACATCGGCGCCGACCGCGCCATCACGAACCCGCCGAACTGGGAGAGCGCGCCGAGCAGCCAGGACCTGTGGAACCAGGCCAACCTCGGCAACGACCCCAGCACCGCGACCGCCATCAGCCAGTCCTGGGGTTCGCACGGCAGCAAGCTGAGCCAGGCGTCGAACGACCTCTACAACGCGATCTCCGAACTGGGCGCCGCCTGGATCGGGCAGGGCGCGGCGGCCGCGCAGGGTTCGCTGGTCGCCATCGCGAACTCGGGTTCGCAGGCCTCCGAGGCCGCGCACACGATGTCGGACAGGCTGCAGAAGCAGGCTGACGCCGCCACCAAGGTCAAGCTCATGCCGAAGCCGACCGACTACAGCCCCGAGAAGGCCATGGGCCAGGCGCTGGCGGCGGGCCCGGTCGGGATGATCACCGACCAGAAGCCCCTCGCCGACCAGGACAAGGAAGTGCGGGCGGAGCAGGCCAGGTTCCTTGAGGCCTACACCAAGGAGATGAGCGAGGTCGACAGCTCGACCCCGAGCTTCGGCCCCGAATCCCTCGGCATGAAGCCGACCGCCACGCACAACAGCGCTTCGTTCAGCGGTGTCGGCAACGTCGGCGGCGGTGGCCTCAACTCCGGCGCCGTCTCCGGCACCCCCGTCCTCGCCGGCACGCACGGCTACGGCGGCGTGCAGGGCAGCGGCGCGGCTCCGATCCACGCCGGTCCGGACGCGGGTTCGTTCTCGCAGGCTGGCTACACCCCCGCCGCGGGCAACCTGCCGGCTTCCGGTCTCGCACCGGGTGCCGGCGTCGCTTCCGGCGCGGGCGCCCCGATGACCCCGCACGCCCCGGCGAGCGGCGGCAACGGACTCGGCCAGGCCCTCACCGCGGCCGGGCTCGGCGGCGCTCTCGGCTACGCCGGTGGCAAGGCGCTCGGGCAGGGCAACAAGTCCGGCGCCAAGGACACCGACAGCACCGACGCGGCGGCGACCGAAAAGGGCGGCCCCGCGCAGAGCGCGGCGTCCCAGGCCGTGCCGCAGCAGGGCATCGTGTCCTCCAGCGGCACCATCGGTGGTGGCGCCACCCCGCCGCCGATGCAGGGGATGGGCGGCGGCATGGGCATGGGCGCCCACGGCGCGCAGGCCGAGCAGGAAGAGGAGCACACGCACGCGTCGTTCCTCATCGAGCCGGACCCGGACGACGCCTTCGGCGCCAACGAGGCGACCCCGCCGCCGGTCATCGGCGCCTGGACCGAAGACGACGAACGCTAGAACGGTTTTCACCGGGCGCGGGGGGGGGGGGGGCCCCCCCCCCCCCGGGGGGGGGGGGGGGGGGGGGGGGGGGGGGGTGAAGGGCGCACAGGCCCCCCCCCCGAACACCCCCCCCCCCCCCCCCCCCCCAC
>NZ_JBIWKX010000076.1:0-33343 GCF_044765885.1 Amycolatopsis sp. NPDC102389
GCGGGTGGGGGTTATGTGGGCCACCGGCCTGGGCGCGGCCGCACCCTTTTTCGCGCGTTTGGGGCTTTTGGGTTTACACCCCCAACCGCCACTCACGACCTCATGACTACTTGTCCCGCCGGAACAGTTTGTTCCCCAGCCACACGATGGGGTCGTACTTCCGGTCGGCGACGCGTTCCTTCATCGGGATCAGCGCGTTGTCGGTGATGTGGATGCCCTCCGGGCACACGTCCGAACAGCATTTGGTGATGTTGCAGTACCCGAGCCCGTGCTCCTCCTGCGCCTCGTCACGCCGGTCGGCGACGTCGAGGGGATGCATTTCGAGTTCGGCGATCCGCATCAGGTACCGGGGCCCGGCGAAGGCCTCCTTGTTCTCCTCGTGGTCACGCACCACGTGGCAGGTGTTCTGGCACAGGAAGCATTCGATGCACTTGCGGAACTCCTGCGAGCGCTCGACGTCCACCTGCTGCATCCGGTACTCCCCCGGCTTGAGCTCCGGGGGCGGGGTGAACGACGGGATCTCGCGGGCCTTGGTGTAGTTGAACGACACGTCGGTCACCAGGTCGCGGATCACCGGGAACGTCCGCATCGGGGTCACGGTGATGACCTCGTCCTCGGTGAAGGTCGACATCCGCGTCATGCACAGCAGCCGCGGCTTGCCGTTGATCTCCGCCGAGCACGAGCCGCATTTGCCCGCCTTGCAGTTCCACCGCACCGCCAGATCCGAGGCCTGGGTGGCCTGCAACCGGTGGATGATGTCGAGGACGACCTCGCCCTCGTTGACCTCGACGCTGTAGTCCTTCAGCTCACCGGAGTCGGCGTCGCCGCGCCAGACCCGGAAACTCGCCTTGTAGCTCATGCCGGACTCCCGGGGTGCGAAGCCAGTTCTTCGTCGGTGTAGTACTTCCCCAGCTCGGCCAGTTCGAACAGCTCCAGCAGGTCCTGCCGCAACGGCGTCTGCGCCTTGACCTCGACGCCGATGTCGGGCACCACCGGGTTTTCGCCCGGCGTGGCCGAGCAGACCAGGAGTTTGTTGCGCCACTGGGCGTCCATGCCCGGATGGTCGTCCCGCGTGTGCCCGCCCCGGCTCTCGGTCCTGGTGAGCGCCGCCCTGGCGACGCATTCGCTGACCATCAGCATGTTCCGCAGATCGACGGCGAGATGCCAGCCCGGGTTGAACTGCCGGTGTCCTTCGACGGTGACCCGCTTGATCCGCTCGCGCAGTTCCCCGAGCTTCTCCAGCGCCCGCTCGATCTCCCCCGCCTTGCGGATGATGCCGACCAGGTCGTTCATCGACTGCTGCAGTTCGGTGTGCAGGCTGTACGGATTCTCCTCGACGCCGTCACCCGGTGGGTCGAACGGCGCGAGCGCCATCGCCGCGGCGGCGTCCACATCGGACTGACTGACCTTGGGGCGGTCCTTCAGTTCCGACACGTAGGACGCGGCGCCGAGTCCAGCCCGGCGGCCGAAGACGAGCAGATCCGAAAGCGAGTTGCCGCCGAGCCGGTTCGACCCGTGCATCCCGCCCGAGCACTCGCCGGCGGCGAACAGCCCCGGCACGCTCGACGACGCGGTGTCCGGATCGACCTCGATCCCGCCCATCACGTAATGACAGGTGGGGCCGACCTCCATCGGCTCCTTCGTGATGTCGACGTCGGCGAGTTCCTTGAACTGGTGGTACATCGACGGCAGCCGTTTGCGGATCTCCTCCGCGGGCAGCCTGCTGGCGATGTCGAGGAAGACCCCGCCGTGCGGCGATCCCCGGCCCGCCTTGACCTCGGAGTTGATCGCGCGCGCCACCTCGTCACGCGGCAGCAGATCCGGCGTGCGGCGGTTCTTCTCCTGGTCGGTGTACCAGCGGTCGGCTTCCTCTTCGCTGTCCGCGTACTGCCCCTTGAACACCTCGGGGACGTACTCGAACATGAACCGCTTGTCCTCGGTGTTCTTGAGGACCCCGCCGTCACCGCGAACGCCTTCGGTGACCAGGATCCCCTTCACACTCGGCGGCCAGACCATGCCCGTCGGGTGGAACTGGACGAATTCCATGTTGATGAGCGTCGCCCCGGCCCGCAGCGCGAGCGCGTGCCCGTCACCGGTGTACTCCCACGAGTTCGAGGTGACCTTGAACGATTTCCCGATGCCGCCGGTGGCCAGCACCACCGCCGGCGCCTCGAACAGGATGAACCGGCCGCTCTCACGCCAATACCCGAAGGCGCCGGAAATCCGGCCGTCCTCGGTCAGCAGCTCGGTGATCGTGCATTCGGCGAAGACCTTGATCCTCGCCTCGTAGTCGCCGGTCTCCTTGAAGTCCTCTTGTTGCAGCGAAACGATTTTCTGCTGCATCGTGCGGATCAGTTCGAGCCCGGTGCGGTCGCCGACGTGCGCCAGCCGCGGGTACGTGTGCCCGCCGAAGTTGCGCTGGCTGATCCGGCCGTCGGCGGTGCGGTCGAACAGGGCGCCGTAGGTCTCCAGTTCCCAGACCCGGTCCGGCGCCTCCTTGGCGTGGAGCTCGGCCATCCGCCAGTTGTTGAGGAACTTCCCGCCGCGCATGGTGTCGCGGAAGTGCACCTGCCAGTTGTCGTTCGAGTTCGCGTTGCCCATCGACGCCGCGCAGCCGCCTTCGGCCATCACCGTATGCGCCTTGCCGAAGAGCGATTTGCACACCACCGCGACGCTGAAACCGCGTTCGCGGGCTTCGATGACCGCGCGGAGACCGGCACCGCCGGCACCGATCACCACCACGTCGTAGTTGAGCCGTTCGACCTCGGTCATGAAAAGAGCCACCTCAAAACTTGTCGCCGGGGACGGGAGATTCCCGCGCCGCTAGTTGATGAACCGCAGATCCGAAATAGCGCCGCTCGCCACGAGCATCACGTAGAGGTCGGTCAGCACGAGCGTGCCGAGCGTCGTCCACGCCAGCGCCATGTGGCGGGTGTTGAGCTTCGTCACCTGGGTCCAGATCCAGTAGCGGACCGGATGTTTCGAGAAGTGCTTGAGCCTGCCGCCGGTCACGTGACGGCACGAGTGGCACGACAACGTGTAGGCCCACAACAGGATCACGTTGCCGGTCAGCACGATGTTGCCGAGCCCGAAACCGAACCCGCCGTCGATGCCGTGGAACGCGGTGATCGCGTCGTAGGTGTTGACCAGCGAGACGACCACGGCCACGTAGAAGAAGTAGCGGTGGGCGTTCTGGATGATCAGCGGCAGCCGCGTCTCACCGGTGTATTTCGCGTGCGGTTCGGCGACCGCGCAGGCGGGCGGCGAGAACCAGACGGCCCGGTAATAGGCCTTGCGGTAGTAGTAGCAGGTCAGCCGGAAGCCCAGCAGGAACGGCAGGACCAGGAAGCCGAGCGGGATGAAGCCCGGCAGTTCGCCGAACCAGGCCCCGAAATGCCGGGAGCCTTCGACGCAGGATTCCGAGACACAGGGCGAATAGAACGGCGTCAGGTAGTGGTATTCGGGCACCCAGTAGGCGGTGCGCACGAAGGACCTGATCGTCGCGTAGATGATGAAGGCGGAGAGGCCGAGGACGGTCAGCAGCGGGGACAGCCACCATCGGTCGGTGCGCAGCGTTTTTTCGGCGATCAGGGCCCGCGACGGTGCGCGGACCCCCGTGCCCCGTCCGGCCTCGTTGCCGGAGGGGGCGCTCACAGCTGGTCGCGCTTGTAGCCGCCGACGCCTTCGTCATCGGCGCCTTGCCAGAGCGCCGGGTCGTAGGGCGTATCGGGAACTTGGACACGATCGGCGGCCTTCGCCTGGGCGGGCACCGCGTTCGGGGTCGTGTCGAGGTCGGTCGCGTCGATGTCGAGCCGCTCGACGTCGTTCGCCAGGCGCCGTACCGCCGAGGCGTCGCCGTATCGGGAACGCAGCGCGCCGACGCACTGCCTCAACTGACCGATGGCTCGCCGAAGCTCGGCGATCTCTGTGGTGGACATCGGTACCTCCCGATGGTCGGTTCGGTTGGCCGCTTGAGCCTCGAAGGCCGGCGATTCCTCGCCGTCTCGACTCTGCCGCGCGTTGTGCAATGTGACAAGTAGCACAGTGGAACCTAATGACGTGACGGAGGTCACGCGAGTCGATCTTCTGTATCGATTTTGATTCGGGCTTTCCCCTGGGTTACTGTGGCCACTGTCACGACCCAGCGACGTCAGCGTTGCCGTCCCGCGGACCACCACGACCAGTGATCCGGAGCCGGACAATGAGCACCGCCCCGAACGTCCACCCCATCATCGCCGAAGTCACCGCGCGCGTCGCCGCCCGCAGCGCCGAAACCCGCGCCGCGTACCTCGAGCGCGTCGCCGCCTCTCACGAAGAAGGGCCGGTGCGGCGCGGCCTCGACTGCAGCAACCTCGCCCACGGGTTCGCCGCGATGGAAGGTGTCGACAAAGCGGCACTGCGCGCCGTGCGGGCGCCGGGCGTCGCGATCGTCTCGTCCTACAACGACATGCTTTCGGCGCACCAGCCGATGCAGGAGTACCCCGCGATGCTGAAGGGCTCCGTCCGGCAGGCGGGCGGGGTCGCCCAGTTCGCCGGCGGCGTGCCCGCGATGTGCGACGGCGTCACCCAGGGGCGTCCGGGGATGGAACTTTCGCTGTTCAGCCGCGAGGTGATCGCGATGTCGACCGCGATCGCGCTGTCGCACGACATGTTCGACGCGGCGCTGCTGCTCGGCGTCTGCGACAAGATCGTGCCCGGCCTGCTGATCGGGGCGCTGTCCTTCGGGCACCTCCCGGCGATCCTGGTACCCGCCGGGCCGATGAACTCCGGCCTGCCGAACAAGGAGAAGGCGCGCGTGCGCCAGCTCTACGCCGAGGGCAAGGCGACCCGCGAAGACCTGCTGGACGCCGAAGCGGCTTCGTACCACTCGGCGGGGACGTGCACCTTCTACGGCACGGCCAACTCGAACCAGATGGTCGTCGAGGTGATGGGCCTGCACCTGCCGGGAGCCAGCTTCGTGCAGCCGAACTCGCCGCTGCGGAAGGCACTCACCGAAGAGGCCGGACGTCGCGTGGTGAAGCTTTCGCGAGGCGAGGAGTACACCCCGGTCTCGCGCGTGATCGACGAGAAAGCCGTCGTCAACGGTGTCATCGCGCTGCTCGCCACGGGCGGCTCGACCAACCACACGATGCACCTCGTCGCGATCGCCGCCGCCGCGGGCATCCAGCTGACCTGGGACGACTTCTCCGATCTGTCGTCGGTGATCCCGCTGCTGGCCCGCGTGTACCCGAACGGCAGCGCGGACATCAACCACTTCCACGCCGCCGGGGGCATCCAGTTCCTGGTCGGCACGCTGCTCGACGCGGGCCTGCTGCACGAAGACGTCCAGACCGTCGCCGGC
The DNA here is from genome assembly GCF_044765885.1 of Amycolatopsis sp. NPDC102389. Lineage (NCBI taxonomy): Bacteria > Bacillati > Actinomycetota > Actinomycetes > Pseudonocardiales > Pseudonocardiaceae > Amycolatopsis > Amycolatopsis sp. NPDC102389. The sequence continues at coordinate 5,342 of NZ_JBIWKX010000076.1, forward strand.
CCCGGTCTGCACCGCTACCGGCAGGAGCCCATCCTGTCGGAGGGCGAGCTGGTCTGGCGTGATGTCCCGACGCGCAGCCTCGACGAGGACGTGCTGCGTCCCGTGTGGCGACCGTTCGCCTCCGACGGCGGGCTTCGGATGGTCGCGGGCAACCTCGGCCGCGCGGTGATCAAGGTGTCCGCGGTGGCACCGGAGCACCGGATCGTCCAGGCCCCGGCGCGGGTGTTCACCGACCAGAAGTCCTTCAAGGACGCTTTCGCGGCCGGCGAGCTGGACCGCGACGTCGTCGTGGTCATCCGGCAGCAGGGCCCTCGGGCCAACGGGATGCCGGAACTGCACGGCCTCACCCCGGCGCTGGGGGTGCTGATGGACCGCGGGCACCAGGTGGCGTTGCTCACCGACGGCCGGATGTCGGGCGCGTCCGGCAAGATCCCGGCCGCGATCCAGGTGACCCCGGAAGCCGCCGCGGGCGGCCCGATCGCGCGGATCGCCGACGGCGACGTCGTCCGTCTCGACGCCAAGGCGGGGACGCTCGACGTGCTCGTGGGTGACGAAGAACTCGCCCGTCGTGAACTGGTGGAGTCCCCGCCTTCGGAGGCATCCTGGACCGGCACCGGCCGGGAGCTGTTCGCGGCGCTGCGCCGCGCGGTCGGCCCCGCCGATCAGGGCGCGAGCGTGTTCGGACCGCTCACGCCGGAACACTTCGGCGCTCCGGCGCACACGTTGACCCCTGTGGAGGTAACCCAGTGACCACCGGCGCCGACCTGCTCGGCCTGTCCCCCGTGATGCCCGTCGTCGTGCTCGACGACGCCGCCGACGCCGTGCCCACCGCGCGGGCCCTGCTCGCGGGCGGGATCGGCGTGATCGAGCTGACCCTGCGCACCCCGGCGGCACTCGCCTCCATCGAGCGGATCGCCGCGGAGGTCCCGGAGATCGTCATCGGCGCCGGGACGGTCACCGCGCCCGAGCACGCCAAGCAGGCCGCCGACGCCGGCGCGAAGTTCCTGGTGACCCCGGGCTGCACGGACTCCGTGCTGGACGCCGCGTTCGACACCGGGCTGCCGTTCCTGCCGGGCGCGAGCACGGTGTCCGAGGCGATGCGGCTGGCCGAACGCGGGCTGACCGCGCTGAAGTTCTTCCCCGCCGAGGCCAGTGGCGGCGTGGCGTACCTCAAGTCGATCGGCGGGCCGCTGCCCGGGCTGAAGTTCTGCCCGACCGGCGGGATCACCGTGAAGACCGCGCCGGACTACCTCGCACTGTCCAATGTGGGCTGCATCGGTGGTTCGTGGCTGACGCCGAAGGATGCCTTGGCGGCCAAGGACTTCGGGAAGATCGAGGCATTCGCGGCCGAGGCCTCGAAGCTCTGATCTTTCCGGTGAGGGCCACTCGTGTGACGGGTGGCCCTCACTGCTTTCAGAGCGGGAGCTGGTACAGCATGAAACCTCGATCGACCGCGACCTGGTCGTACAGACGGCGTGCGGTGGCATTGGTTCGCTGGGTGTGCCAGTAAATCCGGTTGCACTCGCGGACGCGTGCCCACTCCGCGACCGCTTCGATCAGCGCCCGTGCGACACCTTTCCCGCGCGCTTCCGGTGCGGTGAACAGGTCTTGCAGATAACAGACATCGGTGAGCGCGGAAGTACTGGGATGCACCAGGAAATGCGTGATCCCGACGAGCTCGCCGCCCACTCGGGCACCGAGCGCGTGTATCCGTTCCCCTGAGCGGAATTCGCGCCACGCGCGGTCGTAAACCTCTTGGGGCTCAACACGTTCATAGAAGGCGATGTACGCGCGGAACAGGTTTTCCCACGCTTCGCGATCTTCGGATTTCAACGGCTCGACGGTGATCATGTGGTCCTCCCGGTGATCACCCGAGCCTAGGGTTTCGCCGCCGCCCCGCGTGTGGCCACTCACGCGGTAAAGCGGGCTGCCACTCCGGTCAGCTGACGGCTTGCTTCACCAGGTTCGCGATGCGCTCCTCCACCTCGGGGGTGACTTCGGTCAGCGCGAAGGCGGTCGCCCACATCGCGCCGTCGTCCAGCCGAGCGGCGTCGTTGAAGCCGAGCGTCGCGTACCGCGTCTTGAACTTGGCCGCGGGCTGGAAGAAGCAGACGAGCTTTCCGTCCAGCGCGTACGCGGGCTGGCCGTACCAGAGCTTCGGCGCGAGCATCGGCGCGTTCGCCTTCACGACGTCGTGGACCAGCTCGGCCAGCGCGCGGTCTTCATCGGACATCTCGGCGATCTTCGCGATCACGTCCTGCTCCGCCGCCGCCGCTTTGTCGGCGGCCGAGCTGCGGCGCGCGGCCTTCTTCATGTCCTGGGCGTGTTCCTTCATCGCGGCCTTCTCTTCGGCCGTGAATCCTTCGTACGTGGTGGTCATGACGGTTTCTCCTTGGTAGGCGGCGAGCGGGGGCATCCGGAAGTGGCACATCAGGACTGGGCGGCGAGCGCCGAGGTCTCCCAGACGAACCCGTCCAGGTCGGTGAACGGGGCGGCGCCGCAGATCGCGATGCGGTGCGAGCCGGTGCCCTCGGGGGCCACGCCGGCGTCCTTGGCCAAGGCCTTGCGCTTGTACAGCGCCAGCTTCATGGGGCTCGAACCGGCTTCGAACTCGACGTACACGCGGCCGAAGCTCTTCCCCACGGCGAGGCCGTGCTCGACGTAGAACTTCTTGCTCGCGGCGACGTCGGCGACACCCAGCAGGAGCACGATGTCGTCGAATTCGCGGGTGGCCGGTCCGGTGTTCTTCTTCGCCGAGGTGGCGATCTTCCAGATCGCGCCGTCCGGCGCCTGGACGGTTCCGCCGTAACCCCACATCGACTTCGCGGCGGGCTTGATCACGGTCGCCCCGGCGGCGACCGCGGCGTCGATGAGCGCGTCGGCGTTGGCGGGCTGGGACACCGTGAGGGAAAGGGTGTAGCCGCGGAAGCCGGTGGACGGCTCCTGCGAAGCCCGCAGGCGCAGCTCGGAGCCGAGCCCGAAGGCGGTGGTGTAGAAGCGTTCGGCGGCCTCGGTGTCGGCCACTTCGAGGGTGATGGCGTCGATGAAGTTCATGCCGGTAACGCTATTTCCGGGCGGCCCTCCGGCGCTTCTCGATTCCTGATCGGTCTTATCGGCGCTGGTCAGCGCCTCGCTAGAGGGAGGTCGGGGGTGGGGGGGGGGGGGGGGGGGGGGGGGGGGGGGGTTCGGCCCCCCCCCCCCCCCCCCCCCCCCCCCCCCACCAGCCGGAACGCAAAACACCGGCCGCCGGGCAAGGGGCCCGCACGGCCGGTGAGCGGCTCTGGTGATGAAGGTCAGTCGAGGGTGGCGTCGTCCAGCAGTGCCGACTCGGCGCCGAACTCGCGGAGTTCGTCGCGGATCACGGTGTAGGCCAGCCCTTGGGGATAGCCCTTGCGGGCGAGGAAGCCCAGCAGGCGACGGATCGCCGTCTGCTCGTCGACGTTGCCCAAGGAGCGCATGCGCTTCCGTACCAGCTCTCGGGCGCGCTGCTCCTCTGCCTCTCGGTCCACCTCTTCGGCGGCCTGGACGGCGATATCCCCATCGATTCCTTTGCGTTTGAGTTCGGCTACGAGGGCGTTCCGTGCCAGGCCCATGTTGGCATGACGGGAACGCACCCACATCTCGGCGAACTCGGCGTCGTTGATGAGCCCTGCCTGGTCCAGCTTACCGAGCAGGGTCTCCGTCGTCTCCTCGTCGAAGCCCTTGCGCTTGAGGGCCTGACGCAGTTCGTCCGTGGAACGCGGGCGCGCGGCCAGGAGATCGAAGCAGATCTCCTTGGCCTTCTTCCTCCGCTCGTCCGGCGGCAGCTCCGCCGGATCCACTTTGGGCGCACGCATTCAGCTCTCACTCCAGTCGAAACGGTCGATCAGTGACTTCACCCTGGCGGGGCTTGGAGGAACTCAGAAGTCGACCGGCGCGGGGGCGGCTTCGGCGTCGACAACGGCACCGATGCCGAGCTTCTCCTTGATGCGCTTTTCGATCTCGTTGGCGATGTCCGGGTTGTCCAGCAGGAACTTGCGGGCGTTCTCCTTGCCCTGGCCCAGCTGGTCGCCCTCGTAGGTGTACCAGGCGCCGGACTTGCGCAGGATGCCCTGGTCGACACCCATGTCGATCAACGAACCCTCGCGGGAGACACCCTTGCCGTAGAGGATGTCGAACTCCGCCTGCTTGAAGGGCGGCGCGACCTTGTTCTTCACGACCTTGACGCGGGTGCGGTTACCGACGGGCTCGCCGCCGTCCTTCAGGGTCTCGATCCGGCGGACGTCCAGGCGGACCGACGCGTAGAACTTCAGCGCCTTACCACCGGTCGTCGTCTCCGGGGAGCCGAACATGACGCCGATCTTCTCGCGCAGCTGGTTGATGAAGATCGCGGTGGTGCCGGAGTTGTTCATCGCACCGGTCATCTTCCGCAGCGCCTGGCTCATCAGCCGGGCCTGCAGGCCGACGTGGTTGTCACCCATCTCGCCCTCGATCTCGGCGCGCGGCACGAGCGCGGCGACCGAGTCGATGACCAGGATGTCGAGCGCGCCGGAACGGATCAGCATGTCCGCGATCTCGAGCGCCTGCTCACCGGTGTCGGGCTGGGAGACCAGCAGCGCGTCGGTGTCGACGCCGAGCTTCTTGGCGTACTCCGGGTCCAGCGCGTGCTCCGCGTCGATGAACGCGGCGATGCCGCCGTTCTTCTGCGCGTTGGCGACCGCGTGCAGTGCGACGGTGGTCTTACCGGAGGACTCCGGACCGTAGATCTCGATGACCCGGCCGCGAGGCAGGCCGCCGATCCCGAGCGCGACGTCGAGCGCGATGGCACCGGTGGGAATGACGGCGATCGGGGCACGGCCCTCTTCGCCCAGGCGCATGACCGAGCCCTTGCCGTACTGCTTGTCGATCTGGGCGAGGGCCAGTTCGAGCGCCTTGTCCTTGTCGGGTGCTGCTGGTGCCATGGAGTCCACCTCGTTGGTTGAGCCGGGTAGGGCTTGTTCAGTTCTGAGCTGTCGGGTCCGACGCTACGGGCGACCACCGACAATTCCAGGCCTCGCGCCCAAGCTGTGGATCGCTGACCCCGTTGTGGACAACACCCTAGACGAACGTGTGTTCGAGGCCGTCGCCGACACGCCGTTGCGCTAGAGTTCTTGCCCGTTCTTCGAGGTCAACGCCGCTCGGGCGGGATCTCGAAGGCGTCGCAGACCGCCCGCCAGACGTCCTTGGCCGAGGTTCCCGCGTCGAGGGCCTGTTCGACGGTCCGGCCCCCGAGCTCGCCGAAGACGTGATCCCTGGAGAGGGTTTCCGCACGTCCGGGACCGAATTCGTCGGCCATCAACCGCCGGAAGACCGTGATACGCATCGGTCGGAGTCTAGCCCGCTCCCCGGTCAAGTCCGTGAAGGCCTCCTTGAGGGACTCTGGGTCCCTCAAGGAGGCCTTCACGGACTTGAGCATCACGGAAAGAGGGCTATTCGCCCGGCTGGACGCTCTTCTCGAAGTAGTCGGCCAGTTCGCCCGGCGTCGGGTTCTGTCCTTCGGCCGGGACCTGGTAGATGAAGCCGACCAGCGGCCGGTCGGTCACGGTGAACACCAGCACGGCGGCGTTCCGCCCGGCGGCCGAGGAGTACTGGCCTTCCAGCGCGTTGCCCGCCCATTTGGCCTCGGTGCGGTCACCACCGGCCGCTTTGAGCAGTCCGTCGGTGTAGGCCTTGAGCTTGTCCGCCGAATCGCTCTGCAGGTAGGTCACCTGGGTCCCGGCGCGGCCCGGGGCGGAGCAGGTCGACGTCACGCCGAGGTCTTCCGCCGGTTTCGCCGGCCCGTTGCCCATCCCGGGTTTGCAGTCGCCGGTGTCGGCGATCTTCCCGGCGAGCTGGCGCAGGCAGCCGGTGAGGCCCTTGTCGTCGGCCGCGCCGGGCGCCTTGCACTCGTCGGCCGTGTAGGTCGTCGCCGACGAGGACGTCAGGAAGTAGATGAGCCCGGCGGCGAGCAGCACGACGACGGCCACGATGGCGCCGATGACGAGCGGCTTCTTCTTGCTCGCGGGCGCCTTCTCGGCGGCGGTGGTCTGCCCGGCGAGGGAGTACGTCGGGAAGTTCGTCGGCGCGGGCTGCTGCGCCTGCTGCGGGCCACTGTTCGGGTAACCCGACTGGGGGAAACCACCGGACTGGCCGGGGCCCCCGCCCGAGTAGCCGGGGATCGCCGCGACCTGCTGCGGCGGCGCGTACGGGCCCGAAACGCCGGGATGTGCCCCGGTTCCCGCCGCGACCTGCCCTTCGACGCCTTGCGTGCGCGAGCTGATGCCGTCGGAAGCGACGTGCTGGGCGCCGAGCGCGACCGCGGTTTCCGGCTGGTCGAGGCTGCCGGGGACGACGCCGAGCTTCTCCGCGATCAGGCTGCCGACCAGCGGGAGACGGCTCGAACCGCCGACGAGGTAGATACCGGCGAGCCGGTCCGGGGTCATCCCGGCCGAGCGGACCACTCGCGCCATCAGCTCGACACTGCGCAGCATCGACGGCCGCACCAGCGCTTCGAGTTCGCCTCGCGTGACGAGGACGTCTTCGAACGGCTCCGGCATCGGGACCTCGGTCTGCGGGTGCCGCGAGAGGGCTTCCTTCGCCGCCTTCACGTCCTCCTGCAGCGCGCGCCGCGTACGACGGTCCGGAGTGGACTCGGGCCGCAGGACCCGCTGCCAGCGCTGGGGATCCTTGTGCGAGACCTCGCGGCCGACGTGCACCAGCAGCGCCTGGTCGACGTCGAGGCCTCCGAGGTCGGGAAGGCCGTCTTCGGCGACGACGGTGAAGCCGCCGTTCGGGGTCGCGCCGACGATCGCGACGTCGAAGGTGCCGGCGCCGAGGTCGTACACGGCGAGCGCCTGGCCCGGCGCGAGCGTCTTGCCGGGGAACGACGCGAAGTGCGCGGCCGCGGCGACCGGCTCGGGGACGAGCACGAGGTTTCCGCCCATCCCGGCGAGCCGGGCGGCGGACAGCAGCACGTTGCGGCGGGTCGGGCCCCATTGCGCGGGGTGGGTGAGCCGGACCTCGTCGGGCAGGTCCCCGCCGAGCTGGCGGGTGGTCTCGTCGAGGACGCGGCGCAGGATCGCGGCCAGCACCTCGCTGACCGGGATGACGTCGGTGCCGAGCAGGAGCGTCTGCTCGTCGATGCGGCGTTTGGGGTTGGGCTCGAAGCGGGTCGGGTCGAGCCGGGCCCGGCGTTCGGCGTCGCGGCCGACCATGATCGTGCCGTCCTCGGTGGCGAACACCGCGGACGGCATGTTGGCCGAACCGTCGACCTCGACCACCCGCGGCGGCCTCCCGTGCGCCGACAGAACGGCCACGGTGTTGGACGTCCCGAGGTCCACCGACAGGATCCGCACAGCTCATACCCCTTCAACAGACGAACGGCGACCGCCCCAGCACTGATCCGGTCGCGCTGGCGGTGATGCTCCCATGAGCGCGGTCACCGCACGTGCGGAACCCGCCGATCTCGTCCCGACCGGGTGCCTCGTCACAGCCCTCGGAGCGAAACTGTCGGTGGTCCGGCGCACTATGGAGGGCGTGGCAGACGTACTCGACCTCTTCTCCCCCGCGACCAGGGACTGGTTCACCGGGGCCTTCGCCGCGCCCACCCGCGCGCAGGAAGGGGCGTGGCGTGCCGCGCACGCGGGGGAACACGCGCTGGTCGTGGCCCCCACCGGCTCCGGCAAGACGCTGTCGGCGTTCCTCTGGGCGCTGGACAGGCTGTCGGTCGAGCCGCCGCCGTCCGAGCCGCGGAAACGCTGCCGCGTCCTCTACGTCTCGCCGCTGAAGGCGCTGGCGGTCGACGTCCAGCGCAACCTGCGGGCGCCGCTGGCGGGTATCTCGCAGGCCTCGCGACGGCTGGGGCTGCCGGTGCCGGACATCGGCGTCGGCATGCGGACGGGTGACACCACCGCCGCCGAGCGGCGCTCGTTCGGCAAGACCCCGCCGGACGTGCTGGTGACCACGCCGGAGTCGCTGTTCCTGATCCTCACCTCCTCCGCCCGCGATTCGCTGCGCGGCGTGGAGACGGTGATCATCGACGAGGTCCACGCGGTCGCGGGCGGCAAACGCGGCGCGCATCTGGCCTTGTCTCTGGAGCGGCTCGACGCGTTGCTGGAGCGGCCCGCCCAGCGGATCGGGCTGTCGGCGACCGTCCGGCCGATCGACGAGGTCGCCTCGTTCCTGGCGGGCGGCAGGCCGGTCACCATCGTCCAGCCGAAGCTCGCGAAGACGATCGAGGTCCGCGTCGAGGTCCCGGTAGAGGACATGTCCAATCTCGACGGTCCTCAAGGGCCGAAGCAGAACGAAGACCTCGACGCGGGCCTCGCCCGGCTCCCCGGCTCGCTCGAGGACATCGACGGCGCACCGCGGCGGCCGTCGATCTGGCCCGCCGTGGAGGAGCGGGTCCTCGAACTGATCCAGGCACACCGGTCGACGATCGTGTTCGCCAACTCGCGGCGGCTCACCGAGCGGATGACGGCCCGGCTCAACGAACTCGTGGCGGCACAGGCCGAACTGGAGCCGGATCAGCGGTATCCGGCCGAGGCGATCGGCCAGTCCGGGCTGACCACCGGCGCGGCGCCGGTGATCGCGCGGGCGCACCACGGCTCGATGTCGCGCGAGCAGCGCACGCATGTGGAAGAGGAGCTCAAGTCCGGGCGGCTGGCGTGCGTCGTGGCGACGTCCTCCTTGGAACTGGGCATCGACATGGGCGCGGTCGATCTCGTCGTGCAGATCGAGGCGCCGCCGACGGTCGCTTCGGGGCTGCAGCGGGTCGGCCGGGCCGGGCACCAGGTGGGCGCGGTGTCGAGCGGGGTGATGTTCCCGAAGTTCCGCGGCGACCTCGTCTCCTGCGCGGTGGTGGCGGAACGGATGGCGTCCGGGGCGATCGAGGCGGTGCGGTATCCGCGGAACCCGCTGGACGTGCTCGCCCAGCAGGTCGTGGCGATGGTGGCGCTCGAATCGTGGACGGTCGACGAGCTGGCCGCCCTGGCCCGCCGCGCGGCGCCGTTCGCGTCCCTGCCGGACGACGCCTTGCTGGCCGTGCTCGACATGCTCGCCGGCCGGTATCCCAGCGAGGAGTTCGGTGAGCTGCGCGCCCGGATCACCTGGGACAGGGTCAGCGGCGAACTGCACGGCCGTCCGGGTTCGCAGCGGCTGGCGGTGACCTCCGGCGGCACGATCCCCGACCGCGGCCTGTTCACCGTGATGACGCCGGGCGCCGACGACAAACCGGGGTCGCGCGTGGGCGAGCTCGACGAGGAGATGGTCTACGAGTCCCGCGTCGGGGACACGATCCTGCTCGGCACCTCCTCCTGGCGGGTCACCGACATCACCCACGACCGCGTGATCGTGGTCCCCGCGCCGGGTGAGCCCGCCCGGATGCCGTTCTGGAAGGGCGACGCCCCCGGCCGTCCGCTGGAACTGGGGCGGGCGCTGGGCGCGTTCGTCCGCGAACTGTCCACTTCGGAGCCTTCGGTGGCCAGGGAACGCGCCGCCGTCGCCGGGCTGGACGCGTACGCGTGCGACAACCTGCTGGCGTATCTGGAAGAGCAGAAGTCCGCCACCCGGCATGTGCCGAACGACAAAACCGTGCTGCTGGAACGGTTTCGCGACGAGCTGGGTGACTGGCGGGTCATCCTGCACTCGCCGTTCGGCGCTCAGGTCAACGCTCCGTGGGCGCTCGCGATCGCGGCCCGGCTGCGGGAGAACCGCGGGGTCGACGCCCAGGTGGCGCATTCCGACGACGGCATCGTGCTGCGGCTGCCCGAAGCCTTGGACTCCGAGGGCTCGGAAATCACCATCGGCGTCGAGGACGTGCTGCTCGATCCGGAAGAGGTCGAGCAGCTGATCGTCGCCGAGGTCGGCGGCTCCGCGCTGTTCGCCGCGCGGTTCCGGGAATGCGCGGCGCGGTCGCTGCTGCTCCCCCGCCGGGATCCGCGCCGTCGCACGCCGTTGTGGCAGCAGCGGCAGCGCGCGTCGCAGCTGCTTTCGGTCGCGGCCAAGTACGAGCGGTTCCCCGTGGTGCTGGAAGCGATGCGGGAAGTCCTTCAGGACGTGTACGACGTCGGCGGGCTGCGCGAGCTGATGGCCGACGTCCGGTCCCGGAAGGTGAAGCTGGTCGAGGTCGAGACACCGTCCGCGTCCCCGTTCGCGCGCAGCCTGCTCTTCGGCTACGTCGGGATGTTCCTTTACGAGACCGACGCCCCGCTCGCGGAACGGCGCGCGGCGGCGCTGGCGCTGGATTCGACGCTGCTGGCCGAACTGCTCGGCACCGAGGCGATCCGGGAACTGCTGGACGCCGAGGTCGTCGCCGAAGTCGAGCGCTCCCTGCAACGGCTCGACCCGGACAGGCACGCCCGCAACGTCGAGGACGCCGCGGATCTGTTGCGGTTCCTCGGCGATCTCTCGATCGAGGAGGCCGCCGCGCGCGGTATCCAGCGGGAGTGGCTGGAGGAGCTGGAATCCGCGCGGCGGGTGCTCCGGGTCCGCATCGGTGGCGGCGAGCGCTTCATCGCCATCGAGGACGCGGGCCGGGTGCGGGACGCGCTGGGCACCGCTCTGCCCGTCGGCGTGCCGGAAGCGTTCACCGAACCGGTCGAGGATCCGGTCGGAGACCTGCTTTCGCGCTATTCGCGCAGCCGCGGCCCGTTCAGCGCCCGCCAGGCCGCCGAGCGGTTCGGGCTCGGGACTGCCGTGGTCACCGGCGTGCTGGACAGGCTGACCGCGCAGGGCAGGCTGGTCCGGGGCGAGCTGAGCCCGGTCGGGCATCCGGAGACCCACGGCGTCGGCATCGAGTTCTGCGACGCGTCGGTGCTGCGCAGGCTCCGGCGGGCGTCGCTGGCCCGGCTGCGGGCCGAGGTCGAGCCGGTCGAACCCGCGGCGCTGGGCCGGTTCCTGCCGTCGTGGCACGGCATCGGCGCACGGGTGCGGTCGGCGCCGACCGCGGACGACGTGCTTTCCGTGGTCGAGCAGCTGGCCGGTGCCCCGCTGCCGGCGAGCGCGGTCGAGTCCCTGATCCTGCCCAGCAGGCTGCCCGGCTACACCCCGTCGCTGCTGGACGAGCTCACCACGGCGGGCGAAGTCACCTGGTGTGGTTGCGGTTCGCTGTCCGGCGGGGACGGCTGGCTGGCGCTCGCGCCCACGGACGTCGCCGATCTGCTGTTGCCGGACCTCGACGACGACCTGCCCTCAGGCCCGCTCCACGAAGCCATTCTGTCCACTTTGGAGGGTGGGGCGCAGTTCTTCCGCCAGCTCGTGGACCGGGCGTCGCCGTTGGTCGAGACCCCGCCCAACGACGGCGAAGTCGTGGCGGCGCTGTGGGATCTCGTCTGGGCCGGGCTGGTCACCGGGGACACGCTGGGCCCGCTGCGGGCGCAGGTCTCCGGTTCCGGCGCGGCGCACAAACCACGGCGGCAAGCTCCTCGCGGCCGGTACGCGCGGCTGCGGGCCGGGCGTCCGGCGATGCCTTCGCGCACCGGGCCGCCAGCGGTCGCGGGACGCTGGGCCCTGACCCCCGATCGCGAACCGGATCCGACCAGGCGAGCGCACGCGCGGACCGAGGCGTTCCTGGAGCGGCACGGCGTCCTCACCCGCGGAGCTCTCGACACCGAACGCGTGACGGGCGGTTTTTCCGGGATCTACAAGGTTTTGCGCGGTATGGAGGATTCGGGCCAGGTCGTCCGGGGGTATGTGGTCGAAGGCCTCGGCGCGGCGCAGTTCGCGGCGAAGGGGGCCGTCGACAGGCTGCGCGCGCAGTCCGGGAACCAGCGCACGACCACCGAAGGCGCCGTCGTGCTCGCCGCCGCCGACCCGGCCCAGCCCTACGGTGCCGCGTTGCCGTGGCCCGCCGCGACGGGCGACACGAAGCACCGTCCGGCAAGGAAAGCGGGCGCGCTGGCCGTGCTCGTGGACGGTGTCCCGGCGATGTACGTGGAGCGAGGCGGCCGGTCGCTGCTGAGCTTCACCGAGGATCAGGAAACGCTGCGGTCGGCCGCGCGGGCCCTGTCCACGGCGGTACGGGAGGGCTGGCTCGGGCAGCTCGCGGTGCAGAAGGCCGACGGCGAGGTGGCGCTCACCTCGGAGCTTTCGGCCGTCCTCCAGGAGGCGGGTTTCCGGGCGACTCCCAAGGGGCTGCGCCTGCGGGCCTAGAATCACCGCTCAGACCTGCGGAGAAGGACGTTCGAACATGGTGATGCGCGACCTGCGCTATTTCGGGGATCCCGTGCTCAAGACCGTATGCGACCCGGTCACGACATTCGACAAGAAGATCGAGTCGCTGGTGACCGATCTGATGGACGGGGTGAAACCGGCCGGGCGCGCGGGGCTCGCGGCACCGCAGATCGGGGTCGGGCTGAGGGTGTTCAGCTACGACGTCGGCGGGCTGAGCGGGTACGTGATCAACCCCGAGATCGTCGAACTGTCCGAAGAGACCCACGAGATCGGCGAGGGCTGCCTGTCAGTGCCGGAGCTGTGGTTCCCGGTCGTCCGCGCGAAGCACGCCGTGGTGCGCGGTGTCGACCTGCGCAACGAGCCCGTCGAGGTCGAAGGGGTCGACGTGCTCGCCCAGTGCCTGCAGCACGAGACCGATCACCTCGACGGGAAGCTGTACCTGGAGCGGCTCACTCCCGAACGCAAGAAGCGAGCGCTGGGCGAGGCCCGCGGCAAAGACTGGTTCTGGAACCGGTAACCCGGACTACCGCATTCAGAGGACTAAACGCGGGGGTCGGGAAGCGTGAAGCGCAGGGTGCCGGAGTCGTCGGTGACGCGTTCGGGGCGGAGTCCCACGCGGACGGCGGTGCGGTAGAGGGAGTCGTCGCCGGGCAGGCAGACGGCGGCGAGTTCGCGCTCCCCCTTGGCCAGGGCGAGCGTGGCGAGCCGGGCCAGTAAAGCCGTCCCGATGCCCTGGCGCTGCCAGGAATCCTCGACCAGGAGCGAGACTTCGGCCGCGCCGCCGTCGGCCGACGGGATCAGCTGGCCGAGGCCGATCACGTCGCGGCCGCAGACCGCGAGCAGGCTGATCCCGCGCGGCGGCATCAGGAGCCGGTGCAGCCAGCGACGCGGCACGGCGCGCATTCCGGTGTGATAGCGGTGGAAGAGCGTGGTCATCGAGCATCTCTGGTGGAGCGCGGACACCGCTTCCGCGTCACCGGGAACGCCCTTGCGCAGGACGACCGCGGCGCCGTCGGTCCGGTCGAGCACGATCGGACCGGTCACGTTGTCACGGACGGCGGCGATCAGGCCGGTCAGCGCGACGGCACGGCTCAGCTCCAGTTCGACGAACGGCGACCACCGGCGGCGCGCGACGAACGCGGCACCGTCCCCGGCGGGGAACACCGCCCGGTGCCCGCCTTCCGTGCGGGCCGGGTTCGACTCGATCGACGGGACCTTCGTGACGACGTCGGCCGCCAGGACACCGCGGAGCACCTCCGCGAGGCCACCGGGTTCCTCGACGGCTCGCTTGGCCGCGGTGAGCGTCGCGGTGGCCGGGTCGACCAGTTCCGCCAGATCCGCGTCGACGACGGCGGAGCATTCGCAGCCTTCGTCTCGGATCGCATCGACGAGCAGTTGCCGCGGCAGCCCGGTGGCAGGCCGCAGGACGATCTCGTCGAGCACGCCGCCGGGCACCGGGAGCACCGACAGCGCGAGGATGTTGCACTCGAGGTCGGCCAGCCGGATCGCGATCCTGGCCAGGGTGCCGGGCCGGTCGTCCACGCGGATCCGGACACGCCAGGCCGACGCGGCCGTCGCCTCTTCGCCGGGCTGGACCAAGGTGGGCCGGACTCGATAGGTCTCCATGACCTCAACGGTCCCGGCCGGTTGTTGCCTGCCCACGGCGCGGGTGTTTCGCTCAGGTCAGCGTTCGACGCCGACGCGCAACCCGGGCGAAACACTCGGTGTCCGTCAGCGGGGCGTGAGCACGCTGAACTCGTTGCCCTCCGGATCCACCATGGCCTCTCCGCCCCGCCCTGTCGCGCCGAGCTCCCGCAGGCGCCGGACTTCGGCCGCCCGGCTCCCGCGCGGGCGTGGCGCGATCTCGAACCACAGCCGGTTCCTGTGCCGCTTCTCCTCGTTCGTGGCGAGGAACTCGATCCACGGGCCGCGGCCGTCCGGTGGCCGCAGACCGACGATCGTCTCGTCCCGGACGCCGATCTCCCAGCCCAGCGCGGCCGCCCAGAACCGCGCGAGCCGCTCCGGGTCGAGGGCGTCGACGACGACCGAGGCGATCGCTCCCGTGCCCTCGTACTGCTCGCGGGGCTCGAGGACGCAGAACTCGTTGCCCTCGGGGTCCGCGAGCACCACCCACGGCACCCGTTTCTCCTCCGGCGGCCCCTGGCCGATGTCGATATGCCGTGCGCCGAGGGACAGCGCACGGTCCACCAGTTCGGCCTGGTGCCCGGGCGAACGGCTCGCCAGATCCAGGTGCTGCCGGTTCTTGCCCCGTTTCGGCCCCGCCTCGGAGCGGAACGCCGGTTCGAACGGGGCGTCCCAGCTGAACAGCCCTTCCCAGAAACCCGCCAGATCCCTGGGAAGGGCCGAGTCGAAGACCAGGTTCACCAGGTGCGTTGTCACCCTGATGAACCTAGACGGCACCACCGACATTTCTGACCGGTTTGGCTTCCCCACCGACCGGTCATCGGGTCGCGAGCCGCAGAAGGGCCCAGAGTTGTCCCGCCATGTCCTGGTCTCCGCTGACCGTCACCGCCGTCGGACCCGCCCGGCCCCAGAGCCAGCGGTAGATCTTGTCCGGCTTCCCGGTGATCAGATCGTCCGCGCGCCCGGCCTCCTCGGCCGAGCACCGCCAGGCGACCGTTTCCGTGGGCCCGGCCCTGGCGATCCAGGTGTGGCCCGCGGTGCGCACGCCGACCGATCCGGTCTTGGTACCGGACAGTCCCAGCAACGGCAGCCGCTGGCCGAACCAGAGCACCAGCGCCTCGTCGATCCCGTCGACGGCCACGTCTTCGGGGATCTCCGACACTTCCCGGCCGGCCGCGCTCTCCGCGTCGATCCGGTGGATCGTCGTCTCGTGCGCCATCCGCCGCCGCCAGAACCCGTAGGTGCGGTCCGCGGGCCACCAGGTCGGCGCCAGCTCGTCCGGATCGTGGGCGGACAGTTCGGCGACGAGCTCGTCCCGGCCCTCCCGGAAGTACTCCTCCAGCGATTGCAGCGGCCCCGGCTTGCGCTGCCACTGTTCGGGACGCCGCCCGTCGGTGATCCAGCGGCGGGTGACCCGGTACACGCTGCCCACATGCCGGAGGACCTCGCCGAGCGTCCAGCCGGGGCAGGTCGGGACCGGCGCGTCGGCGGACGCGGTATGCGCCACCTGAGCCATCAGCTCGGTTTCGGCGCCGATCACCTCCAGGAACCTGCCCTGGTCGATCATGGCCTGCCCGGCCATCGGGCACCCCCTCTCCGTGGTGGTTCAGGCGACATGCGCCGAATCACCCATCGGCAGCCCGTGCACCACCCGCCGGACGAGTTCCAGGAACACCGTGGCGGCCTTCGTCAGCTCGTCCGCGAGTTCGACGGTGACCTTGCCGGTGATGCCCGCCTGCGCGGCGGCCCGCGTCGCCGAATTGGCCGCGAAGAACGCCGCCCATTCCTTCAGCTCGGGTGCGACCGAGTCGAGCAGCACCCAGCCGCTCGCCGGCCGGGCACGGCCCCGGTGCGGACGGCCGCGGGCCTCCAGCACCGCCGCCGCGCCCCGGAGCGCGGCGAGATAAGCCCCGATGAACCGCTCCGCGGGATCGTTTTCCCGCTCTGCTTCGGCGAGACCCCGCCTCGCCTGCGCGTACAAGGAGACCGCCGCGGGTGGTGCCGGCGGGCGCAACGACATCGGCAGGGCGGGCTGCGCGGTGCCCCCCGGCCTCTCGGCTTCGTCAGGGGACACGACCGAAACGGACATGACGACCCTCCTCCTGTACGTGAGCGCCGGCCGGTGCCCGGCGCCGAGGCGCTTCCCCCGCCCCCGCGCCGGGCACCTACCGGTGCGCGCTCACCGAATGTCGAACGTCTGTTCGAACAAGTCCAATGTAACCCCGAACCGCCCGTTCCTCAACCCCGTAGCGGGGTGATCGCCGCATGTGGTGCGGGACACGGCATCGGACACGTGATCTCATAGGCGCATGAGCACCATCGACCAGCCCGGTCATCCCTCGGTGGCCAAGGTCGCGGCCGCGCTCGCCGAGGCGGGCCAGCAGGCCGCCGCGGACGGGATCCGGATCCTCCCCGCCGAAGTCCGTACGGCCGCACAGGCCGCCGAAGCGCTCGGTGTCGAGGTCGGCGCGATCGCGAACAGCCTCGTCTTCCGAAGCCGCACCGGCGACACCGAAACGGCCCTGCTCGCACTGACGTCGGGCGCGCACCGCGCCGACACCGGCCTGCTGGCCTCGCTGACCGGCGCCGACGAGATCGGCAAGGCGGACGCGGATTTCGTCCGCGCCCACACCGGGCAGCCGATCGGCGGCGTCGCCCCGGTCGGTCACCCGAAGGCGTTGACCACCCTCGTCGACACCGCGTTACGCGCTCACGAAGTCGTCTGGGCGGCCGCCGGGCATCCGAAGTCGGTGTACCCCACGACGTTCGACGGCCTCGTCGCGCTGACCGGGGGCACTCCCGCGGACGTCGCGGGCGACGGGCAGGATGGGCGCCCGTGACCGCGATGTCCTCGGAATGCACCCGCTACGTCCAGCTGTCCGCGGACGAGTTCCGTGCCCGCCTCCCCGAGGCGCTGACCATCTACGTCAACGCCATGCGCTACCCCGAAGGCACCGCGGAGCAACGCGCGCCGATGTGGCTCACGCACGCGCTGCGCGAAGGCTGGCGCTGCATGGCCGCGCTCGACGCGGACGGTGTCCTGCTCGGGCTCGCCTACGGCTACAAGGGCCGCGGCGGCCAGTGGTGGCACGAGCAGGTCCGCCACGGCCTGACCCGTCGTGACGGCCAGGCCGCCGCCGAGCACTGGATGTCCGACTACTTCGAGCTCACCGAGATCCACGTCAGCCCCGAAAGCCAGGGGAAGCGGATCGGCGAGGACCTCCTGCGACGGCTGCTCGACGGCGTGCCCAGCGCCCACGTCCTCCTTTCCACGCCGGAAGGCACCAGCCGGGCCTGGAACCTGTACCGGCGCGTCGGATTCGTCGATGTGCTGCGGGACTACCACTTCGCCGGGGATCCGCGGCCGTTCGCGATCCTCGGCCGGACCTTGCCGCTCTAGGGCTTCGAATAGGCGATGGCGAGCGCGGCGATGAGCACCACCGCGCCGCACCAGCCCACGGCGCCGAGCCGTTCTCCGAGCACGACCATGGAGAGCAGCGCGGCGGTCAGCGGTTCGAGCAGGGCGGACAGCGCGGCCAGTACGGGATGCGCGCTCTCGAGACCGCGGAAGTACGCGGCGTACGCCAGCGCCGTGGGCACGACGCCGAAGTAGAGGACGAGCGCGAGCACATCGGCCTGCACCGGCACGGCCATCCCGAACCACAGGGCGGCGGGAGTGAGCGCGGCGCCGCCGATCAGGCAGCCGAAAGCCGTGGTGGGCAAGGGATCCAAGCCCTCGACGCGGGTCGCGGTCACCAGCGTCAGCGCGGCGAAACCGGCCGCGGCGAGCAGGGCGAACAGCACTCCGGCGACGTTGACCTCTTGCCCTGGCGTCCACTGCAGCAGCGCGAGCCCGATGAGGGATCCGGCCAGGGACACCGCCGTCCACGCTCCGGGCAGGCGGCGGGTTCTGACGACCGTCACGACGGCGAGCAGGACCGGCGCGCTGCCGATGGTGGTCATCGTCGCGACGCTCACGGAACTCAGCGAGACCGAGACGAAGTAGCTGGTCTGGAACAGGGCGAACAACCCGCCGACCGTCAGCAGCCGACGGCGGACCGGTGCCGTGCGAGGAAGGCCGCGAAGGCCTCCGGTGAGCCAGAGGTAGCCGGTGGCGATCACGCCACCGATGAGCAGCCGGTACGCGGCGACGCTCAGTGGATGGAGCCCCGCGCGGGCGGCGAGCAGGGAGCCGGCGAGGCCGCCGGTCCCCCAGAGGACCCCGGCGAGGACGAGCGCGGCCGACGATCGGGCGCGCGTGGGTACGGCAACGGACATGGGGAAACGCTCCTGCGTCTGTGTCGGTCGGAAAGGACGTCGACGACGCGGGGTGCTTCAGTGCACTTCAGCGCACCACGGAACGGCCGGGCGGCGGGAACGCCGCGCGGCCGGAGACACCCCGCTCAGGAGGCGGGGGGTGGGGTGACGAGAAAGATCCGGTGCACGAGAGGAACGTATCAAGGCTCCGGGGGCGGGGCACGTGAATTGCCGAAGGACGCTTTCCCCGCATGCGACGCGGTGAAAGCGTCCTTCGCCTCGTCTTGTGCGGACGGCTCAGTCCAGCGCCGCCAGCATCTCCCGCAGCGTGTCCAGCCCCATCCCGCCGAGCTCCAGCGCCCGCGTGTGGAACTGCTTGATGTCGAAAGCGTCGCCCTGCCGCGCGCGGGCCTCGTCGCGGGCGGCGAGCCAGAGACGTTCGCCGAGCTTGTACGACGGCGCCTGCCCCGGCCAGCCCAGGTAGCGGTCGATCTCGTCGTGCACGTGAGCCGGGTCGGTGACGGTCCGGGTGAGCATGAACTCCAGGCCCAGTTCGGGCGTCCACCGCTCGCCCTCGTGGAAGCCGGTGCCCGCCGGGATCTCCAGTTCCAGGTGCATGCCGATGTCGACGATCACGCGCGCGGCGCGGAACAGCTGCTCGGACAGCATGCCGAGCAGTTCGCCGTCGTCGGCGAGGAACCCGAGGTCCTCCATGAGCCGCTCGGAGTACAGCGCCCAGCCCTCGGCGTGCCCGGAGGTGAACGCCAGCAGCCGCTGGTACTTGTTGAGCGATTCCGACTGGTCGACCGCGGTCGCGATCTGCAGGTGGTGGCCCGGCGCGCCCTCGTGGTAGACGGTGCTGACCTCGCGCCAGGTGGTGAACTCGTCCCGGCCCTGCGGCAGCGACCACCACATGCGGCCGGGGCGGGAGAAGTCCTCGCTCGGGCCGGTGTAGTACGCGCCGACGGTGCCACCGGGCGGGGCGATCTTGCACTCCAGCGCCATCACCCGGTCGGAGATGTCGAAGTGCTTGCCGCGCAACGACTTCAGCGCGTTGTCGGACAGATTCTGCATCCAGGCCTGGAATTCCGCCCGGCCGCGGACGACGTACTTGGGGTCGGCGTCGAGGACGGCGGCCGCCTCGGCGAGGGTGGCGCCGGGTTTGATCCGGCCGGCGACCTCGCGCATCTCCGTCTCGATGCGGGTGAATTCGGCCCAGCCCCAGGCGTAGGCCTCGTCCAGGTCGAAGGTGGCGCCGGTGAACAGCCGGGACCACAGCTGGTAGACCTCGGCGCCGACGGCGTCCTTGACCGGCGCCAGCGGGGCGAGTTCCGCGCGGAGGAAACCGGCGAACTCCGCGTACGCCTCTTGAGCCGCGTGTGCGGCCTGGCCGAGTTCCGCACGGAGCTTCTCGTCGACGTCCTTCGCTCCCGAGGCCAGCGTCTCGAAGTACCCGGTGTCCTCCTTGAGCCCGGCCCAGGTCTCGGCCTGCTCGGCGACCTTGCGGACCTGGCGCAACGCCGCGACCCGGCCCGCGTCCGCGGCCGCGAGCAGCGAGGCGCGGAGACCGTCGAGCGCTTCGGGCACCTTCGCCATCCGGGCGGCGATCGTCGCCCAGTCCTCCGCGGTGTCGGTGGGCATGAGGTCGAAGACCATCCGCAGTTCCTGTACGGGGCTTTCGATCACGTTCAGCGCCGCGATGTCGAGGCCGGCTTCGTGGATCTCGAGGTTCAGCGCGATCCGCTCGCTGAACACCGCCTTGGCCGCGCGTTCGCCGTCGTCACCCGGTTCGGCCGCGGTGATCTCGGCCAGTGCGCGCGCGGCGATGGCGGCCCTGGCCGCGTGCCCGGCCGGCGAGTAGTCGGTCAGCTGGTCGTCGTATCCGGAGATGCCGAACGTCGTCGCGGCGACCGGGTCGGCCGCGGCGTACTCGTCTACGTACCGGTCACAGATCTGGTGCACACTTCGCGCGGTTGAAGCCATGCCCGGCACGCTACCGGCACCGCGGGCGACTTCGGTACGGAGTTACGCGCGGGCGGGGACGAGCCCGAGCCTGCTGACCACTTCACGCGTGGCCTTGGACCGGTTGAACGTGTAGAAGTGCAGGTCGGGGACGCCTTCCGCGATGAGCCGCTCGCACAGTTCGGTCACCGCGTCGATACCTTCGGCGCGGAAGGCCTTCGGGTCGCCGGCCAGCGGTTCGAGCCGGTCCAGCAGCCGCCGCGGGGCGGGCGCGCCGGACAGCTTGATGGACGTGTGCAGCGTCCGCGGCGTGGTCAGCGGCATGATGCCGGGGATGACCAGCGCCTCGCAGCCGGTGGCCGCCACCCGGTCCCGCAGGCGGAGGAAGTCCTCCGGCTCGAAGAACAGCTGCGCGATCGCGAAATCCGCGCCCGCGCGGAGCTTGCGCACGAGGTACTCGGTGTCGGCTTCGAGGTTCGCCGACCGCGGGTGGCCGTACGGGAAGGCCGACACGCCGACGCAGAAGTCGCCGAGCGAACGCACCAGTTCGACGAGTTCCTCGGCGTAATTCAGCCCGTCCGGATGCGGGACCCAGTCGCCGTAGACGTCGCCCGGCGGGTCTCCCCGCAGCGCGAGGATGTTCCGCACGCCGACGGCGGCGTACCAGCCGATGACGTTGCGCAGTTCCGCGACCGAGTGGTTCACGGCGGTGAGGTGCGCCATCGGCACCAGCGTGGTTTCGGTGGCGACGCGGGCGATACTGCGGATCGTGCCGTCCCGGCTGGAGCCGCCGGCGCCGTAGGTGATCGACATGTACGCCGGGTCCAGCGGCTCGAGCTCCCGGATCGACTTCCACAGCACGGCCTCGTCGGCCGCGTCGCGAGGCGGGAAGAACTCGATGGAGAACACGGGTCCATCACCCTGCAACCGCTCGACCACCGACGTCATACCGCCATGTTAAGGGGGCAAGTCCGCTGGCTGGGAGCCCCCTCTCAGGCTATGGACAGGCGACTTCGACCACGCGGAGCGGTTGCCGAGTCGAGCCGACCTGGGGAGACTCGGTGACGAGCACAGGGAGCCGCCATGAGCGCCGAAACCGACACCAGCTGGGATGAGGACGTCCGCGTGGCGGTGTACCGCGCGTTCGCCGAGCACGGGAGGCCGCCGACGGCCCCGGAACTGGCCGACGCCGCCCACGGCTCACTCGCGGTGGCGAAACAGGCACTGCACCGGCTCGCGGAGCGACGGCATCTCGTGCTCGACGACTGCGAACACGTCGTGCTGGCCCATCCGTTCGCGGCGATCCCGCTCGGGTTCTCCGTGATGGGCGAGCGCACGCTGTGGTGGGGCGGCTGCGCGTGGGACGCGTTCGCGATCCCCCATCTGGTCAAGGCCGAACCCGAGGTGCTGGTGTCCACCCGCTGCCGCGGCTGCGGCGAGCCCAAGGCGCTGATGGTGAACGACCAGGTGCCGCCGAAGGGCGATCTGGTCGCGCATTTCCTGGTCCCGGCGGCCCGGATGTGGGACGACGTCGTGCACACCTGCGGCAACCAGCGCCTGTTCTGCGATGAGTCCTGTGTGGACGAATGGCTGACGGAAACGGGACAGGACAAGGGTTACGTCATGGATCTGGCGACGCTGTGGCGGCTCGCGGCCGGCTGGTACGACGGCAGGCTCGACCACGGCTACACCCGCCGGGATCCGGCCGCCGCGGCCGCGTACTTCAAACAGGCGGGGCTGACCGGACCGTTCTGGAGCTAGACCAGGAACCTGAGCACCGCGGTGACGACGACCCCACAGAGGATCGCGGCGAGCGCCGGCACGCGCAGCGCGTAGGTCACCGCGATCGCGGCCAGTCCCGCGCACAGCGTCCAGTCGAACCCGGACCAGGCCGGACCGGTCACGTCCGTGAGCACGAGCCCGGCCAGCAGCGCGGGTGCCAGCAACGCGATCACGCCCGCGAGCCGCGGCGGCAGCGTCCGGTCGCCGAGCAGGACCGGGCCCGCCGCCTTGAACCCGATACTGACCAGCGCCACGGCGACGATGGCGAGCCAGAGCGTCATC
Organism: Amycolatopsis sp. NPDC102389; assembly: GCF_044765885.1. Lineage (NCBI taxonomy): Bacteria > Bacillati > Actinomycetota > Actinomycetes > Pseudonocardiales > Pseudonocardiaceae > Amycolatopsis > Amycolatopsis sp. NPDC102389. Next base: position 27,437 of record NZ_JBIWKX010000076.1, read on the forward strand.
GCCGCACCCCCAAGCCCAGCAGCGCGGCGGCCGAAGCGCCGATCAGCGCGAGCCCGACCGGGACGAACAGCACCAGGATCCCGGCGAGGCAGGCGGCGAGCGCCGCGGTCAGCGCCGCCTGCCTCGAACGCCGGAGCTCGTCGATGAGCAGGACCAGGAAGAAGCCGGGGAACACGACGTCGAGCCCGAACCGCGAGACGACGTCCGGTGGCGGCGCGGCCAGAACACCGAGCACCGTCCCCAGCACCCACGCGGGCAGCTGGACGAGCGTGCAGCCGATGAGTTTTTCGCGGTCGAACCGTCCTCCGCCGAGATGGGCGGCCACCCACGAACCGTCGACGACGGCCTGACCCTCCCACGCGCGCCGCAGCCGTCCGCCGCGCAGATCCGCGGCGACCGCGGCGCCCATCGGCAGGAACCGGGCGTTGATCAGGGCCGCGGCACCGACCGCGACGGCGAGGTTGCCGCCGCCCGCGAGCGCGGTGGCCATCGCGAACTGGGCCGAGCCGGAGAACACCACGATCGACGCGACGATCGGGGCGGCGATCCCCCAGCCGAGGGTCTGGCCGTACGCGCCGAAGGTGACGCCGAGGACGAAGGTCGCGGCACCCAGCCCGAGCCCGACACGGGCGCCGGCCAGATAGTTCCGCCGGAGCGTTGTCATATAGCCGACTCTAACAAGCTAAACTGAGTTTGACCATTAGGAGGATCTGTGGACGGCCATTGGGACGGGTACGACAGCATCGGCGGAAGCGTGCCGTTGGACCTGGTCAACACCGTTTCCTGGCGGCGCGATCCGGCTCGGCGGGAAGACCGGCTTTCGACTCCGGAACGGCTGTCCGAATGGGTGGTCCTGGTGGGCGCGGGCACCGAACGGCTGGAGATCTCCGAGGCCGTCCTGGAGACGGTGAAAGCCTTCCGCGAGACGCTGTATCGCGTCCTCGTGTCGGATCCGCCGGACGTCACGGCGTTGCGCAAGCCGCTACTGGCGGCGTACCGGCACGCCGAACTCGCGCCGTCCTTGCCGCTGCGGTGGGTGGTGCCGCCGACGACCGGCGACGCGCTGCCGCACTTCCTCGCGCTTTCGGCCGAGGACCTGCTCCGGTCCGGGGAGCTGGAACGGATCCGGGAGTGCGAAGGGCCGGGCTGCGGCTGGGTCTTCACCGACCACACGCGCAACCGCTCGCGGCGCTGGTGCAGTTCGTCGGACTGCGGGAACCGGGCGCGGGCGAAGCGGCACTACGACAAGACCCGCGGCTGACGTCTCTTTCGCCACATTCGAAGGCACCCGACTGGGTCATGGGGACGCGCTTCCCGGAGGATGTGCTCATGGACACGTCCGCCTACGACGCCGATCTGCCCGCCCACGTCGAGCGGGCGCTGGCCGGATTCCTCGAGCGCGCCGGTGCCGAGATCCGCCGCACCGAACCGGTCGTCGGCGTCGGGATCGACGCGCTGGCCGGGTTCGTGCTGGGCGGCGGCAAACGCCTGCGCCCGACGTTCGCCTGGTGGGGCTGGCGCGGCGCGGGTGGCGATCCGGCGGGGCCGGACGTCGAAGGCGTGCTGCAGGCGGTGGCGAGCCTGGAGCTGATCCAGGCGTGCGCGCTGATCCACGACGACCTCATCGACTCCTCCGATTCGCGCCGCGGCTCGCCGACGGTGCACATCGCGGGCGCGAAACTGCACGCCGACAGCGGCTGGCTGGGTTCGCCGAGCACGTTCGGGCTCGCGACCGCCGTCCTGGTCGGCGACCTCGCGCTGGCCTGGGCCGACGACATGTTCGGCGAGGCCCCGCTCCCGCCCGCGGCCCTCGCGGCGGCGCGGCCGGCGTGGCGCGCGATGCGCACCGAGGTGCTCGCCGGTCAGTACCTCGACGTCCGCACCCAGGCCACCGGCGACGCCTCCCCCGAGGCGGCGCTGCACATCTGCAAGCTCAAGACGGCCGCGTACACCGTCCAGCGCCCGCTGCACCTCGGTGCGGCGCTCGGCGGCGCCGACGACGCCCTGATCGCGACGCTGCGCGAGTTCGGCGACGAGGTCGGCGTGGCGTTCCAGCTGCGGGACGATCTGCTCGGCGTGTTCGGCGACCCGTCGGTCACCGGCAAACCCGCGGGCGACGACCTTCGCGAGGGCAAGCGGACGCTGCTGGTCGCGCTGGGTCTCCAGCGCGCGGCCGAACAGGGCAAGGACGCGGCGGCGAAGGTCATCTCCGACGCCATCGGCGACGCGCACCTGTCCGAAGACGCCGTCGAGACCGTGCGCGAGGCGCTGCAGGACGTCGGCGCCGTCGACGCGGTGGAACGCCGCATCGACGAGCTCACCGACTCCGCGATGGCGGCGCTGGACCGCGCTCACCTGGCCGAGCCCGCTCCCGCCGCGCTGACCGGGCTGGTCGTCAAGGCGACCCAGCGGACGTACTGATGCGCACTGTCACCGGTCCGAGTGACCACGTGGTGGTGATCGGTGGCGGGCTCGCCGGGCTGTCGGCGACTCTGCACCTGCTCGGCGCCGGACGCCGGGTGACCCTGCTGGAGCAGGACAAAGGCCCCGGCGGCAGGGCCGGGCAGGCGGATTTCGGCGGTAACACCGTCGACACCGGCGCCAGCGTGCTGACCATGCCGGAACTGCTCGACGAGGCCTTCTCGGCGGTCGGCGAATCACTGGCGGACAACCTGACACTGACCCGGCTCGATCCGGCCTACCGCGCGAGGTTCGCCGACGGCAGCACGATCGCCGTGCACACCGAAGCGGCGGCGATGGAGGCCGAGATCCGCGAGGCTGCCGGTCCGGCCGAGGCCGAGGGCTACCGGCGGCTCCGCCGCTGGCTGACCGAGCTGTACGCGGTGCAGAAAGACCACTTCATCGGCGCGAACTTCGACTCCCCGCTCGATCTCGTGCGCCCGGAGCTGGCGAAACTGGCCGCACTGGGCGGTTTCGGCCGGCTCGGCCCGAAGATCGGCGGTTTCCTGCGCGACGACCGGGTGCGCCGCCTGTTCTCCTTCCAAGCGCTCTACGCGGGACTCGATCCGGCGCGCGCGATCGGCGCGTACGGCGTCATCTCCTATATGGACACCGTCGGCGGGGTCTACTACCCGTCGGGCGGGATGGGCGAGATCGCGCGGGCGATGGCGAACGCGGCCGAACGCGCCGGAGCCGAACTGCGCTTCGGCACCGAAGCCGCTTGGCTGGAAAGGGTTTCCTCCCGGGTGCGCGCGGTGCGGACGCGCACGGGTGAGCGGATCCCTTGCGACACCGTGGTTCTCGCGACCGAACTCGGCACCGCGTACCGGCTGCTCGGCGCCCGCCCCCGGCGGCCGCTGCCGCTGCGGTACTCGCCGTCGGCCGTCGTGCTGCACGGGCACGCGCCGAAAACCTGGCCGGATTTGGGCCACCACACCATTTTCTTCGGCCACGCCTGGGAGAAGACGTTCTCGGAGATCATCCGCGAAGGCAAGCTGATGAGCGATCCTTCGCTGCTGGTGACCCGGCCGACCGCGACCGAACCGGGCCTCGCCCCCGGCGGCGACCAGGTGATCTCGGTGCTGGCCCCGGCGCCGAACCTGCGTCGCGGCAAGATCGACTGGGGCCGGGTCGGGTCCGCCTATCGCACGGAACTCCTGCGCACACTGGAAAAGCGTGGCCTCACTGGGTTCGCGGACGACTTCGCCGTCGACGAGATGATCACCCCGGAGGGCTGGGCGCGGCGCGGGCTCACCGCGGGTACGCCGTTCTCGCTCGCGCACACCTTCGCCCAGACCGGCCCGTTCCGGCCGGGGAACCTGATGCGAGCGGCGGAAAACGTCGTACTGGCGGGCTGCGGGACCACCCCCGGCGTCGGCATCCCGCCGGTGGTGATCTCGGGCAGGCTCGCGGCGGGAAGGGTCACCGGCCGATGAACGAACTCGACGCCGCGGGGATCACCGAGCCGTCGTTGCGGGCCGCGTACACCGCATGCCGCCGCATCAACGCGCACCACGGCCGCACCTTCTTCCTCGCGACCCGGCTGCTGCCGGCGCGCACGCGGCCGTTCGCGCACGCGCTGTACGGCTTCGCGCGGATGGCCGACGAAGTGGTCGACAACCCCGCGCCCGGCACCGATCCGGCGGTCGCGCTGGACGAGGTCGCCGTCATGGTCGCGCGGGTCTTCGACGGCGGCACGCCCACCGATCCGGTGCTGACCGCGCTCGCCGACACCGTGCGGCGCCACGACCTCGACCGCGAACTGTTCGACGCGTTCCTGCGGTCCATGGCGATGGACCTCAAGATCACCGAGTACGCGACCTACGCCGATCTCCAGGAGTACATCCACGGCTCGGCCGAGGTGATCGGCCTGCAGATGCTGCCCGTCTTCGGCACGGTCGTCCCGGTCGCCGAGGCCGCGCCGGACGCGGCCGCGCTGGGCGAGGCGTTCCAGCTGACCAACTTCCTGCGCGATGTCGGCGAGGATCTCGACCGGGGCAGGCTGTACCTGCCGACGGAGGAACTGGCCGCGTTCGGCGTCGACCGCGAACTCCTCGAATGGTCCCGTGCCCGCGGGCTGCCCGACCGGCGCGTGCGGCGCGCGCTCGCCGTCGCGGTGGCGCGCAACCGGGCGGTGTACCGCCGCGCCGAAGCGGGAATCCCGTTGCTGCGTGAGGAATCCCGCGACTGCGTGCGGACCGCGCTCGTGCTCTACGAAGGCATTCTCGACGAGATCGCGGCCCTGGGTTACGACGTGCTGAACACCCGCGCGGTCGTCCCGCGCCGTCGCCGGCTGGGCGTCGCTCTGCCGAAGCTGTTGGCGAGCGCGTGGAGCAACTCCAGGCTTAGGGTGCGGATATGACCACTGCTTCGAACAGGAAGATCCGGATCGGCGTCCAGCTGCAGCCGCAGCACGCCGAGTACAAGGCGATCCGCCGGGCGGCTTCGGAGGCCGAAGACCTTGGTGTGGACATCGTCTTCAACTGGGACCACTTCTATCCGCTCTACGGCGAGCCCGAGGGACTGCACTACGAGTGCTGGACCATGCTGGGCGCCTGGGCGGAATCGACGTCGCGGGTCGAGATCGGCGCGCTGGTGACGTGCAACAGTTACCGCAACCCCGAGCTGCTCGCCGACATGGCCCGCACCGTCGACCACATCTCCGACGGACGGCTGATCCTCGGCATCGGCTCCGGCTGGTTCGAGAAGGACTACGACGAGTACGGCTACGAGTTCGGCACCGCGGGCGGGCGGCTCGACAATCTCGCCGAGGCGCTCCCGCGGATCGAGAGCCGGTTCGGCAAGCTCAACCCGGCGCCGACCCGCAAGATCCCGGTGCTGATCGGGGGCGGCGGCGAGAAGAAGACGCTGCGCCTGGTCGCGAAGCACGCCGACATCTGGCACGGCTTCGGCGATCCGGAGGTCGTGGAGCGCAAGGTCAAGATCCTCGACCAGCACTGCGCCGACGTCGGGCGGGACCCGAAGGAGATCGAGCGTTCGGTCGCCGTCGAGGGCGAGCCCGAGGAGCTGGGCCCGAAGCTGCTGGAGCTGGGTGTCTCGCTGTTCACCGTGGCGACCGGCGGACCGGACTACAACCTCGACAAGCTGCGGTCCTGGATCCAGTGGCGGGACGAGCAGGCCTGATCCGCTTTGGGTCTCGTGAGTGGTGAGGACGGTTCCACTGAGGGATAGGGCAAAGGTGGCGCGATGGCCTGGCCGGCGGGAGCGAGCTTGCCGGAGAAGGTCAGCGCGGTCCTGGATGTCTACAAAGGACACTTCCCCAGCTTAAAGTGACTGATTTGGGAACTTTGCGCATCTTCGCGCGGAGGTCGTGAGTGGCAAGTGGGGTTCTAACCCCATGTGCTGTTTCAGGACCTCACGGACAGATGTGTTTCAGGACTTGTCGGACAGTTTGGTGTTGAGTGGTTGGTAGCGTACTGCTCGGTT